>CAZKRK010000036.1:0-31640 GCA_964555035.1 uncultured Victivallales bacterium | reverse complement strand
ACCGATTACCGGTCACCGATTACCGGTCACCGATTACCGGTCACCGATTACCGGTCACCGATTACCGATTACGCTCTTTCTCCCCCACCGCGTCGATCACGCCCCCCGCCTCGGCGATGGCCCGGAGAACCGGTTCGAACGTCTCCTTGGGCAACGTCGCGTCGCACTTGAACTGCACATGGCGCTGGTCGTCGGCCACGGTGTTCGCCAGCAACGCGCGCACACCCCACTCGACATCCTTCGCACTGTTCACCGCCACACCGTCGAGAAAGATCTGTCCCGTCTCGTCCACCGCCACGCGCGCAGCGACGCGTGCCTCCGATTTCTTGACGTATTCCGACAGCGGCAGAACGGCCTGAAGGTCGGGCTTGTCCTTCGACACCTCGCTGCAAACCAGGAAGAAGATGATCAGCAGAAACGCAATGTCACCCATACTCGCGATGGGCACAGGCACCTTCCTGCGCTTTTTTCTCTGAGACTTCTTCATAACCTCACTTAGTTGGCCGGGAAGATTAAGTAACGAGATTAGGTAATGAGACGAAGAGGTCCTGATCTCCATACTTAATCTCTTTACCTAATCTCATTACTTCATCTCTCTCTTCTTTCCCTGCTCACTCCTCCTCCACAATCGCGATCACCCCGCCGCTCTCACTGATCGTCGCCATCGTCTCGAAGTACGACTGGTACGGCGTGTCGCGGGTCGACTCGAGCATGATGACCTTGGCATTGCCTTCCGCCTTAGCCAGCTTCAGCGCGTCGAGCCGCGCACGCAGCGCCGCCATGTCAACCGGCTTGTCGTTGAAAAAAACCTGGTCGCCGCGCAGGTTGACGATCGGCGTTTTCGTCGTCTGGGCCTGCGTCGCCTTCTCTCCCGTCGGCAGGTCCGCCGTGATGGACTTCAGCTTGGTCAGCGACGTCGCAACCAGGAAGTAGATGATCAGCAGAAACGCGATATCCGAGAACGATCCCGTCGGGATCTCACCCGTGCGATGCTTCTTTTCCTGTTTGCTCATCTTGGGCATGGCGGCATCCGGTTGATCGGTCGGATCTGACAGATCGGACTGATCGGTCAAATCCTAGTGATGCGTCAGAATGAACTCCACGAAATCGGCCGTGGATTCCTCGATCTCCAGTTCGATCTCGTCGCTCCAGCGGTTGAAGAAGCTCTGCGGGATGACCGCCGCCAGCGCGATCACCAGGCCGGCCGCGGTCGTGATGAGCGCCTCGGCGATACCGCGGGCGACCGCGCCGCCACCGCCCATGCTGCCGGCTTCCGCCAGCCCCTGGAAAGAGAGAATCATGCCGGTGACGGTACCGGTCATCCCGAGCAGGGGCGCCGCGGTACCGACCGTGGTCAGAATATCGAGTCGCTTGTTCACCACGCTCATGGCCTGGGCGCTGTAGTCCTCCATGACCTGGCCGACCACCATGCGCATGGTCTCGGAACTCTCGCTCTTGCCGCACAGGTGCTGGTATGAGCGCAACCCCGCCAGCAGGACCGAGGCCACCGGCCCGCCCGCCGTGGCGCACTCGGCGATCGCGGCATCAATGTTGTTCTCACGCAGACTCGCCATCACCTTCGAGCGCAGCGACAGCGTGTCGATCTTGCGGTTCTCGCGAAACGCCACCCAGCGGTCATACACCACCGCCAGACTGACGAGGCTGCACGCCATCAACGGAATCATCATGAATCCGCCCTTGAGAAGATGCTCTAACATGGTTGGTTCTCCCTCGTCTATCTTTGCTCAGTTATGGAACCTGTGTGTCCGCATGGGAAGATGAAGTAATGAGATTAAGTAAAGAGACGAAGAGGCCCTGATCTCCGTACTTAATCTCGTTACCTGATCTCATTACTTAATCTCCCCCTCTCCCTTCATCGTCTTCAACAATTCCAGCGCCTCCCGCGGTGTCACACGGAAACGGCTATACGTCAACTCCTCGCCGGGTTCCACCACCAGCTCGCCGGTGGTGTGGCAGTAGTGCGTGGCGCCACACTCCGCAAGGGGCAGGCGCGCCACGTATCGCCGCCGCGATACGGCCAGCATCACCAGCTCGTCCACCATGACGCACAGCCACATCGGCGTCGGTCGCCACCAGCGGCCGGTGTCGATGCGCGTCTTGCTGCGCACCGTCATCCGCGGTTCGACGCCGCCGGTTTCTTCGTACAAAAGACGTTGTTCGAGTGGGTTCATAAATCCATTTACGGAGAATGCCAGGGAGATTAAGTAGATAGATTAGGTAGATAGATTAAGTACATCAGTCTGACTCCTGCTTCTTCTCTTGATCTATCTCCCTAATCTTTCTACTTAATCTCTCTCCTCCCCCCTACCGCTTCAGCAGCTTGTCCATCACGCTCTTCTGCCGCTTGTCCTGCGCCCGCTTGATCTTCTCGTACTTGATCGCTTCCAGCATCTTCTCGCGCTTGAATTCTTCCGTCTCAATGATCTTCGCGAACGCGGCATCCGACAGGCGGCCGCGGGCTTTCTTGGCCCATTTGCTGTCGGGGAAGTCGAAGGTCACGCGGCGGTAGGTCTCGTAGGCCTCCTGCCTGGCGTTGCCGATGCCCTTGTAGTTGCCCGCGCCCATCGACGCAACCATCAACTCGTAACTCCAACCACTGAAGAACAAGGCCTGGGCCCGAATGCCCGTGTCGTCGTAGTCCTCGTTATCGACAACGACCTTGAACCCGTCAATCGCCTTCTCGTACTGGTGCGCGCGCATGTAGTTCTGGGACGATGCCAACCCGGCCAACCCGGCGAGCTTGTGATCCGGGAAGCGCTCCTCCAGCTTGCCGTAGATGATGGCGGCCTTGATGAACTCGGGATAGGACAACTCGTCGAGACGCAGCACCTCGGCCTGTGACTCCACATCCTCTTTCTCGCGGATTTCGTCCGCCTGCACCTTGAACTTCTGCCCCGCCGCCTGGAAGTACTTGCCCAGACGCGCCATCACCTCGGGAATATGCTCGGAATCCGGATACTTGTACGCCAACTTGACGTACTCCTCAACCGCGATTTCGCCTTCGCCCATCTTTTCGTAGACCAGGCCCGTCTTGAACTGGGCCTTGTGCGCGAACTCCGTGTCCGGATAGTCGACCGGAATCTTGACGAAGCGCGCCAGCGCCTCCTGGTAGCCGGGCAGCTTGGCCTCCTCATTCTTCGACAGGTCCGAGTACTCCTGCGCCAGGTTGCCCAGCAGGTATTCCGCCTGGGCCCGCAGCGCGTCGTCGCGGTGCGTGGCAATCGCTTCCTGCAGCAGCTTCTTGGCGTGCGCCATCTCGCGACGGGCCAGGCTCTCCTGGTCCATCTTGCGATGCTTCTTGGCCAGCTCGAAGAAACATTCGGAAAGCGTGAAGCTGGTCCGGACCGCCATCTCATCACCCGTGAAGCGCTTGCTGAACGGCTCGATCATTCCGTCGGCGCCCATGTTGATCGTAACCGTGGCCTTCTGCTCGGGGTTCTCGTCGAACGCGGCATAGGCGATCGTCACGTCGTCACCGTAACGCACCGGGAACCCGTTGAGCTCGACCGGCGGCAGTTCGGCCGGCAGTTCGTCAGCGGCGTAATTGACCGTGAACAACCCCTTGAACAGGCCGCTGTGCGGCAACGTCTCGCGCAGCTTGAAGATTGCGGAAGCGCCACTGGTCGCCTTCAGGTTGACGGAGGTCACGTCCCGTTCCGGGCCGCGGTCCAGGCCGGGCGCCAGCACGCGCAGGAAGACCCGCTCTCCTACGAAGACGCGATCCAACGGCTCGTTGTAGCCGGCGGTCATGACGTCCAGGAAAGCGTGACTGCCGACGGTGGCCGTCGCCGTCTTCCACTGCACCTTCTCGTTCTCATCCTTCCAGGCGTAACCGATGCGCACCGTATCGCCGGCCTGCACCACCAGTCCGTCCGGCGCCGCCGCTGCCGACCGCTCTTCTGCCTGCGTGGCAAAGCTGTGTCGCGGCCGGTCGCCCAAGATCAGCGGCACGGAGAACGTGAACCGCCCTTCGTCCAGTGCCGACTCGCCGGTACCGGGGCCCTCTCCCTCGCCGGCGGTATAGCCGCGCGGCACGCCACCGCCGCCGCTACCGCTCAATCTCCCGCTCAGCTTGATCGTGCCGGGCATCGTAATATCGAAGCCGGAGGTCTCATTCGTCACAACCTGCACATACGCGTTTATCTCACTGCTGCCCGCCAGGGCCAGGTGCGTGGCAACCACGTCGAAGCGTACGCTGCCACCAATGACCGCCTTCAGCGGCGTGCCGGCCAGGCCGGTCTCGTCAACATAACTGTAAGCCAGTGTGCGGCGAGGAGCGAAGACCTCGGGGCCGGAAGAGCGCTTGCTCTTTTGCGGCTCGCGGGGATCCGCCTTCGCTCTTCCAGAGCTACGGCGGGACGCGCGCTCGCCCTCCATCTTCGGTGCCGACGGCGGTGGAAGCAGTCCGCTGCTCACCGTGTAAGCGCCTAGTTTCGGGGTTATGTACTTGGCGTGCTCAATGGTGACGCCGCGGTCGGCGGGGATGCCGGGGTCGAGGTTCTCCATGTCGCGGTAGGTCAGGGTCAAGGCTCCGCCTTCGGGCACCTGCAATTCGGACTCACGTTGCGGCTTGCCCGCAACCGGAAAGATGCGGCCCACGAAACGACCACTATGTTCTTCGGTCTCGACCGCCTTGAGCGTCGTCTTCCGGCCTGCGCTCGTCACGGCCGTGAATTCGACCACGTCCTTCTTCGGGCTGCCGTCCATGTCGACATCGTCAATCACGATCGCCACGGCATCTTCCAGATTGAAGCGCCGGATGGGTTCGAGGATCAACCGCCGCCCGGTCGTGGTCGTCTCGTAGTTGAGGAACGAGGCCGAGATCCTGGCCGTATTGAACGCGACACCCAAACGCCCTTCGTGCCGGGTACGCTTCGGCGTGGCGCTCACGGAATCCTCGTAGCGCGCGACAACCTGGTCGCCCGGCAACACCTCGAGCTGCTTGTTCTCGCGCAACGCCATGAAGTCCTGCTCCACCGGCAGGTAGGCTTCACCGTCCCGCCCGGTCAGCGTGACCTTCTTGATGGCCGGCGCCACACCGTCGAAGCCCTGGATCGACAACCGCACCAGCCGCGCCTGCGTGTTTGTGCCGAAGGCAACCTCGATCCCTCCTGCCACGTTGGTAATACTCGCCGCCCGCGGAATCTGCGCCTGCACGCCTGCCGGGAAGTTCGTCGGGGCAAACATGCTGTCGGGGGCAGGCTTGCCGTCGACTTCGATCACCGGCTTGCGCTTCTCAAGATCGCTGCGTCCCTCATGACGCCACACTTGGATCTCGTGCAGCCCGGGCGACAACTCGCGCTCGATCGTCAGCGGATCCTCCGACTCCTCATCAGCCGGTTCACCGTCAATCAGGAATATCGTCCGGATGTTCCCCTTCTCATCCGTTGCCGGATACCCGGCCAGCTGGAAGCGCCGTGTCGCCATGTCCGGCTGATAGAACAGAGCGCGATACTGCAGCAATCCCGAATAGCCGGGGTGCCCCGTATTCACAATCGGGAGTTTCTCGGCCGAAAGACCCGGCACATACGCGGCGAGATAACCGCACGACGCGCGCGCCGAATTCAACTCCATCTTCTCCTGCCAGTCCACCGGCAAACTACGCTCCTTCGGCGTGGAAACCGGGATGCCGCCCCTATACGTAGGAATCGAAGAGACATGCGGCCGCCCGTCCCACGGCGCCGCGCCTTCCGGGTAGCGCGCCCGGGTGACCCAGTCGCGCCCATTCAAAGACGTCTGCAGGACGAAATGCGCGATCGCCTGATCTTCGGCCAGCCACTGGATCGTCATCTTGTCGACCGGTACGTTGTCGTTCAGGTCCACGCCAAAGGTACGCGCCTTTTCCTTCTCGCCCACGCTGCCCAGCCAACCGGGATAGTCCTTCGCGCTGATCGACATGTTCGGATCGCGGCCGGGTGCGCTCTCGGAAGCGAACGCCAGCGCCTGGGCGCCTGCCGTCGGGATGATGCCCTCAAACTCACCCGTGTACGGCCCGGTCTCTTGCAGCAGCAGGCGACGAATCACGTCACCACTGGAGGTCTCAAGACTGACGGGAAGTTCGTCTTTCTCTTTGGTCTTGCTCTGGTCGGCATCAATCACCCGCAGATAGACCGGGTTGCCCGGACGCACCGTGCGCATGCCGAGCCTGGCCTGCGCGCTTGAAAGCCCCAGCTCTTCGATATCGAGTCTGCGTTCGCCCTTGCGCGCCGGAAAGGCGCCGGCCGATAAGGAGAGATGCGCGTCGGAGGCAATCGTGATCACGATATCCGGATCGGGCGGCAAATCCTTCATCTTGGCGCGGAAACGCTGCGAATACCCGAAGCGAATTTCGTCGACGCCCAGCACCTGCAGTGTCTTGTCGCCCTTGACCGGCGGCGCCAGTGCGGTCGGCACGTCGGCGCGGAACTTCTCCTTGTTATCGCCAAGCTGGTGGAGCATGACGCGCTCGCGGTCGCCGGACTTGGCCCAGACCTCGACCTCGATATCGGCCCCTACCCCGGACACACTCAACGTCGGATCGAGCAGGTTGATCTTGAGGACCTCGCCGGGCACCATGACCTTGTCCGCCCGCGTGAGCCCGAGCTCGATGATGCTCGCATCCACAAGACGACGCATCAGGATTTCGATTCTTCCGCGCAAGATCAGCGCGTCCGCATGCCCGGGCTTGCGACGCAGAACCGCCTCGACCTCCTCGAGGGCTTCTTTGTAGGCCTCCTGGTCCATCAAGACCTCGGCGCGCACATAGTGCACCTTGCTTCGGGCGCCGGGAATCCCGATCGGCAGCAGCTTGTCCAGCTCCTCGAGTGCGGAACCGAAATCCTTCGAGACACGGTCCACCATGACGGAGCCGAGCGCCGCGCGCAGATGTACCGCCGAGCCCTTGTACTCCCGCGCATCGGCCACCTTGCGATACCAGGCACGCGCGGTCGGCAGCTTGCCCTTGCGGAACGCCAGGTCGGCATAGGCGATCTTCAATTCCGCATCCTGTTCCAGGCTCAGCAGGCCTTCCTCCCGGCGCGACCAGATCGTCAGCTCCTTGACCAGCACTTCGGCCTCGTCGGTACGATCCTCCTCGACGTTGCGCTTCAACAGCCAGAAGCCGTATTCCACGGACAGCCGCCGCAACAGCGGTTTCTCGCCGGTATCGCTGTCACGGTCCTTCGGTTTCAGAAGCGCGTCATTCGCCAGGTACAGCTTCCAGGCCGAATCCAGGTTGCCCTGCACAAACTCGGAGTTGGATTTGAAAATAGGATAGGCCGGATCGGTCTCGTCCACCGGGATTTCCACCACGCCGACAGCCACGGCCGCCTTACCGGCGAAACCGCTCAGCTTCGCCCGTCGCTCATTAATCGGCACGCCGCTTGCCAGCCCGCAACGTCCTACGGAAAGAGCGGTGGAGTAGCTCTCGGCTTCCAGCGCCGCTTCGGCGAATGAAATCAGCGCGGCTTCTACATGATGGTTCCCATGATCATGCCTGTTGTCATCCGGCGAGTTGGCGGCACGCCACAGGGAGGCGGCGTACGGGACGACGTCGCCCCATTTCCCGGCTTCCTGCGCCTCCTTCACGAATCTGACCCCGAGCTGTTCATACCCCTGGCGGTAGGGATACTCGCCCAGGGGAGAGAGTCCGTCGAACAGGGACAATACCAACTTGCGCGTATCACCCTTGAGTTCGGGGAGAGCCGCCACCTTCTGCAGAGCGAGAACCGCCACCGGCTCCCGCGCCTGGCCAACGCGCGTCATAACCGCCTTCAACGCCGCTTCCACCTGTTGAGACGTCGCCTCTTCCGGCAGCGCCAGCAGCTCGCGGCTGACAACGCGCGGATCGGTCACAGATTTCTCGGTCAGCGCAGCCTCCCCGAACAGCAAGCTGTGTGAAGCCTGCTTGTGGAACGCGACATCCATCTTGGCGTAAGCCGGAGACTTCACGAGTTCCGTCATGAAAGCCGCAGATTCCTGCTCCTTGGGGTTCACACAATGGAGCCACATGCTGAAAACGGGCTCGGACAACGTACCCGCCTGCATCTGTTGCCGAAGCAGCGTATGCAGATAGGCGGCGAGCTCGGGAGCACCCTTTCTGACGTTGTTGTGTCCCCAGCGGTCCCATCCGCCGGCAAACGCCGGACCGAAGGAGAGTTTTGAATAGGGGTTGCCGAAGTCAATCTTCGTCAGACTCTGACGCAGCAGAAACGTCTGTGGTTCTTTCGATGCCAGCGGTGCGGACACATAGTCAGCCGTCAGCTTCTTGAGCATCTGCGCCTTGTCCGCATGGGGGGCCTGCTTTAGCAACCTATCCCATAGCCCCAGCAGCGCCGGGGTCGAGGGCGTCCCACGCAACTCCTGATAAAGTCTGTTGAAAGCGGACATCCGGCTCTTGCTGTCGGCCTCCTTCGAAACCTGCTTTTCAAGCTGAGCATTGCGCGCGCGGAACTGCTTCTCATACTCGCCGACGAGCTTCCCGTGATCGAAATCATTGCGATGAAGCCCGGAGTTGTAGACAGCATCGACCATGCGGCGCACGTCCGAAGTCTTGTGATCGCCTGCGAAACGCCAGCCCTCGGACTTGGCCATCACCGGTGCCACCTTGTTGCACATGTTGGTGCCCGCCATCGCGTAGGCCCGCACCAACGCCGCCTGCGCGTGCGGATTGCGTGCGATGTGCGGTGCAAGCGCCTTGGCCTCGGCAACAGTCATCTTCGCGTCCCACAGCCCTATGTCGGGCGCATCGATCGCGTTGAAGATGGTCGGGAACCGAGGCACCACCGACTGGGCCTTCTCCGGCGAGATGAAGCCGGCAACCGACACCCACCGCCCGCGCGGGCACTTGGCGCCCTTATTCAGGAGGAGTTTCGCGTCAGCAGGCTTCAATCGGGTGAGCGCCTGAATGAAGGGCTCCGCCTTCAGGTCCCGCTGCGCGTGCGCAAACCGGAAGAACGTCGGCGTGTCGCCATGGTTCCACTGCGACCATCCCTTGACCACGAGGCTTGCGGCCCCCAGCGGATCAGCGGCCAACAGCGTGCGCGCCGCCTTCATCGGCTCGGCGACCAACTCCTTGGGCACCTCCTTGCGGTGATGGACCAGCTCGGACGCTTCCGGAATATACTTCGACACCGCATTGATCCAATCCCAGCGCGCCTTGAAACCCGGTTCGCGTGTCGCCACACGGGCCAGGTTGTCCAGGGCCGCCACCGTGTCTTCGTCGCGCGGCTTGAACGTTTCCAGCTGTTCGTACAGCTTCTGCATGAATTCAGCATACTCTGCGGGATTCTCGTTCCGGTTCGCGTGGATCGCCGCCAGCCGCTCGGCCAACGCCCGTACATCGCCGCGTTCGACGGCCTTGCGCAGGAACCAGCGGTCGAACTGCTTGGCACTCCCGTAGCCGCGCAGACGGTTGCCGTCCTCGCGCATGAACAGGTAAGCCGCCTCCTCGTCACGCATATCGTTGATCAGCAGCCGGTAGGTAGCCGGCACCACCGTGGCCGCGAGCCGCCCGTCCACCGACCTGCTCTTCAGCATCTTGCGGTAGAAGATCACGGCATCCGACCAGTCGCCGGAGAAGTGCATCGACCGCCCGGCATAGAACAGCACCGATTGCGACCGCGGCGAATTCGCCGTCAACCACGGCCGCACCGCCGCCAGTGCCTCGGCCGAGCGCTGCTCGTCCAACCCCGCCTTCAGCACGTTCGCCACCGCCCCCTCGCTCTGCGTGTCGGCCTGCTCGAAAGCGGCGATGCGGTCGTCGAGGGGGGAGGCGAGGGCAGGGAGGGGGAGGAGATTAAGTAATGAGATTAGGTAAAGAGACAAGGTAAGTAGACTCCTGCGCCACCGCCTCCTAATCTCATTACTTAATCTCATTACTCCATCTCTTCGCTCTTTGGTCACTGTCAACTCCGATCGTCCGAATCCAGATACCCTCTCAATCCCCCCAGCATGGCAATGGTCTCACGAAGCAGGCCTTTCGCCAGATCCAGGTCCATATCCCACGTGGCAACCACGAGATCAAGGTACGCGGCGAGCTTGGTGGCTGCCTCCTCTGCGGTGTCCGCAAAGGTCCCGTGGTCCCGTTTTGAGAAACGTCCGTTGCCCTCCGCAATGTTGAGCGTGAGACTGGTGATTAACTCGTCAACTCGCCTGGCATAGCGGTGTTCCTTACGCTCTCCGAAAAGAACTTCACCAAGAGCCCCGTGAAGCTGCAGGGAGCGTTGATACACATCGAGGGACTCGTGCGCGAAGAACCGCTCTTCACTCGCAGCATACGTTTCGGATTCCTCTCGCACGCGCATGGACTCAGACCAAGACTTGCGCAAGCCCAATTCCATACGCGCGACTTCCCGTAACATCAGCTTGGCCTGTCGAACTTGAGACGTCTCAATCAGTTTCCGGCACTGTGCAACGTCAACGCACGCAGCGCACTCCAGAACCGATCCGAGAGAGCATTCGAGTAGATATGCTCCCTTGTCGGTCCGTTGATGGCGAGCTGCACGGGCGAGATTCGTGATGATGCTCTCCATCGCGCGATCCAATTGGTTGCGAACTGCGCAACGGGTAGGCCACGAATCGACCCATGCGCCAACCAGCTTGGCAAATGCCATCGCCTTGGAGTACACGTGCAGTTGTTCGTGTGGCAGAATGTATCTCATCGAGCGGCTCGTTGTCGCATTCCTTTGTCTATCCATCTGCAAGGGAGATTAAGTAATGAGATTAAGTAACGAGACTAAGTATGGGGAGTTTCCTCTTCGTCTCATTACTTAATCTCTCTCCCTACCTCCCTTCCTCCACCCGCTTCTCCTCAATCTCAAGTTCAATCGTCAGCAGCCGGTCCGACGATAGCTGCCCACGGGCGTAGGAGGCCCATTTGCTTTCCGGGAAATCGTAGGTCAGGCGTTTGTAGAGCGAGTAGGCGGCCATGTCCTCACCCAGGGCCTGGTAACACATGCCCGCCCAGTACATGGCCTGCGCGCGGATCTTGGGGCCGTCGTAGGCTTCGTACTGGAAGACACGCTTGAAAGCGTTGAGGGCATCGCGGTTTTCGCGGGCGCGCATGTAGGCCTGCCCGGCGCGCAGGCCGCCCTTGCCGGCCAGCTCGTGATCCGGGAACCGCTCCTGCAGGCGGGCGAAGATTTCCGCCGACTTGATGTACTCGTTGATGTACATGGTCTCCATCGCCTTGCCGTCAAACTGGGCGTCCTTGTCGTCGACCTTGGCGAGCAGCTCCTTGGCCTGCTTCTCGTACTGCGCCGCCTTGCGCTGGAAATGGGTGCCCAGGCGCGCCATCGACAGCGCCAGGAACTCGGAGTCGGGATACTTGTAGGCCAGCTTGACGTATTCCTGGGCGGCGATCTCCGGCTCGTTCATCCGCTCGTAGACCGTGGCGATCTTGAACTGCGCCTTGGAGGCAGGCAGCGTATCCGGGTAGCTGCCGGTCACCCGCATATAGCGCGACAGGGCCGCACGGTAACGGTCTTCCTGCAGCTCCTTGTCCTTGGTGGTGTCGGCCTCCTCCTGGGTCAGGTTGCCGAGCAGGTATTCCGCCTGCGCCCGCGTGTCCGGGTCGCGGAACATGTCCATGGCCTTTTCGAGCATGTCCTTGGCGCGCTCATACTCGTGATTGGCACGCTCGGTCTCGCCCAACTTGCGGTGACGCTTGGCCATTTCGAGATAGGCCTCGGCCAGCGAGAACTGGGTCCGCATGGCAATCGTTTCGTCGTCGTACTTCTTGGAAAACGGCCGGACCGTCCCGTCCGCGCCCTTCTGAATCGTGAGGAACACCGTCTCGGTCTTTACGCCGTTGGCATCGGTGTAGCGTGCGCCCATCGTGTCCCCGTACACGACCGGGAAGCCGTCGCGCTTGACGCTGTACTCGGGCGCCGCCTGCCCTTGTGCGTAGGACAGCTCGACGCTGCCCCGGAACACACCGCTGTGCGTATCGACCTCGAGCAGCTCGACCTTGTGCTTCGCGCCCGACTTGGCCTGCATCAGGATCTCGATCTTGTCGCTGGAATCACTGGCGTCAGCGCCGAGATCCACCACCCGCAGGTAGAGCAGTTCCCCGGCGTAGGCAGCCGTCTTCTCCTCGCGGTAGTCCTCGTCCATCACGTCCAGTACCGGGTGCGTCGTCACCTTGGCCGATCCAGTCAACCATGTCTCGACACCGCTTTCATCAGCATATTGGATCCCGACATGGACCTTCTCGCCCGGTCGAAGGACGAGCCCGTCTTTGCGCTCGATGGGGATCTTCTTCTCGCGACGGTGTGCGATTTCCTCGTCGCTGAGGGCGCCTTCTTTCGGCAGGAAGTCTGCGATCAACGGGACGCTGCAGGCAAAGACCCGCGAACTGCGTTTGAACGTGTGGGAGCCGTCGGTGTGCCCCAGGTGCCCACCGGCATAGATCGGGATTTGCGGCGGCGAACGCAAACGATCGAGGCCGCTCCCGCCGCCCGCCAGACCGGCGCTGAGCTTCATCGTGCCGGGAGCCGTGATGTCAAAGCCGGGCGCCGCGGAATCGTCCAGGCTGCCCCCAAGCAAGTCGCCCTGCTCGCGCCCGGCGTCCGTCTGCACATACAGGTTAACGCGCGAACCCGAGCGCAACGCCAGGTGCGGCGCTTCGATCTCGAAACGCATCACCTGGCCGTGCACGGCGGCGATGCCGCCGTCCGGCGGGCTGGTCACGTCCGCCCACGCATTGCTGATCGACCAGCGTGGCCGGACCCGCCCCCCGGTAGCGCGCTTCTGCTGCTCGCGCTCCAGGCTGAGCAGTCCTTCGCTCGCCTCGGCGGCTTCCCGGCGCCATGCTTCCCGCCGCTCCTCGATCGAGGCAAACCCAATATTCAGCCCCCGCATACCGGGCGGTCGCCGTGCATGATCCACATGGTTTGGTTCGAGCGTTGAGAAATCGATCGGCGTCACGGTCGCATGTGACATGCGCAGTACAGGGGTGCCATAAACGGCATGCTCAACGCTTGCGTACCGATCAACGGGCACGCCTGGCCGGATATTCTCCGCGTCGCGGTAGGTCGCCGAGATCGACCCACCGGCCGCCACCTGAAACTGCTCAACATTCTCCGGAGCACCGGCCACCGGGATAACGACCAATTGGAAGATGGCGGAAGACGGCTCAGTCTCCTTCGCGACGAAGGTCTTCTTGCCGCCGGTCTCGCTCTGGAGCACGACCTCTACCGTATCCGGCTTGTCCGTCATGTCCATATCAGGCTCCGAGACCTTGAGCGTCAGCGGTTTGCCATGCTCAAAGCGGAGCAGCCCCTCGTAGTAGGGCTCATCCTCATAGGCGATACCGTTGAACGTCTTCCGCATCTCAAAGAACACGAACCCGAGACCGGCATCGCTGAAGGACACGTTCAGGAAACGCTCGTGCTTCTCCTTGGCCTTGTCGACAAAACGGTCGTCGACGTAGCGCACAGCCACTTTGTCGCCGGTCAGGATCTCGAGCGTGTCGTTCTTGTTAAGCGCGGCGTAGTCCTCGGCCACGGGCAGGACGCCTTTTCCGTCGGTGTCCGTGATCGCTATCTTGTTGAGGGCCGGAATCGGCCCCTCCTGCCCCAGCAACACCAGGTTGACCAGCCGCGTGCGCGAGCCGGGAGCGAACTTGACCGTGAACTGCGCGCCATCTTCGCTGGCCGTGATCCTCGCCGCGCCGTTACGGTGCGAAAGGACGCCTTTGGGAAAGGTGTCGGGATCGAAGAAGCTGTCGGGACATTCGCCCAACGTCCCGGCATCCTCGAGGTTCGCGAGCACGTTCACGCTGCGCCCGAACCCGATACGACAATCCCACCCCGTCGCCCAGATTTCGAAACGGTGGATCCCGGGGCGCAGGTTGATCTCCCCTTCCAGGTTGACCGGAGTGCCGGCCTTCTGCGGTTTCTCCTCCACCTTCGTGATCCTACGCCCGTCAATAGTCAGGGTGTACTGGGCGGGGTGAGCAACCGAGGAATGGACCTCAGGCGGCGTCCATTTGCCCAGTTCGACCTTGAACCGCCGCGTGACCGCTTCCGGCTCGTAGAAATAACCGCGGAAGCGGTAGATCACGTGCGCGTTGTGGTGGCGATTGTCGCGTAGCCACCTGACCTTGCCCGGAATCGAGTTGGTCATCGCCACGGACGGCCCGACCACATTGGTTGCCACGCCGGCCGCATACGTCTGGGTCATCCAGCCGCGCTCGAGGTGCTGCTCGATCTCTCGCAGGTCATACACCGAGCGCTGGTCATGGCGATGATGATGATCGGTATCGTTCATGATCGTCACGCTGGGATGGCATGGCTTCTCGAGCGTGACCTGGTCCTTCGGGAACGCCCCGATCGTCGTCATCTCGCGAACGTTCATCCCGGTCTGCAAAACGAACTTCTTGAGCTTCGCACCCGTCTCTGCGGCAGTGACCGTCATCTCGCCCAACGGGACGTTGTCGTTCAAATCGATCTTGAATTCCGGCGTCACGCCCTTTTCGGCCACGGGCCGCCAGGCGGGGTAGCCCGGCGTCGGGCTGATCACCATGTTGGGGTTACGGCCCGGCTCGGTGTTACGCGCAAAGGCCATGGCCTGCGCCCCGGCTGTCGGAATGGCCCCCTCGAACCAGCCTGAGTGGGTATCCGTCTCTTTGAGCACGATGCGACCAATCGAATCGCCACTGGAGCTCTCGATGCTGACGGCCACCTGGTCGATGTCGGCCGTACGGCTGGCATCGGGATCAATCACCCGCACGTTGATCGGTCGGCCTGGCTTCACGCGGGCGTGTAGCAGAGCCTTCGTCAGCTCGTCCTTCTTCTGCGCCTCGGCCGCCGCCCGATCCTCGCGGGTGCGTGACTTGGCCACGGCCTCGCGTGCCGCCGCCACCTTGGCAGCGGCCGCCGTCTGTGCAGTAACCTCCTGCCGGCCCCTGACCATCGCAGCCATCTTCGCTTCCATATCAGCCACGCGCTGCTCGGCTTCGCTCAGCAACTTGCGCGCGGACGCCATCAGAATGGCATCGGACCGCACTGTGATCGGGCCGCCCCGCTTCTCGGCCATGTCGTTCATCTTCTTACGGAAGCGCTCAGAGTAAGCGTAGTAGATCTCGTCGTCACCGATCACCTGCAACACATCGTCATCCGGCGCGGGTGCGCCCAGCGCCGTGCGCACTTCGCCGCGGAACTTGGTCTTCTGATCACCGAACTGGCGCAGGAAGAAGTGCTCCTTGTCGCCCGAGGTGGTCCAGACGGCAACCTCGATTTCGGTTCCCGCGCCGGATACGGCCAGGGTCGGGTCCTTCAAGGTCACCTTCAGGTCTTCGCCCGGCACGAGGGTGTTCTTGGCGTTCTTTGAGCCGACGTCCAGCTCGGAAGCTTCCATCAGCTTCTGCCGGGCAAGATGGATCTGCCCCTGCATGATGGTGGCTTCTTCGTGATCCGGCTCGCGACCCAGGATCGCCTCGATATCGTCGGCGGCATCGCCGAACTCTTCCATGTCGTAATAGACCTCGGCGCGCGCGTAGCGGCTGGCCGACCACAGCTCAGGAATCTTCTCCATGTCAAGCTGCATGAGGGTCTTCAGCGCATCGTCGTAGCGCTTGGCGATGCGCTCCACCATCACCCGCCGCAGCGTCGCCTTGTGGCGATCGTGCGTGTCGGCATAGGCCTCGTTCTGCTGGGTTTTGACGAAGATCTTGTGCGCGTTATCGATCTGACCGAGTTGCATCGCGATGTCGCCATAGGCGATCTCAAGGTCTATCTTCTCCGACTTGGTCCAGGGCGTGCCGGGCTCGCCGGCCCAGTCCAGCAACGGCTTGATCAACTCCTCCATGCGCGCATCGTTACGGCTGTAAATCGTGCGCTGCAACACCCACATCAGGTAATCGACCGACAGCGCGCGATGGACCGGGACCAACTGGTCCCAGTTGCTGCCGGCGTCGCCGGCAGCGGCGGTAAGTATTGACCAGGCACTGTCCTCATTGGCCGTCATCCATTCGGCCTGGGACTTGTAGATCGGGTAGGCCGGATGATTGCGTGGCACGGGGATGCTGACGAGCCCCATCTGCATGGCCGCTTTGCCGAACAGCGCCTTGAGCGCCGCGAGGCCGCCATTCCGTTCTGCCCAATTGCGGGGGTGCTCGGGAATGCGCCCGCCGAGCATGGCCAACCCCGTTTTCGCCAGCGCGGCAGCCGTCGAGGGATGCTCATCCAGCAGCGATTGCGCCAGCGTCATCGTCCGGGTCAGGGAGTGCGCGTAATGCTCGCTCAATCCATAGCTCCAGAGAAACGCCCCGGTGCGACTCACCAGCACGGGGTCGCGCTTTTCACTGACATAGGCGTGCACTCGGGCAGCAAAAGGCTCGGAGTCACGGTCGCACAAGAAGCGCAGGCCGTCCGTAACGTCCAGGACTTGATGGAAGACTTTGGAGTCCACGAACACGGTATTGGTGATGGACGCAAGCCTCTGTAGCCCGCGAATGTTGACCTTGACCGGCGACTTCTTGACGCCGTCGATGGCCTTGCCGAGGGCTGCGGACGCGGAGGCCGCGTCCGCCACGTTGGTGAGTGAGAGCAGGTCTTTGCAGATTATGGCGGGATCGCCGGCATCGATCCAGGCCGCCTGCTGGGCCGTCATCGCAGTTTTCTTGAACTGCTTACGTGCGCCATAGTGAATCTCGGACGACAGCCTCTGCCACTGCGGTGACTTGAACAGTGCCTGCATGAGCTTGACGGATTCGCCGTTGTTTTCCGGGAACTGGACATTGATCCAGGCCATGATGACCCATGGTTCGAGACGGTTCTGCTTGAGTCCCTCCGCAACCGCTTTCTCCAACACAGGCTCAAGCCGATGCGGCTTGTACTTGTTCTTGTCGTTCTTCAGACGCCCCATCCCACCGTATGTACGACTGGCCAGAGCATCGATCCACGGACTGTATGTGTTCGGGTTCAACCCGTTGGCACCGCCATCGTGACCCATGGGCCCGTCGGCATCCGTGAAACCTCTTGCAATAGCTCCCCGAGCAAGCTGCTGTGCTTCCGGGTCTGATTCCTTGAGCAACGCCGGAATCACTTCGGGAGTAAATTGCAGCACTTGCCGCAACAGGTTTGAGACGTCCGGAATCTGCGGCTTTGCCGACTGATAATCACCCCACAGCTTCTTAAACTCGGCAATGCGCTGGTTGGCGGGTGCATCCGCCTTGACCCCTTTATACACCAGCTTCTTACGAAACTCCTCGAGACTCTTCTTCGCCTGATCGCGTTTCTCGTTTCCACCGGGGCGCCCACAGTAATGCCACAGCCTGTCCGCAACGTGGTGGGTATTGAGATTGCCAGAAGTGAAACGCCATGCTTCGGGACCTCGCAGTGCCGCCAGAATCTTGTCGTAGTCCTTTGCCTGACCACCAGCCGCGATCGCACGAACCAGAGAGGCGTCCGGGTGCCGATTCTTCTCGATTCGAGGAGCCAACGCGATCGCCTCTTCGGGCGAATACTTCTCCCATGGTTTCGTCAGCGTCGATGCGTACTTTGATTGGTGGTCAGGATTCGCTTTAAGGTAATCTCTGATCGCTGTGACCTGGTAGAGGTTCAACGGGCGCGGATCGCGCCAATAACCGGACGGCTGCCACATCGCGATGAGACCCCCCCGCTGCTCCGGCGAGAGCTTCGCCGCTGCAGCGACAACCGGAGCCAGCTTAGCATCAAGCTCATGCCCCCAGTAGAGCTTTGAATCCCCCACATGGTTCGGGTGATTATCCTTCGTGCCGCCTGCCCAGCCGAGCTGGACCTCTTCGGCATACCGCGGGTACTTGGCCAATAGCGCCTCAGCCTCCGCGATCGGGGCATCGACCTCGTTCTTGGCAAGCTTCTGCTGAACGTAGAACCGCACAGAAATGTTCCAGTCCAAGCGCAACTTCAGCTCGTCGTCAAAAGTGATGGCCGCTGCAAGTTCCTTGCAGGCATCAAGCAGCTCCTGCGACACCTGCGCATCGCGCTTGTAGCCGGTGCCGCCGCTGACCCGCCCCAACAGCCAGCGGAAGTAGTTGTCGTAGCGCGCCAGCAGCAAGTCGTTGGGCAGCCCCGCCTCGATGCAGGCCCGCAGACGGTTGGCGACGGCAAGGACATCGGATCTTCTGACCGCTTCATCAAGGAACCACTTGTCGAACTGCTTTGCCCGCGGGCAGACCATCAGGCGGTCGCCCTCGGTGCGACTGAAGGAGTAGGCTCCCGCCGTGTCCTTAAGCCGGTAGAGCAGCAGACTGTAGACGGCATACACAGCCTCGTCGGCGGTGGCGGATTTGAGGTCGGCCTTTTTGAGATACTGCTGGTAAAGAGAGACGGCGCCCTTCAGGTCGCCGCTCAGTTCCGCGGCGCGCCCGGCCTTGTAGAGCAGCATGGCATCTTCCGGCAGGTTTTGCCGGAGCCACTTCTGTGCCTCGGCGATGGCGAGCACGGCCTTGCCCTCTGCAAGGCCTGCCTCGAGGAGGGAGAAGATGGCGGTCTCGGGTTGGGTGGCCACGGTGTTGCGCATGGCGGCGCGTTGCTCGTCGAAGGTGGCGGCGGAGGTGGAGAGGGGGAGGAGATTAAGTAAAGAGATTAAGTAAAGAGACGAAGTAGGTATGAGCCACCATCTCTTAATCTCATTACCTAATCTCTTTACTTCATCTTCCCCTCCTCGCCATGGGAGGAGATTAAGTAAAGAGATTAGGTAATGAGATGAAGTACTGGGAACTCTCATTCGGCATCCCTCGCTTCAAGGGCCGCCAGCTTGCCGCGGGCTTCGGACACCATCCCGCTCTGCGGGTAGTCGTAGATGAGCTGGCGCAGCTTGGCCTTGGACATTTCCGGGTCGCCCATCTTGTAGGCCACCTTGGCCCACAGCATCAGCATCTCATCCAGAAACGCCGCGTCGGGATAGTCGGCGAAGACGTTCTCGAGCAGTGCGGCGGCCTGGGCAAAGTCTTCGGTCTCGACGTAGTGGCGTACCACCCGGCGCAGGGCCTCGGCGGCGTAGGAGCTTTCCGGATAGGCCTGGAAGCACTTGCGGTAGGCCGCGATGGCCGCGCCCATGCGGCGTAGACGGGCGGTCTTGGCGTCAATCCCGCCCGCGCCCCACTGGCTGTTGGTCTCATCTGCCGCGTCGGAGGCCTCTTCGGCCTGCTTCTGCAGCGTTTCGCCGATGCGGTACTGGGCTTCGGCGGCCGAGATCGGGTTCTCCAGCTTGAGCACCTGGCCGTAGACCTTGACGGCCTCTTCATACTGACCCTTGACGGCCAGTGAGCGACCGACAGTCATCAGTGCCTGGTCGGCCAGCACGGACTCGGGATAGAGGCGGTTAAACGCCAGGCAGGTGGCCGTGGCGGCCGCGAAATCGTCCTGCAGCAGCTCGCTCTCCCACTTCAGCTTGAAGGCCTTCTCGACGAGATCGCCGGGCAGCTTGTTGCGGTCCATGATGACTGGATTGACCTTCTTCAGTGCTTCGTTGGCGCGTTGCGCGGCGCGGTCATCGAGTCCCATGTCCTTGTAGATCTCGCCCAGGCCGACCAGGGCCTCGGACTCCACCGACCCCTTGCGTGCCTTGAGCAGTGTTTCGAAGACCACGAACTGGTCGGCGCTGACGCCGGCGTTGACCGAGCCGCTGACCTTGATGCGCGATTCGTTCTCGCGCTCTTCGTCGCCGTAGAGATGCACGGTGTCGGTGTAGGTCACCGACAGCTCGTCCAGCTCGTCGCAATGCAACACGGCATCGGAAGCGTTCGGTGTGGTGTCGGGCTCGACCGGCTTGAGATCGATCTTGCCGGTGAACGAGCCGCTGCGAATCATGGCGCCCTCCCCCTTCTCGGTCAGGGTCACGGTGATGCGGTCGCGCTCTCGCCACTTGTCCTCTTCCTCCTCGTCGACCGCGAAGATGTCGAGCACCTCTTCCGAATCGGCGGCGGCCTCCCTGGCTTCGATCTTGTAGAGCGAGCGCACCGTCACCTGTACCTTTTCGGCGGCCGGGCTCTTGTCGAGGTCGGCATCGCGCAGCAGCAGCGCCTGGGGCTGCCCCGGGAAAGCGATGTAGGCAGGGGTGTCGTAATCGCCCAGGAAGAAGCCGACCGTGCCGGTACTCACCGCGCGCACTTTGCCCGTGCGGGGCACGCCCTTCTTGCCGTCGAGCGTGCTGTCATCGAGATAGGTGACTTCCAGCGTGTCGCCGCCCAGGATCTGCAGCCGACCGTCGTTGGGCTTCGCCGGTTTCACCTCTGTCGGGGCAGATACCAGCATCTCCTCCTTCTTGCCGGCCACGGGCACGCCCTCGAGCACTTCGACGTCGCCGCTGGAGACGGTCACCTTGGCCTTGATCGGCTGCTTCAGCTTGCGCATCACCGGTACATCGGCGTCGGAGATCTTGGCGTAGAAGCGCTGACCGATCTCAATGCGCCCGAGTTCTTCACCCGAATCCTCGACCTCGGTGCCGACCAGCGAGAGCGCATCGATCGCCTTGTTCCAGTTCTTAAGGTTGTAGTGGCTCATTCCGATATAGAAATAGGCCATGTTGGCCCACTTGCTCTTGCCGGCCACCTCGGTCAAGCGCCGCAGCAGCGGAAACGCGGCGGCATACTGCCCTGCCTGGTACTGGGCAAAGCCGGCCTGGAAAAGCGATTCACGGAACAGCTCCTGCAATTCCTCCGACTGCTTCTCGCCGGGCTCAGGCGCCAGCACGCGGGTCAGCAGCATGAAGTAGTTGAGCGCCTCCTTGGGCTTGCCCTGATCGAGGAAGTGCTTGCCCATGGCCATGTTGGCGCGGTGTGCCAGGATCGAGCCCTGGTTGTCGCGCACGACCGTATTCAGCATGGCCAGCCCGCGCTCGTACTGCTTGTACTCCATCAGCTCCATCGCCTTGTCGAACAAGTGCTTCGCCTGCCGATCGACGTCGGCGGAAAGGCGTGAGCGAGTGGTTCTCTTCTCCGCGTTCTGGGCGAAGGCCAACCCGGCCAGCAAGCACAGGAGGAGCGCGAGGGGTGAGGTCTTGGTGTGGTTGAAACGCTTCATGGTTGTTTCCTTCTTGATCTGACAGATCGGTCGGATCGGACTGATCGGTGTGGCTCGATCATTCCTCCGCCTTCGCCTCCCCACCAATCACCTTCACGCCGTAGCTTTCCAGGCGCTGGTGGGCGGTACTGGATTGGCTGCTCTTGGGGTAGCGGCGCAGGACGAGCTGGAGTTGCTCCACTTCCTTGCCCTTGTCGCCGGCGGCTTTGTAGATCTCCGCGATCCGCAAGCAGGCGGCCGGGGCCGTGGCTTTGACCGACTCCAGTCCGGCCACGTTCTTGATCGCGGCGCCGTACTGCTTCATCGCCACCAGGCAGTCGGTGACCGCCCAGGTTGTGTCCGGCTGCTTGTTGGCCGCGCGGTAGGCCTTGATGGCCTCGTCGTGGCGCCCCAGGTCACGCAACAGCGTCCCCTCTGTCCACGACAGCCCCTGGCCGGCGTAGTCGGGCGACTTCTTCAGCGCCGGAATCTCGGCCAACGCCTTTTCCTTCATAGGATTGTTGTGGTAGGTCTTGCTCATGAAGTAGTCGAACCGCGCCTTGGTGGCGGCCAACTTGTCCTTCATCCTGGCGAAGTAGCGCATGACGTCCTCTTCAGTCAGGTAGTAGCCCGCGAACATGCCCGTGTCGCGCAGCTCCTTGTCGCTCATGCCGGAAACATTAACCTGGCGCAGAACCGACTTGGCCTGCTCATGCAGCCCACACGGATGCCGCAGGCGGTTCATCAGCCATACCTTCTCCTCACGCTTCAGGCCGCGCACCGTGGGCAGTACCCACTTCTCGAAGAACTTGTCGCGGTTCCAGCGCATGGTCTCCATCACTTGCGTGCGCTCGTTCGGCTTGGCCGCCGCGACCAGCGGACCGCCGCGTTTCATGGCAAATGCGAGCTCCAGGGCCGGATCCCAGTTGAAGTGGCCGATCCAACCGGCAACGCGCCCCAGGGTACCCGACTGCAGGGCGAACTGCTTGTCCATCCGCGCCGCCCAGGCCTCCTTGTCCTTCTCGTAGACCCGCTGCAGGTTGAAGAGCTTGATCCGCAGGCTGTCTTCCTTCGGGAACAGGTTACCGAACTTACCGACCCAGTAGCGGCTGACGCTCTCCTTGTTCTCCTTAGCGCCAAGGGCCGTGCCGAGGGCGGCATCCCAGTAGCGCCTGTCCTCCCGCGGGTTGTCGCCCTTGCCGTTGCGGTCGCCGAAGGCGTTGGTGGCGACGAAGAACTCCTTGAGCTTGTCGTGATTGGGCCGGCGGCAGGCGTAGTGGTAGATCACCGCGTTCCGCGCGTCACGAGCGGCCCGCTCATTGCTCGCGGCGAAATTCACGGCGGTGCGCCAACGATACTCGGCCGCCTCCTCGAACTTCTCGAGCTTGTCCATCGCACCGGCCAGGTGCACCAACGCCGTGCCGGAATTGGGCTGGGCGACATACTCGTCGTCCTTGACCATCCGCGCCCAGACGGCGGTCTGTCTGGCAGTATCGCCGTTCTGCTGATGGCACTGGCCGATGTAGTAGAGCGCCGCAGCCGCATAGCGCACGTCGTCCGGAAAATAGTCCACCACGTCCTGGTAAGCCTTGATCGCCGCGTTGCGTTTGCCGACCTGGTGCAGGCAGCGCCCCATGCGCAGAAGCACGTACGGGAGCGCCGGGCTCTTGGTAAACTCAAACGAATAGGCCTTGTAGGCCGAGAAGGCACCCGCATAATCGCGTTTGCCGTAGAGCTTGTCGGCATCTTCGAGATTGAGCGCCTCGAAAGTGTCGAGCTTGGAGAACGCTTTGCTCGGATAGAGGATTTCCTCCCCGGCTTTTTCGGCACGCGCCACACCGGACACAATCGTAATAGCCGACACAATCGACAACAAAGGAAGACTTCTTACCATGACGGGCAATAATCCTATAGCGTCGCCAGCCACGGGCAAAGAGAGCATTTGCGACATCAATGCTGTGGCGTTGCGACAGGTGTGAGGTAGACTATTGCGGCCTGGTCTGGCCGCGTACGTTGTTGCGACACCCGGACGTCAGAAGGTATCGCTCTGTTTATCTCTCTTGCGCTTCTGGAACTACGTCTATCGTGGTTCTACAGGCTAGCGTGTCGCCGCGACCGTGAACGTGTAGTCGCCCGGGGCCAGCGCGACCGTCAGTCTGCCGTCCTTCTCCACGAGTTTGCAGGGTTTACCGTCCGCGGTTACGGCGGGTTTCGCCGAGCCGAGCTCGGGGACGATAAAGGTCGCCGTGGTGTTGGGTGGAACGGTTGCCTTTACGATCAGTCCTCCGCCGGTCTTCTCCCAGCCGCTGGATGCCGGTCCGTACCGGGTTTCCAGTTCGGCCGCGGCCTGCGTGAGCGGACCGCCGGGATTGGGTTGGATGAAGAAGTGTTTGTAGCCGGGGTTGGTCGGGTCAGGAGCCAGGCCGGCGATGCGCTCGTACATCCACTGACCGATCGCGCCGTAGGCATAGTGATTGAACGAATTCATGCCCGCGTTGCCGAAGCCGTCCTTGTGACTGTAGCTGTTCCAGCGTTCCCACATGGTGGTCGCGCCCTGGTGAATGGAGAAGAACCATGAGGGGTAGGTCTCCTTGAAGAGCACCTCGTAGGCGACGTCGATATGGCCCTCGCGGTCGAGCACGAATGCGATCAGCGGCGTGCCGAGGAATCCGGTTCGCAGGTGACCGCCGGCTTCTTGCTGCACGAGCCGCAGCAGGTTCTTGACGGCGCCTTCCTTCAAACCCGGTTCCAGCAGGTTGTAGTCGAGCGCCATGAGATAGGCCGTCTGGGTCTCGAACCTGGTGGTCAGCTTGCCCGTCTTGTCGAAGAACTTTGCGGAAAAGGCCGCGCGGATGTTCGCGAACTGTTTCTCGTAGCGGGCCGCGTCGTCTTTCTTGCCCAGGACCAGCGCGGCTTTGCGCGTGAGCGCCGTGCAGTATCCGAAATAGGCAGTTGCAATGACCTCCATCGGCGTGTCGGCCCGGTTGCCCTTACCCTTGGGGTAGGGTTGCAGCCAGTCCCCAAAACCCTTGCGGGCTACGATGAAGTCCTTGGCCTCGTTTTCGTAAGCGCCGACCCACTTCTTCATCATCCCGTAGTTCTCTTCCAGCACGCGGCGGTCGCCGGTGCAAACGTAGACGTTCCAGGGCGAGGTCACCGCCACGTCGCCCCAGCCGGGACTGCCTGCGCCGCAACCGGTATCCGGGATGACGTGGTGGACATGGCCCTTTGCGGTCTGTTCTTCCCGCACGCTCTGCAGCCAGCTCATCCAGAACGAGTGCGTGTCATAGTTGAAAATCGATGTCGAACAGAAGACCTGCGCGTCGCCGGTCCAGCCCAGGCGCTCGTTGCGCTGCGGACAGTCGGTCGGGATGTCGAGGTAGTTGCCGCGCTGCCCCCAGCGAATGTTCCGCTGGAGTTGGTTCAGCAGCTTGTGCGACGAGGTGAAGCCGCCGGTGGACGGAAAGTCCGAATGCAGGGCCACCCCGGTGACCCAGCCGGGCTCGGGCTTGGCGCCTTCGGGCAGGCCGCTCAGTTCGACGTAGCGGTTGCCGTGGAAAGTGAAGGTCGGATGCCACGTGATCGTGCCGGCTGTGGCTGCCGTGTAGTAATCCGTGGACTTGGCGCTACGGTAATTCGCGGTGTACAGCGTTCCGTTCTGCTGCAGCATTTCCGCGACACGGATGGTGATCGTGCCGCCCGCTTCAACGGGAATGGTCAGCCGCGGCCAGCCAACCATGTTCTGGCCCAGGTCGAACACGAAGCGGCCCGGTTCGGGCTGGGTAAGCTTGACGGTCTTGAGTTCCTGTGTCGCACGGGTCGGGTAGTGCCGCTTGGGCACGAGCGGGGGTTGGGGGGCGACTGCCTCGGCGATCACACCGGCCCAGGCGGCATCGTCGAATCCAACGGCGTTCCAGCCGGGCATCTCCAGGTTGGCATCGTAGGTCTCCCCGTGGTAGATGCTCGAGTAGCGAATCGGGCCGCGGTTCGTGGCCTTCCAGGCTTCGTCCGTTGCGATCGTTTCGGTGGCGCCGTCTTTGTACGTGATCTCGAGCTGCAGGAGCAGGGCCGGCCTGGCCTGGGGGTAGACAAACCGCTTGCGCATCATCTCCCCGGCGTACCAGCCTTCGCCCAGGATTGCACCGATGGCGTTCGCGCCCTTCTTTACCCGGCCCGTGACGTCATAGGTCAGGGTCTCGATGCGCTTGTGGTATGGCGTCCAGCCCGGCGCCATGTAGTCCGCACCGACCTTTGCCCCGTTCAGGTAGATTTCGTAGAGCCCTTTGGCCGTCACGTAGAGACGCGCCTTCGCGACGTCCTGCTTTGCGGAGAATTCCCTGCGAAGGTGCTCAGGGACAAAGGCCTTCGACTTCTTGCCCTTCGCCGCACCGGGGAAAAAACTGAATTCGGCGTTTTCGGCGACGGTCTTTTTGACGGCCTTGCCGCCGATCGTGTATTCGAGCTGCAGCGATTTCACGACCTGGTAGGCGGGGTCTCCACCTGCCAGCTCGTTGGTCGCCTCGAACGCGAAGGTGCCGTTCGCGACGAGCGCCCTGATCTGTTTGGCGATGTCGCGCTGTTGAGCGGGTTTGCCGGGCACGCCGTAAACGGCCTTCTGAATGGTGATCGTGGGCGCCTTCTTTTCGCCGGTTTTTGCCGGGGGAGGTTTCGGCGCGCCCATGCGGATCCATTTGGCGCTCCAGTCCGTGTTCTTGAGCAGGCCGAGCTCGAGGCTGGCGGTTTTGCTCCACTCGGATTCGCGGCCCTTTTCGTCCCAATACCTGACCTTCCACGTGGCCCGTTGCCGGGACTGCAGCGGTTTGCCGCCGTAGGGGACAAACAGCGATCGGTCGGATGTCACCTTGCCGCTGTCCCACAGGTCATCCACAACCACCCGGTAGGCGGTTTGGGCCGCGACGCCCTTGGGAAGCTGCCAGGAGAATGTCGGCGCGGCGTCGTAGAACCCGATCGGGTTCGCGAATCCCTCGCTCACAGTCAGCCTGGTTGGCGCAGCGGCGGCGGCACTCACATCAGACGACAGCATCGCTCCCATCACCAATCCTGCCAAAACAATACGCAATCTCCATCCAGTCATTGTGTTCCTCCCGCAGGTGGGCATCGATTTCCTCAGGCAGCCCGATTCCCGGGCTTCGGCAGACGTGTTTCAAATCGGGGAGACTAGCGATTGACCGGCGGGTAATCAAGGCTGGGTTACGGTCTTCTCTCCGCCCGCGCTTGCCCGTCCTACTCGATCAACAGCGCGAGCTGGGCCAGGTCTTCCAGTTTCGTGTCGAGCTGGGCGGCGATCAGGGGGCGGGCCGCTTCCGGTTCGGTCACGGGCCGGTCGTTTTCCGTCACGACGGCAACGCCTTCGGACACGGCTTCGCACAGCGCGGCCGTCAGGGCTTCGCGGTCGCGCGTTCCATCGACCTGCTGCAGCAACTGAATTCCGAAAGCGTCGAGCTTCACGGACTCATGGCGCCGGTTGGTTATCGGTCGGCCGGCGGCGGCCTGAAAGCGCGCCAGCGAATCGGCCTTGGGGTGCGTGCCGATGTCCGTGGTGAAGCGCGACGGGGTAACGTGGAGTTCGCACAGTTTGCGGGAGTAGCATGTCATCAGCGTACCCGCCAATCCGTACTCCTCGCGCGCGAGGGCCGTGGGCTCCGCCTCGGCCGCCGATCGTCCGGGCAGGGACTGACGGGCGAGGTCCAGCAGTTGCCGGAAATGAATGCTCCGCGGCCACAGTTGCCCGAGAATGCGAAGGGCCGCGGTGGCGACCGGTTGAGGTGTGGACACGGTCAGGCCCGAGGGGCTGATGAACGTCTCGAGCCCGGTAGTCGCCGCACCCGACCCGGGATCGACGGGACGAAGAGACGCCGCCACGTGAAAACCGGTCACACTCCTCGGTCCCAGCCCGCGTTCAAGTTGAATGCCGCCGTGGCAGAGGAGCGTTTCGCGAAACATGCGGTTTCGCACGAAATCCATGTATTGCTCCATCTCGACGATGTCCCTGCCGAGCTTGTTGAGCGTATCGGCGGTCTTGGCGGCATAGTTGCCGGCAACCATCGTGTGGAAGTCTGCCTCGCCGAGGTACTGAAGCCCGCACGACGACGCGCGCGCGACGAACTCGTGGAAGTAGAACGGTGCGTTGAACTCTTCCAGTGAATCGTGCCAGAAGTAGCTGTCCGGCCAGGTACGCATATGGTCCAACTCGCTCTTGAGCAGCACGCCGTACGGGTCCTTGTCGGTGCTGACGGTCTCGGCCAGCCAGTTGATCAGCGCGCGGGCCTGGTCGATCTGCATTTGCGTATCGTTGAACTTGCGCGAGTGGTAGAGCATCATGTCGCGCAGCATGCCCCGCATGGCCCACCCGGGATAGGTGTTGTAGCTGACGTAGGCCACGCCGTCGGGGGCGAGGTTCTCCTTGCAGATCTGGAGGATCTTCCCGCGTCGGTCCTCCGGCACCCACGAGTAGGTTCCGTGGGCCACGATGTAGTCGAACAGACCGAGCTCTGCGCCGATGTCCATCAGGTCCATCTGGCGCAGCTGGATGTTGGTCAGTCCGGCGGCATCGACGACCTCCCGGCCGGCGGCTATCTGGCCGGCAGACAGGTCAATGCCCACAAATTCGCTCCCGGGGAGGGCACAAGCCATGGGGATGACGTTGCCGCCGTCGGCGCACCCAAGCTCCAGAACTCGACACCGCTGGATATCGGTGGCGTTCAGTCCGAAAAGCCTGGCCACGGCCCCCAGCCGATCGGGATGACTCGCCGCATAGGGATGGCAGGGATACGCGATTTGATCGTAGCTCTTCTGTACCGTTTGCAATGACATATCCGGCCGGGCCTTTCCTTGTTTTGCCACAATATGGACAACGCCGCCCCAACCGTCAACACCATGCTCCCGGGAGCGTCGCACCCCGTTCGGGCGGGGTTTCCGGAGACCGTACCGGTGGGCAATCCAGGCAACCCGGCCGACAGCACGGGCTATGGTGCTGTCGCGTACTCGGATCTATGGACGGCGCTGCACTTCGACCACCGAAATCGCTGGCAGATGCATGCCAGGCTGTGACGAGGGCGGATGGGTGTCACTCATAATTCCGAGAGGTCCTCTGAGGCTGGTGCGGACGGCGAGCGACCATCCCGGCTGACCGTGACCGACGCCGTCGACTGAGTTCTCAGCTCACGCTCCGCCAACAGCTCCTTGACGCCCTGAACAAGGATACCGGTTTTGCGGACGATGCCGTTCCGCAATGTCGACAGCGCCTTGATGTAGTCGGGGTCGTTCTTGTCGGCGAAGACAGGCGCATTGTCCGCGTTGCAGATTCCCCATCCACCTGCCTCTTTCGCCAGCGGCGCCTGCAGCGCCGCACTGTGTGACGGGTTGGACAGGTTCAGGTGACGCACGCGCATGCCGCTCCTGGCAATACCCCATTGGCCGGCTTCGCCGCCGACGTGACGGGCAATGTGGTTGTTGTTCAAGCCTGACTTTGCATCGGGGCTGTCCCATTCGCCGTGGCACTTTGCGCAGCGGCTCTTGTGGACACCGGCCAGCTCCTTGCGCGCTCCACCGCTGAGCCCGGCCGGCGGCACCTGCCGGTAGTGGCTGAAGAAGGGCACGTTGGAGTCGATCCACAGGAAGACTTTCAGTTGGTCCTCAAACGGGATGCGCTTGCCACAATGCCTGGGGTCCTGCACGTGCGCGGTCAACCGACTCAACACCGACCCCCGGCTGAGTGGCGCCTGGTTGTCGCAATCGTTGCTGGGCTGTGCGTGCGTGCGTCCCGTGCCGGGGGTGAAATGGACGTACATGCCGTCGGTCAACTGCATGTAGGACATGTTGTAGGCGGTAGTCTCGTCGCCGGACAAGTTGAGCATCCCTTTCGGATGCGCGCCGCTATGGCACTTCACGCAGTACTTGTCGAAGACCGGCTGGACGACCGTCTCATACTCGATGATCCCGCGCGTGCCCCACTTGGGCATCGCCGGACGCACCGGCGGTTTTCTGACCGCCAGCGAGGGTCGCTTGCGGCTGGGCGGCGAGGTGATTCCTTTGCGTTCCTCGTGGCACCCGATACAGCCACGCTCCTCGCCCGGCATGACGTGGAAGTCCGAGCCCTGTGTCATCAGCATGCGGCCGTCCTTGTCGAGCACGTGGAAGTACAAACTGCGCAGGGCCGGCACCTCGAAATGGGCGGAGCCGTCCTCTTCCACGGGAACCAGTCCCAGGCACCGGTTCACGTACCAGATCGTGCCGACGCCGATGGCGCCGCCGCGACCGTGCGACTGCGCGACCTGCTCCATCACCGCCAGGTACTTGATCCTGCCGCGCTCGATCTCGGGCTCGAGGCCGACATAGACGTCCTGCATGGTCAACGTCCCCTTCTGCGTCCAGTCGGGGTCGGTCAGGAGACGTTCGTGCAGGTCTTCGCCGCGTTCCCAGTTAGGCCACACGCTCTTGTCGGGAATGACCGGCGGGCGTTTCTTCGCTACCAGGGGCTGAGCGGTGTGAATGCCGCGCTTGCCGGCAGCTTCCAGGATGCACTTTCTGTTGCCGGAACGATCGTACAGGTAGAGGGCCGCTTTGTTCTTGGGGCGACCTCCGAACGTCACCAGGAACAGCTGCTCGTTCAACGGGTACGGATCCTGGTAGGCCCACGGCGGGGGCCTGTCACCTACCGACGCCGTGTCGTGCGTGATGCGGCGGAAGCCCAGCCCGTCGCACGCCTCCTTGCCTTTCCCGTTCCACACAAGCCCAAGCAGGCCCGCGAGCTTGGAGTGATGCGGGCCGAATACCGTCAGCACCTCCGGGCGACCCGGCACCTGGCGCGGCCGACACAGCGCGCGCGGATCGATGACCGTATTCCCGAAGAAGAGATCCATGCCCGTCCCGTCGGGGTTCTGAGTCCAAAGCGCGTGACGGTTGAACACGTTCTTGTTCACGCCGTAGTCCCAGCGCGTGAATATGATCCTGCCGTCATCCATAACGGTCGGCGCCGTGTCGATGCAGGTGTTGGCCGAAACCACCTTGCGGTTTCCGCCGTCGGGATCGCAGATGAACAACAGCCGCCGCGGCCCTCCGCCCTTGCACGGGGCCTGCCCGCTTTCCTGGTCGAAGAACACGATGCGTCCGTCCGGCAGCTCGGACGGCGACTGCCCCTTCTGGATGCGCCGCAGGTCGGTTCCGTCGCTGCCGACGGCCGAAACCTGGCCGCCGCCACCGATGAAGATCGTCTTCCCGTCCCACGACACGTTGATCTCGTTCGCCCTGGTTCTCGGCTCGGCCGTTTTGAAATCGACGATGGTCTCGATGGCCCCCGTGGGCGGATCCAGTGTCTTGATCGCCGCGTCCTGCGTCCCCGCGCTCTCGTACATCATCGAGTCGTACACGTAGGTGGGGCGCTCCAGGTAGACGAGTTTGGGGAGCTCGCAGATGGTCGCCTCCCACATCTCTTCCAGTTGCTGGACGGCTGCCGACACCTCGTTGACCATGGGGTCACCCGTTGCATCGATCTTGGCCAGCAGCGGTTCTACGATTTGCCCAAGGCGTTCCAGACGCGCGGCGTGCCGGGCGCCGAAGAAGGAACACGGGTATTCGTCAAGGGCCACTTCCATCGCGGGAACGACGCGTCCCTTGCTGTCCCGGGCCGCATGTTCCACCCCCGGCATCGGTTCGGGGTGGAATCTCAGCGCGCGCAAGCGGGTCAGTCCCTCCTTGTAGCGCTCGGAGTCGGAGACGAGGGGCGGCGGTCGTCCGTCTTCGAAGTAGTACGGCACTTCGCTCTTGAGGTCCATCACCAGGGGGCGCCACAGACCTTCGAAGCCGACCTCGTGACGGAGCCGCGGATGCATGCCCGTGATTGAGAACGCGAATCCGTATGCGTGGCGGTTGTTGGTGAGCTTTGCCAGGAGATGGTTCACGCCCGCCCGCAACGTCACCTTCATCGCCTTGGGCATGTCCCCGTGCCCCGCGTCCCAGCGCAGGATCTCCTCGCCGTTGAGCAGGCACTTGTAGCGCGCGACGCGACGCCAGTGCTCCATCCCCTTCTGGTTCTGCCGGCGGTCGCTCTCGGGGGAGCGGACGATCAAATCGAGCTCGATCTCCGTCGGTTTGTCCACGGTAATCGTCCGGTACACGTATTGGCTTTCACCAGCGGACGGCGCCGGACCGCGCGGAAGCTCCTGGTAGTAGCCGTCAATCCACTCCGGGTGCCTGGTCCAGTGGCGGACGGCATCGGGCGTGGCGGGAAAGTTCGGCGCGGGGTAGGTCTTGTCCAGCAGCGGCGCGTTGCCGTTGGCTGTCGCGTCCTTCTCGACGTCGAATTCGTAGTGGAAACCGGAGTGAACGTTGTCCATCCAGTTGAGCAACGGACCCTGGTCGCGAAACGGACCGATCCGGTACCAGTCGCCGAGCTCGACTGCCCGGCAGGTGGCGGTGAGGAGCAATGCGGCAAAAACAACGCGAAACGACACCTTGGACTCCTGTTCGTGTTGGAGGTTTGTTGGAGGTTTGACGAAGAACCGAGAATACGAATTGATCCGCGTCAAAGCAACCCATATTCGGATATCAGATCCGCGAGAGGCGCACCTGCGATTTGTTGCACTTGCGCGGGGCCGCCGCCGGCTCACTCTCCGCCCGCCCTTGCCCTTC
>CAZKRK010000035.1:0-31877 GCA_964555035.1 uncultured Victivallales bacterium | reverse complement strand
GGCAGTTCTCGAGATCCCTCGACTCCGCTCCGCTGCGCTCGGGATGACAGGGCGGTGGCTGAAGTCTCCGGCCAGTTTCGGGCGATTCCCGCCGCGGTCGCAGCTATCGTAGTTGCTTCCTCACCGCGCCACGAACACGAGGATCAGTTTGCCGTCGCGGGAGGGCAGGCCGCCGAGGACGAAGGGGGTGCCGTCGCGCAGGCTGACGCTGGTGTTGACCATGCGGCGTCCGCCCCGTGAGACGTTGATCTTGAGGGCGTTCTGAGGGCCCTGGCATTGCACGGCGTAGCCGTCGAGAGACTGCACCCCGCTGGCTGGCAGCCCGGTGCCGCGCGAGGAGACCAGGCGGAAGTGGTTGAAGGGCAGGCTTCGTTTCAGGACGTGGGCCACGTCCTCGAGCCCCCGCGTGCTTCCCTGTCTTTGGTTCGTCGCGTGCACCAGGCGGATGGAGAGGCGACTTCCCGCGAAACTGGAGGATGCCGTCAGGCAGACGAGAAGCAAAACGGGCAAGGCCCTGCGAATCCTCATGATGTATCTCCATTTTCCTCGCCGGCTTCCATATCCACAATCCAAAGGATGGCACTCTGCGAGGATTCATCCGTCATTATGAGGACACCGCTGTGAGATGCAACCACTTCTACAGAGTTTATTTGGCTGGCCTGGGCCACGGCACCGCCGTCCATCATGTGTATGCCAAGGAAGGCGAGCAGGAGGGCGGCACAGGTTCCCACCCAGGCCCACTTGTTGCGCCACGGTATGACCAGCGGCCGAGTGTTTGCGGGTTCTTCCTGGCGCCTTAGGCGTGCCCGGGCGCGGAAGTCTTCCCAAAAGGCGTCCGGGGCGGCCGGCTTGCCGCGTCTGCCACCGGCAATCGCCTCCTTCGTCTCTTTCCACGATCGTTTCATTGCTCTTCCTCGAGTAGCTTGCGCAGTTTTCGTTTTCCGTTAAAGAGGCGCGACATCACCGTGCCGATCGAGACACCCGTGGCCGCCGCGATTTCGTTGTATGACAGACCGTCGGCATAGCGCAATTCCAGCGCGATGCGGTGGAGGTCGGGAAGCCGCGCAAGTGCGCCCCGCACGTCGTGCACCAGCTCGCGCCGTGAGAGTACCTCGTCGGGCGATGGCTGTTTCTCGTCCGCGAACTGACGTTCGCGCCCTTCTTCCTCTTCGGGCGTCAACACGCGTTCCTTGCGGCGCGAACGCTTGCGCACGAAGTCGATCGCGCAGTTGCGCGCGATGCGATACAACCACGTCTTCAACGATGCCCGTCCGCCGAACCGCGGCAGGGCCTGCCACGCTTTGAGGTACGTTTCCATGACGACATCATCCGCATCGTTCGGCCCGACTACCCGGTAGGCGATGGCGTAGACCATCTCGCGCAGCGGTTCGAAGAGCTCCGCGAATGCGTCCACATCGCCGTTCCTGGCCTTGTCCATCAACGTTGTCCGGGCCTTGTCCATATGTACTGACGACACGTGCGCCTGGATTATTCACGCTGCTATTGACTAAACGTCGTTCATGGCAGAAAATGCATCAGGATGGTGAATAAAGCGAGTTTGTTCTGCGTCACAGCAGACAGAAGCGATTGAACGGCAACCCAGCGATTGGAGGTTAACAATGAAGACAGCCACTCTCGTTATTCTCGCGATCACCACGTCAGCATTGGCTCACACTGACTTCCCGGGTGTCCAGGGCAGACCGCACGGCGACATACGCGAAGGCTCTCCTCTCACGGTGCACACCAGGGACATCCGGGCGACGACCGACTTCTACGCGCACCTGGCCCCGCACGGCCGCTGGCTGCGTGTTGCGCATCACGGCCTGGTCTGGCAACCCAACGTTGCCGTGACCGGCAGGTCCTGGCATCCCTATTGTAACGAAGGGCAGTGGGTTTGGACGGATCGCGGCTGGTACTGGCAGTCCACCTATTCGTGGGGGTGGGCGCCTTTTCATTACGGCCGCTGGCGCCTTTGCCCCGAGCGCGGCTGGTATTGGGTGCCGGACACGGTGTGGGCGCCGGCGTGGGTCCACTGGCGCTACTCGGATTCACACTTCGGTTGGGCGCCGCTACCGCCGGGGGCTACGTTTCAAGTCGGTGTCGGTCTGCACTTCGGCGGCGGGTCGGCTTCGCTCGACTGCCATTTCGGTCTGACCCACGGCCACTACACGTTCGTGGAGCACCGGCACTTCCTGTCGTCCAACCTGAGCCTGGTGATTTCGTCACGCCGCAGCTACCCGACCATATGTCGGAGTACCACCGTCATTAGGCACGGATTGAGCTGCTCGGGTTCGCACGTTGTTCACTATGGATTGCCCGTGGCGACGGTCGGGCGTTCGTGCCGGCACAGCATCAGGATGCACCGCATCGTGTGCCACCGGCCGGCGACCACGACCACCATAGTGCGGCCGTCGCACAGCCACACCACCTACCGTGTGCCGTCATACCACGGACATCGCACCGTGGTTACGCGGCCGGCGTCGGTCTATTACTCGACGCCGCGGACGTGCTATTCCCACGGCCGCGGGAGCCGGCGCACAACGGTGGTGCACACGCCCGCGCCCAGCCGGTCATCGTCTTCCCGGACGCAGCATGTCAGCTCGTCGCCGCGGCCGGCGCCGTCTTCGCGGAGCTCGTCGAGCTCCAGCGGAGCCATTCGCCCAAGCAGCTCACGGACGAGCGTCTCTTCGAGTGCCGGCCGGCGCAGCGACCGGTTGAAACACATCGTGAAGCGCCGCTGAGCGGCGGCGCATCTAACGAGAAAGAACCAAGGAGGAACCAAAATGAAGGCGAAATGTGCACTGACACTGACGGCAGTCGTTCTCGCGGCGGGCCTGCAGGGGGCGTGGGGTCACGAGTCAAAGGCGGATGTCATGGTTCGGGTCCAGGGCGTCGCTCCGATCGAGGACGGCGACTGGGATTCCGGGACGGGTCTCGAGGCGCAGTTACGCTTCTGGGGATCGGACCACGTAGGTCTGTCCCTGGCGCTCGGCGCCGCTTCCTGGGATGCCGTCGGCGAATACGTTGAGGAGTGGGACGAGGTGAGTTACTACTCCAGCATCGTCGACGGCGACGCGTCGCTCTTGAGGGTCGGCGCATCGTTGTGGGCCAGGAGCCCGCTCTCACGGCACACGGCGCTTACGGTCGAGGCCGGAGTGCGCTATCTCAGTATCGACTCCTCGATCGACACCTCGGTCTACTACGAGGAGGGCGCGGATGTCTTTTCGTCGGATGACGTTATCGAGATTGACGATGCGTGGCTGGCGACCGTCGGCATCTACCTGGAGGCGGAGATGGCCAACCACGTATCGATTCAGGCCGGACTCGGCTACGATTTCGACCTCACCGGTCCGGGAGAGACCGTGCTGGGCGAATCGATCGGCGACACGAGTTTCTCCGGTTTGCTGTTCGGCGTGGGGATTGCGGTGGGGTTTTGAGGATGTGGGACGTGGGATGTGGGTGACACGAATCTCGGATACCCATTGGTACCAAGATTCGGTCCCATGGAGCCGGCGGTCCTCCGCCGGACAAGGGCGCCGCTGAGTCCGGTCGGTGTGGAACGGCCGAGGACGGCCGTCTCCATTTGGTAGCGAGATGTTCGGGAGGTCCGGGTGCGGGGGTGGAACCCTGACGTCCTCCGGATTGACATGTCGCCGGCTACTGAATGGTCTTGAAGGTGTAGGACATCTTCTTCCCGAACAGAACGCCTTTTTCTTCCACCCACACGACGGCCGTGTACGAACCTGCTTGCGGTACCTCACCGAGGTACCCTCCGCTGCCTCCTCAGGAAGGGCACATCTTCGAGAGTGAGGAGGAGCGCTTAGTGATGGTTTCGTTGCCTTCACTGTCCAGGACGACGAGGTGGGCCTTGCCGCTCATGCGCTTGGGGAGCATTTTGCCCCTGGATTCGACAAGTTCGTACAGCGACGCCGTAATACGTACGGGGACTTTGCCGGACTTCGCGTATTTGCGCTTGTCTGAAGAGGACACGCGCGCCATCCCAAAGGAAGCGACGAACTTGTACTTCTTGCCCTTTGGATCCGTCCAGTCCGTCAGCAGGTTCTTGATCTGCTCATCCGTCAGCATGCGGCTTCCGGAGGGACGTTTCAGTCCGCCGGACAGCTGGCGCGGCTTGCTTGCCTCACGAGCCTTTTCCTTGAATTCCTTCGCATATGCTTGGTCGGCCTCGGACAGGGCATACAAGCGAATAGACAGCTTCTTGCCGTCTGCCGTACGCAGGTAGACGGTGCTGCCGACGATTTTCTCGGCCGCGGCCTCGATGGTGGCGCCCTTGGAGCTCGTCCACGTACGCATCCCCGACGCAGGACCATCCGCCGCGCGTGCCGCTACGAGCGCTAACGTCGCCGCGGCTACACCCGCAATGATGCAGTGGTTCCATCTCATGGTTGCTTCCTCCTGAAGTCAACGGATCCCAACTTTGCGAGTAAATACCATTTCGGGCGTGATTGCGCAAGGAGTAATCGGCAATTCTCATTATGGCCACGCCCCCTGCGACACAAGGTCGCAGGGGGCGTGGCCATAATGAGAATTGCTGAGGAGTAATATGGCGAGTTGGGGCGCCCCGTCATAGTGGAAGAACCAGTACGACTGAGAGCGACACCATAGACAGGAGCGTACTGACAACGACCGCGCCGGATGCAAGGGCGGCGTCTCCGCCGAGCTGCTCTGTCAGTACGAACGAGGCCACGGCGGTTGGTGTTGCCAGCAGGACGAGAGCGGCGCGCAGCTCGACCGCGCCGAGTCCCAGCCAGCGCCCGACGACGTATCCCGCCAACGGCGACACGACCACCTTGACCAGGGCCGTGCCGACGGCCCGGCCCGTGTGGGCGCCGATGCGGGTGCGCGCGAGCTGGGCGCCGATCGCCAGCAGCGCCATTGGAAAGGCGGACCGCCCCAGGGCTTCGAGCGTGAGTTCGGCGAATACGGGCAAGCGCAGGCCGGCCACATTCAGAAGAAACCCGGTCAGGCATGCGAGGATGAGCGGGTTGGTTGCCAGTTGCCTCAGCATGTGCCGGAAAGGGTGTTGCCCTTCGCGGTGCTGGTGCATGACGAGCACGACAACGGAGACGACATTGTACACGACAACCATGGGCACTATCGCCAGCAGAACCAATGCTTCGACACGCGCCTGCTCGATCGGCGGGAGTCCGCGTATGGAATAGAGGATGACCGGCAGGGCCACGAACACGAGATTGCCGCGGTAGGCTGCCTGTACGAAGGCGCCCTGGGACTTGGAAGGCAAGCGGAGAGCCCAGCCGATGATATTGGCAACGACAAAGCAAGCCGCCATGCCGACCAGCATCAGCGCGAACGCCGTGTTGAACGGTCCGCTGCCCAGATCGGTACGGCTGATTTTGAGGACCAGGAACGCCGGCAGGCCGACCCAGTAGGCGAGGCGGTTCAGTCCCTGCCGGATTTGCGGCGATATCGTCCCGGCTCGACCAAGGCCCGTTCCGAGGACGATCACGAGGAACACGGGGAGAACGCTTTGAGCGACAACCTGCACGGGACGGCTACCTTTCGAACTTTCCGTGCTTCAGGAAGTGCAACGCATGTTGGGCGACATCGTCGCGCTGCATCATCCAGGTGTGTGTGGCGGGGAGCACGATGAAGTCGGTCATGCCTTCTGTCTTGGCGCGTTCAACCGAGACCTTGCCGTCGTCCGGTCCGGGGATCAGGCGCGAGTAGAGCGGGTTGATGGATTTGTTGCCGGCAACGATTCCGAGCTCGAAGTTGACGGGCGGGAGGGCGCGTGCGAGATCGTTGGCGCCCGTTCCCAGGCCCGTGCCGGTTTTGCCCATGATTCTCTCGTATATGGGGTATTTGCGAAAAGCGTCCGTCAGTTCGCTGCCCTGGCTGGGCGGTCCCAGCATGACTACGCGCCCGAGTTTGGTCTCGGGATGCTCGGCCAGGTACAGGCGCGTGATAATGCCTCCCAGGGAGTGGGTCACGAAGTGGATGCGTCTGGAGCGGTCGGGGCAGTGTTCCCGCACGATTTCGGCGAGGCGTTGGACCAGGTTGTGCGGCTCTTTCCCCAGGCTCCAGTACCATCGGTTGACGACCTCGTATCCGCCCTCTTTGAGTACGTGGGCCAGGCGCATCATTGACACGGGCGTACGGCCCATACCGTGCAGGACGACCACGTAGTCGTTGGTGGTTTGCGGCGGTTTGGCCGGCGTGTCCTCGGCCCGGACAAGACCGGCGCAGAGGAGGGCGCAGCCCAGCGCGATATACTGGAAGTGACTTTTCATGCGGGCACTATACGGAACGGGCTCGTGTGGCGCAACGGGGGGTTTTCCGCAGTGTGGCCACTTGGAGTTTTTCACGGGGTTCGGGTGACCTGACGCAGCTTGTTTTCGTTTGTGGGATGTGAGGTGTGGGACGTGACAAGAGGTGGGAGCGCGCGATTCACGGGGCTGTATCAAGAGGTCAGAAGTTCCGTTGCGCTCCGACCGGTCCACGGCACTCCGTTCGCTCCGCTCACTGCGAGCCTAACTACAAACCCAACGCACGCGCCTTGCTCGTAGTGAGCCACGCAGCCCGAGACGCAACGCGGATCGGCGCGGAGTGGCGTGGACCGGTTGGAGCACGCTACGCGCCGACACTCGCAAGCGGCCCATGACCTTTTGATACAGCCCCGTCGCGCAGCGCAGCGGAGGCGGGTGAGGGGCAGGCTCGCGGTGTCTCTACCCATGACCTGTGTACTATGAGAGGCAAGGTTGTCTGAGGCTACTCCAACCGAATGCGGTAGAAGACGGGAGTGGCGGCGTGGGTGACGGTGACCGTGTGAGCGTTCTCGGGCGGTGTCGCGAGAAGCCCGGTTGCCAGGGGGACAAAGCCGGTTGTCAGCGCGGTTGATTCCTGTACCGTGTAGGTCCTGCCGGTTGTGCTGGCCCACCGCAGTACCAGGTGATCGCCTGCCTCCGGCTGCGCGTGCGTCATGGTGAGAACGGACGTGGCGACGGTTGGGTCGGTTCCGCAGTAGTACTCGCCGCGATCGCACATGCCGTCGCCGTCGAAGTCGTCGCACGCCTGGCCGGAGGAGTTGGTCGTCGTTCCAAAGTGCGTGATCTCCCAAATGTCGGACATGCCGTCGCCGTCCTGGTCGATGACGCCCGCGCGGTAGGAAACGTGGAGCACGGCTGCCTTGGCGGGGGCGCCGTCATGCGCGTGTGCGGTGCGCGTGCCGGAGCTGGCTCCGTACGAAAGAACCAGGCAGACGGCCTGGTTGGAAGACCAGCCGGGCTGGGAGACGATTTCCCGCAGGACGTTCGCCAGGTCCGGAGTCTGCTGAGCGGCACCCGCGTCGTCCACCAGATTCCACGGGCCAGGGTTCCAGATCACGCTGTTGGTCGTTTGGGCGCGTCCCGTGATGTTGAAGGATTCCGTGACGAAGGGGGCTGGATCGGGGGTCATTTCGCCCGTGACCGTCAGCTCCACCGCGGCGGCGTTTGTCCCGGCGGCGGTGAACTGGACATGGGCCGAACGCACGTCCGCGCCGGCAGGAATCGGCACGTTCGCGAAGCGCAATCCCGTGGCCAGGCGCGCGGATTCTCCCAGGGCGAGGGTTTCTTCATCGGTAATTGTCAACTGCCGAAAAGCGATTTCACACGCATCGTCCGCGTCGCCGGTCACGGCGCACTGCGTGGCGATCGACCAGTCGGCGACGTCGAACGGAGCGCTGCAGCCACTGCCTCCGCCCCCGACCGCCCACAACATGACATTGGTGCCGGGGTCGGGCGCCGCCACGAGCCCGCTCCAAGCGCCGTCGACGAAGGGGCCGGCCGTCTCGGGAGAGGCGCCGCCGGTGCCTATGTCGAGTTTGAGGTTCGGCATGTTCATCGAGGACCTCGGCGAAGGTGTTGTCCCCGACCACGCCAGGGGATCGCCGTTGTTGCTGTCGCTGCAAGAGTGAATGGCACTGGGTTGCGTCGAGGTGGTGTGCCGGCAGAAACCACTGCCGGTGTAGGAGTCGTTGTTGTAGCTGAAGTCGACCATCAGGCTGTCCGTACCGTTGTAGACGAAAGGCGTGCCAAACTCGAACCGTCTCCAGCCGGTTGACGTGATCGTCTCGTCATTCTGATACACCGTTGTCCAGCCTTCCGTCTCCCACGTCCCCCTAGCCGAGTAGTCTGCCAGGGCTGTATGCTTCATGCGGATGGTCCAGTTTTTCATTGCCTGGCCGGGGACTGCCGTCACGTCCAGCGCGAGTCCTGTGATGGCTCCCGCCCGGGAGATTGTGTCGGGGGGGTATATCACCTGAGTCCGGGCATCGTGATACCACGTATGCAGAGGATAGTCCCACGTGCCGGAGCCGTTTCCGACCGTGGTTGCCCTCGCTTCCGCCGTTGTCAGGCCCAGGGCGACGTTGCCGTTGAAACCGGTTGCGGCGTAACCGTTGGCATCCAGGGCGCGAATGGTCACGCCAAACGGAAGGGTTGCCGTCTGCGGCGAAGGTATCGGGGCGATGCTGAAGTGACGGACGGATCCGGGGACGACATCGAACGGGGCAGTCTCGGCGTACAGTCGACTGAATCGCCCCAAGAGTCTCACGTTGGCGGCCACCGTGTCGATTCGTACCGTCCCGGTCCATTCGCCCCGGGTCAGCGGCCCCGTGGTGGCCGGTTCCACTGCGACGCCCCCCGCGTCGCTCGTCGCCGAGATGTTGATGCTGTCGGTGAACGCGGCGCTGGCGCCGGTGACGTCGCACATCCTCACTCTCACGGCAAACGGAACGGCGACTGTCCGCGGCGAGGGCACGACGTCCCATTCGAGGTGATGGATCTCGTCGTCGGCAACCGGTATCGAGTTGCTGCCCGTGACGAAGCCGGTTGCTGCGGCCGTTACGGACGGAATCTGTTGACCGTCCGCCTCGGTGTCGTTTTGGACAGTCAGGTCAAAAGCGGCGCGGTAATCGCCCGCGGGGATCGTAACGGTGGTTGGTACGACAAGCTCCGTCAGGTCGCTCGACTCCAGCGACACCGTGACGGCCGAGGTGACCGTACCCGACAGGACCACCATGCCGGCGTTGGTCAGCAGGCCGTCGCTTTCTCCTGTCCAGTCCGGCAGGGAGACCAGGATGTTGGTGTGCTCGTTGTCCAGGATCGTCACGGTCGCGCTGTCGGGAGTCCAGTTTTCGACGGAGGCGTCCAGCGTCACGCTCTGTGGCCCGTCGATTACGTCGTCGTTGACGATGTCGATTGGAAAGGTTGTCTCCAGCTCGCCGGCGGGTACGGTCGGGTAGGATACGCTCAGTTCGGAACTGTCGCTGGAGGTCAATGTTACAAGGACGTCCTTTTGGGGTCGCGAGCCCAGGCGTACCGTTGCCGTCTGCCACATGTCGCCCTCTGTAAAGGAAGATTCGATCAGCAGTGACAGCGTTGTGGTTTCGTTGTCGTGCACGGTCATTGAGTCTCGCCCCTGCGTATAGCCGTCAGCGATGGCCGTGACCGTCGGCTGTTGCGACCCGTCCAGGTCGTCATCGTCGACAACCGTTATATCGAAGGCCGCATTCGTGTTGCCGGCAAGGATGGTGACATTTGTCGGTATGGCGAGCTCCGTTGCGGGGTCACAGTTCAGGGCGACGGTCACGTCCGCGGCCGGCGGGATACTGAGCGCCACTTCGCCTTGCGTGGCGAGTGTGCCGTCGCCCTCGGTTGCCGCGGCGGGTAGCGTCACCGTGAGGGGGAGCAGTCCGCGGTAGTATCGCACCTTGCCGTCGCTGCTTCCGACGATGAGGTCGGGCACGCCGTCGCTGTCGTAGTCGTAGACCTCGGGGCGTGAATAAGAGCCGGCGTCGAGCCTTGCGCCGCCGGCGTCCATCGTGACGGAGCCACTGAAAGAAGGATTCGCGTCAGTTCCGGTGTTGGCGTACAGGCGCACGTAGCCGCTGGAGTCGCCAACGAGGAGGTCCTTTTTGCCGTCCTGGTTCCAGTCAAAGGCCACGGGATGGGAGGCGGAACCCGGGTCGAGGTTGCTGCCTCCGTCCTTGACGAGCGAACTCGCGTTGAAGGTCGGACTGGTTCCCGGCCCGGCATCGTTGAGGAGGAGGTTGACGACACCATCGGTTTCGCCGCAGATCAGGTCGAGGTCGCCGTCGTTGTCCCAGTCGAGGATGTCGGGCGTGGCCTTGATTCCGCAGTCGAAATTCGAAGATCCCTTTTTGACCGTGATGTAGCCGGGGGCGTCGTAGCCAAACACCGGCGCGGCGTCCGTGCCTGTGTTGAGATAGACGCGGACCACCCCGGTCTCCGTGCCGACTACCAGGTCTTTCTTACCGTCGCTGTTCCAGTCCACAACCTGCGGACTCGGGTGGGGGTAAGACCCTCAACAGCCGCGGTCGGGCGTGGTGATGTCCGATCCGCGCGACTTGATAAAGGTCGAGCTGCCGAACACCGGCGCCTGATCCGTGCCCTGGTTCATGTAGAGGCGGATCTTGCCGGAGTTGTCCCGCTGGCCGACGATCAGGTCCTTGCGTCCGTCGTTGTCCCAGTCCGCCATGGTCGGCGCGGAGTACGACCCCACGTCGATGCCGATGTCCACGGCGGATTCCAGAACCGGCGAGTCCTGAGCTCTAACCCATGCCGCGGTAGCGATCCAGACGGCGAGCGTGACGATCGATACGCGTCTCATAGCCTTGGTCCTCGTTGTGTTGTGAAAGCAGTTACTAATGACATACGTGTTAGGGAAGAGGAGTATACGGGTCTGGATGTTCCCAGGTCAAGCGACAGTCTTTGGCGTTCCTCCCCTTCTCGAGACGTTGTCCAGGGCGCCGTCTGCACGGAGATGGACAGCAGAATGATGGACAGCAGAATGATGGATAGCAGAATGATTGGGAGCAGGCGGCCGGCGGGCAGATCATTCTGCTGTTTCTTTCCCGGGCGACGATTACGATGGACGATTCCCCATGGTTTGCGGTCACTCGGACGGGATCAGTTCCCCATCCCGCAGGGTGTGGCGGTGGTCCAGGCGCTCGGCGAGCTCCCGGGAGTGGGTGACGACGATGAGGGCTACGGCGGACTCCCGGTTCAGTTCGACCAGCAGGTCGGCGAGCCGTGAGGCGGTTTCGTGGTCGAGCGACCCGGTGGGCTCGTCGGCCAGGAGGAGACAGGGCTCGTTGATCAGGGCGCGCACGACGGCCGCGCGTTGTCTTTCGCCGCCGGAGAGCTGCGGAGGGCGGTGGTGCAGGCGATCGCCGAGCCCGACACGTTGGAGCAGCGTTTCGGCCCGTTTGCACACGGCGTCCGCGTCGAGAGACTTGCGGATGGGGAGAGTCGGGAGGAGCACGTTTTCCAGCACGGTACACTGGGGAAGCAGGTGGTGAAGCTGGAATACGAAGCCGATTTGCCGGCTGCGCACGTCGGCCAGTTCCGGTTCGGACAGGGCGGAGAAAGTGCGGCCGCCGAGTGCGACGGTCCCCGATGTCGGACGGTCCAGTCCCCCGATGATGTTCAGCAGCGTGCTCTTGCCCGATCCGGAGGGACCGACGATGCCGACGCTTTCGCCCGCACTGACTGAGAGGGAGATGCCATCCAGCACCTGCACGGGTTGACCTCCCGCCGGGCCTTCGTAGACCATGCGGACGTCCGAGACGCACAACAGATTATCGGCTTTTGACTCGCTCATGACTGCTCCAGCGTAGAACCGTTCTCCCTTCGCCAAGCTACGGCGGGCCAAGGGAGAACGGTTCTACGTCATGCACTCCTGATATACCTGTATCAGGTCACGCGCCATGCGGTCCACGCTGAAATTTGCGGCGACGGATTTCAGTCCCGCTGTGCCGAGGGCGGCGAGCCGTTGCGGGTCGTCAAGCAGGCCCGCCAGCGCATCGGCCAGGGCTTCGGGCGTGTTCGGTTCGTAGGTGATACCGCCGCCGGTGGCAGCGATGAGTTCCGGGAAGGCGCCGACATCGGGTTGGACGGCGGGTACGCCGCAGGCCATGGCTTCGAGCAGGTACGTGCCGAAGGCTTCGCCGCCGGGCACGGGGACGGACAGCACCCGTACGGATTTCAGGAACTCGATGCGGTGTTCGCGTCTGAATCCGGGGAGGATTTCGAACGCGTCGGCTACGCCCGCGTCCTGCGCGCGTTGCCGCAACCCGTCGACGAACGGCTTGTCGTCAGCCGTTGTCCCGCCGGTGGCTCGCAGGCGTAGCGTATCGAAGTGGGGGGCCTTCTTGAGGAGGATGAATGCTTCGAGCAGGATGTCCAGCCCGAGGGAAGGCGAGAGCCGGGAAAGGTAGCCGATGGCCGGCGGCTCACGCGGCGCGGAGGGCGCCACGTATCCGTCGGGGTCGATTCCGATGTGGATGACGCGCATGCGCTCCGCGGGTATGCCCAGTTTCTCGGCGACGACTCCGCTGTAGCTCTCGCTCACCGGAATCAGCAGGTCGACATCGCGCGCGCGTTCCGCGAGCGTTTCCCATATGCGGTTGGCGGCGTGTTCGCCCATGGCGTCTATCCAGGTGTCCTCGTCCTGGAGTGAACAGACAATCGGGACGTTCAGTCTGTCGCGGATGCGTCGGGCAAGGCCCAGCAGCAGGGCGTTGGAGAGATGGACGACGTCCGGCTTGCCTTCCGTTTCGAGCCATGCGGCGAGTTGGTCCAGCTCGGCGGCCTGGCGTCCGTGTTCGCCGCGGAGCATCGAAAGTGTCAGCTCTTCCAGACCGGATGCCCGTGTGCGTTCGGCCTGTTTGGCCGCCCAGCGCAGGATGCGGGGGGAGTCCAGGAAGCGCAGCCGGCGCAGGGGCAGACGGCGCAGGAGGGGCACCCTTTCACGGAGGTAGAGGCTTACCGCACCAAAGAACACCGGCGAGCCGGTCGTCACGTCGGGGTAGTCGAGAAAAAGCGGCAGATAGAGCGGGACCAGTGTCGCGTCGTGTCCCATGGCGCGCATGGCCTTGACGACAGCGCTGTCGCGGAAGCAATTCTCGCAGTAGAACGACCCGCCGGACCCCGGTATGATGTGGATGACGCGCATGGTGTTTGTTTCCCCGAGTTCGTGACGTTTGTCAACACTGCGTTGCCTTTTCGGTTGACGATGACGGCGACGATCAGGGTTGACGATTCAGAGAACCTCCACCTCGTCCACCGTAATCGTCGCCGTCATCGTCAACCGGGTTCCTGTCGTGTCTGAACGGTTCACCCGTGCAGCATCGTCCGAGTGATTTGCGAGAAGCGCACCCCCGTTGCGCCGGTCTGTGTGACGGCGCGACAAGGCTTGTGGTCCGGGTGTGCGCGAGGTAGGATGCCGTTCGTCGAAAAGGTGGTTCGACCGGAGGAGTTGCCGTGAGAGGTTGTACTATCGGGCTCGTTTGCGCGGGGACTGGTTTGGCGTTGAGGGCGATGGCCGCACCGGGCGTTTCGGGGCTGCCGAAAGGCGTGTCGCTGCCGGCGAGAGGTGTCTGCGTTGTTCTCGGGGGGGCAGACGGCGAGTCCGCCTTGTCGGTTGCACGGCGCGAGGGGTTGCAGGTCTATACCCAACTGCCGGACGGCACGGTCGTCGACCGCGTCCGGCGCAAGGCGGCGGCAGCCGGCCTGGATGCGGCGCGCTTTCAAATCGACGAGGGTGGTCTCGGACGTCTGCACTTGGCCGACAACGTTGCCGACGTGGTGTACGCTGCCGGAGGTGTCAAAGGACTGACTCTTGGAGAAGCCCTGCGCGTGGTCAGGCCGGGAGGGAAGGTGTGGCTGGCGGGACGCGTGCACGCCAAGCCCGTTCCCGCTCACCGCGACGACTGGAGTCATCCCTACCACGGTCCGGACAACAACCCGCTGTCGGACGATCCGAGCATGCGTTTCCCCTACATGACGCAATTCCTGGCCGGCCCGCACCACGGGCCTGCGCCACAGTGTGCCGTTGCCGCGGGCGGACGCGTGTTCAAGGCCTTCGGTCACGTGGCGTGGCATGCGCGCGAGGAGCCTCTCCTGAACACGCTCCTGGCTTTCAATGGGTACAACGGGACAATCCTGTGGAAGCGCAAACTGCGGCCGGGCACGATGGTGCACCGCAACACGATGGTTGCTACGCCGGGGACGCTTTATCTTGGCGACGACCGGTCCTGCAAGCTTCTGGACGCGGCAACCGGCGAGCTCCAACGTGAGTTCGAACCAGCGGTGGACGTGGCCGGCGGCACGTTCTGGAAGTGGATGGCGCTGGCGGACGGCAGGCTGTACGCGTTGACCGGCGAGCAGGAGCAGAAGGACCCGGAGCAGCGCTGGAAGCGTACGCAGCACGGCTGGCCGTGGAACGCCATTTCGAAAGGGTTTACCCAGCCGGACCAGCCCTGGGGGTTTGGGCGGTGCCTGCTGGCGCTCGATCCGGCCGACGGGAAGGTGCTCTGGCACCATCGCGAAGACGAACCGGTCGACTCCCGTGCGCTGTGCATGGCGGCGGGGCGTCTGTTTGCGTTCCGGTTCAACGCGTATCTGGTCTGTATCGATGCCGCCACGGGCAGGATCCTGTGGCGCAAGACGCCGCAGAACGCGTCCGAGCTGTTCCGCGTTCTCGGCAGGTGCATGCCGCGGCAGGGGTGGTCGACCAATTGGCGCACGACCGCCTATCTGAAGTGCAGCGACAGGGCACTCTACTTCGCTGGGCCGCAGGTCAACGGGCTGGTGGCGGTTTCGGCCGAGGACGGCCGGCTCCTGTGGCGCGAGACCTACAACAATTTCCAGCTGGTGATTCACCCGGACGGTCTCTACGGGATCGGCGGGCCGTGGGGCAAGAAACACTGCCGCAAGTTCGACCCGCTCACCGGGGAAGTTCTGGCCGAGTTGTCGGCGGGGCGGCGGGCCTGCACACGGCCGACAGCAACCGTGGACAGCATCCTGTTCCGCGCCATGGGCGGGTCCGTGCGGCTCGATCTGGCCGACGGGAAGCCGCGCTACATCTCGCCGATGCGCCCGCCGTGTCAGGACGGGGTGACGATCGCCAATGGGCATCTCTATTGGTGGCCGTATGCCTGCGATTGCCAGCTTACGCTGTACGGCGTGACCTGTCTGCGACCGGTTGGCGATTGGTCGGTCGACGGGCCGGCGATCGGGCGGTTGCGGATGGGCAGCGATTCGCGGCCTTCGGAACCGTCCGCCTCATCCGAAGCGGACTGGCCCACGTTCCGCGCCAACAACCGGCGTTCGGCAGTTTCGACGGCTGTCGTGCCCGAGGCTGTGGAGGAGCTGTGGCGAGTGCCTGCCGCCTCTCCGCTTCGGCTTACGCCGCCGGTGGCGGCGGGAGGACGGGTGTTTGTTGCCGGCGACGACGGTAGCGTGCGTGCCTTCGATGCCGCGACGGGGAGACCGTCGTGGCAGGCGTACACCGGCGGCGAGGTCCCCATATCGCCCACGGTCTGGAAGGGACGCGTCTTTACGGGATCCGGTGACGGGTGGGTGTATTGTCACGACGCAGCGTCCGGGCGGCTGCTGTGGCGCTTTCGCGCTGCTCCGGTGGAGCGCAAGATTCCGGTCTACGGGAAGCTGCAATCGACCTGGCCCGCGGCGAGCGGTGTCCTCGTGGACAGAGGCGTGGCTTACGTGGCGGCGGGACGTGCGAATTACGACGGTACATATGTATATGCGCTCGACGCCGCTACGGGCGCCGTCAAGTGGGTCAACGACACGTCGGGGCATCTGGACAAGGCCGCGCGTTGTGGCGTGAGCGTTCAGGGACACCTTCTGCTCAACGGCGGGAAGCTGTACCTGGCGGGAGGCAACGCGGTTTCACCGGCGGTCTACGACATTCGCGACGGCCGTTGCCTTAACGCTCCGGGGGCGCTCGCGGCCTGCCAGTCGACCAGTCCGCGCGGGTGGGAGTTGTCACTGGTCGGGACGCGCGTGATCGCGTTTGGGCGGCCTTTTACCGTAGCGCCGGACGTACCCGTCTACGACCATACGGTGTTCAAGACGGTTTTTCATGCCTCGAACGGCCGGACGGACATCGTCTGGCGTGACGGCCGCCACGTTTCCTGTTTCGACCCGATCGGGAGCGGGGCCTTGAGCAAGTGCGTGACCGATACCAGGGCGCCGCGTCACATCACGCAGGCCTGGGGCAGGTTCAAAGTGGCCAACGCGCCGCGATGGGAGCGTGACTTGCCCGAGAGTCAGGCGGTGGCCCTCGCAGCCAACGCCGTGGTCGTTGCCGCGGCGTCGACCTTGAAGGCGTTCGATCCGGCAAGCGGCGGCGAGTTCTGGTCGAAGCCGTTGCCTGCGTCGCCAGTGCCGCGGGGGCTTGCCGTCGATCGCGAGGGCCGGGTGGTTGTCAGCCTTGTCGACGGGAGTGTCACCTGCTTTGGAGCGCTGTAGATTCGGTTTCGGCAGAAAGGAGCGGATTATGAACATCATACGTAGTCTCTTGATTCTGGGCGTTGTCGTGTTGGCCGGTTCGGCCGCCGAGAAACCGGATCCTCTGTGCGCGGACTCCCGTGCCCTGGCCGCGTGGCAGGACATGCGTTTCGGAATGTTCATCTGCTGGGGGCCGGTGAGTCTTAAGGGAAAGGAGATAGGCTGGTCACGCGGGAGAGAGATACCGGTTGAGGAATACGACAGCCTGTACAGGCAGTGGAACCCGCGGCGGTTCGACGCCGCGGAGTGGGCCGACGTCGTCAAGGACACCGGCGCGAAGTACGTCATCTTCCTGACCAAGCACCACGACGGTTTCTGTCTGTGGGACACGGAACTGACGGACTACAACGTCATGAACTCACCGTTGTCGCGGGACGTAACGGGGGAGCTGGCCAAGGCGTTGCGGGATCGAGGGATCGCGTTCTTCCCTTACTACTCGACGTGCGATTGGCGCCATCCCGATTTTCCGGTGACGAGTCCCGGCGGCAGGACGAAACGCGCGACGCACAATCTGGAGCGCTACACACAGTTTCTCGAGGCGCAGTCCAGGGAGCTCATCACGAAATACGGGCCGTTGCTGGGTATCTGGTACGACGTGCCGCAGCATTTCAATCGGGCACGGGGGGAGCGTGTGATTCGTTATGTCCGCTCGCTGCAACCCGACCTGCTCGTCAACAACCGAACCGGCGCGCCGGGAGACTTCGACACGCCGGAGCAGCACGTGGGGCGTTTCTCGCGGGAGCGTCCGTGGGAGAGCTGCATCACGCTGGGCACGCAATGGGCGTGGAAACCGGATGACACTCTCAAGCCGTACACGGACGCCATCAGGATGCTGGTGTGTTGTGCGGTCGGCAACGGCAATCTGGCGCTGAACACGAACCCGATGCCGGATGGGCGGATCGAGCCGCGCCAGGTGGAGAGTTTCAAGAAGATCGGTGCGTGGCTGGAGAAGTACGGCGAGTCGGTCTACGGGACGCGCGGCGGGCCGTTCCTGGCGCCAGACATGAACGCCCGCAAGTTCGGTGCGGCGCGTCGCCGCTTCGCGTTGCCGGCGGGACGGTGGTGGGGCGGTTCCACCCACAGGGGCAACGCCGTGTATCTGCATATCCTCCGCTGGCCGAAGGATATGATTGTCTTGCCGGACATCGGCCGCAAGCTCGTGAAGCACTGCGTACTTACCGGCGGCGAGGCGACGGTCGAGAGAACGGATGCGGGGGTTGGAATCCGCGTCGCTCCCGACCGGCGGGATCCACTGGATACGATCGTCAAACTGGAGTACGATGGCGATGTGGGTGGCGTTCCCGCCGTCGGAACGGGGCCACGGTCGTTGGCCCGGGGCTGCAGGGCCACGGCTTCCGGTGTATGGCCCAACCCGAAGCTCGGCGCGGCTTTCGCGTTCGACGGCGATCCGGGCACGCGTTGGGGCGGGGCACCGAACTCGAAGGACGGTTGGCTGGAGGTCGACCTCGGCAAAGCCAGGACTTTCAACCATCTCCGGATCGGCGAAGCCTATGACCGAATCCGGAAGTTCGAGTTGCTCGTCGGTGACGACGGCGCCTGGCGAACAGTTCACACGGGTGGGGCAGTTGGTGCGGAATTCTCGGCCACGTTTACGCCGGTCACGGCGCGGCGGGTGCGCCTGAACATCGTCGAAGCGACCGACGTGCCGACGATTTGGGAAGTGCAGTTGTTTGACAGATAGGAGTAGGAGTGGAGGAGAGGACGAGATGACATCACGCGAACGAGTGTTGGCGGCGTTTGCTCACGAAGAGCCCGATATCGTGCCGCGCTGGTGCGGCGCGTCGGTCGAGTTCTGGGCAAAGGCAAAGGACGAACTCGGGTTGGATGATGAGGGATTGCGGGTGCGGTTCGGCGACGATTTCCGGCGCGTGTTCGCCTCGTATGCGGTTGCCGGGCAGCCGTTGAGTGAGGGTGCGGTATCCCGGACGGTATTTGGAGTCGAGCGTGTCGGTCTTGGATACGGCCAGCCGCTTTCGCACCCCCTGGCCGATGCTGTCACGGTCAAGGACGTGCACGACTATCCCTGGCCCGATCCGGGCTGTGTCGATGTTTCCGGGGTTAAAGAGGACGCCGAACGCTACGGACGGGAGTATGCGATTCTCGGCGGCGACTGGTCGCCGTACTGGCATGACGCGATCGACCTGGTCGGGATGGAGAACCTGTATCTGAAGATGTACGACGACCCCGGTTTTGTGGATGCACTGGTGGGTCACATTGTCGATTTCTATTTCGAGTCGAGTCGGAAGGTTTTCGATGCGGCAGCGGAGGCTATCGACATTTTCTTCATCGGCAACGACTTTGGTTCGCAGACCGGTCCGCTGATGGGTCCGGAGCAGTTCGAGCGGTACATGCTGCCGCACTTGAGCCGGCTGATCGACCTGGGGCACGACTACGGTTTGCTTGTGCAGCTGCACTGTTGCGGCGGTTTCGAGCCGCTCATCCGAATGATGATCGATGCGGGTCTCGACGGGTTACACGCGGTGCAGCCATCGTGTCACGGCATGGACTTGCGCGCATTGAAGCGGGACTACGGTGGTGAGGTTCTGCTCAACGGCGCGATCGATTCGCAGCACGTGTTGATCGACGGAGAGTCGCCGGAGTTTGTGCGCCGAAAGACGTTTGAAGTTCTGGATATCATGGCGCCCGGCGGCGGGTACGTAGTCGGCGCCAGTCACGACAGCATTCTTGAAGAGACGCCCGTGGAGAACGTGCTGGCCATGTTCGACGCCGTGGGGGAATACGGTTCGGGCGTGTGCGCTTGACCTCTTTTCCCGCTTTCATGTAGTTTGCGTTTCATGAGTGAGAAAGAGCGCATCGGGGTTGAACTGATGTCCGGCGAGCAGGAGAGCGGCGCCGGCGGTGGCGTGGCTCAATCCAGGTGTGTTCTGATTACGGGGCCGGGTCATGCTGCAACGCGCCTGTTTGTCCAGATGCTGGGCAGGCATCCCGATATCGCCATCCCTCATGAGCTACTGAACAGTGCCTCCGAGTTCACCCCTTTGCACAAGTTTTTTGTCCGAGCCAACGAGAGTATGCCACTGGAATCGGACCGGTACGATTTGGATCTTGCGGAGCTGCGCGCCATCGTTGACGAGTACCGCGCCCAATGCGATCCGGCCAAGTCGTACTACGTGCTGAAGATGCCGCACTACCCGCTGGTGTGCCTGGAGGAGCTGGACGCCATTCTGGATATACAGGCCGTGCTGTTCATTGAACGACCCACGAAGAAGATCATGGCCTCCTACATATCGCGAGGGCAGGATGAGAGGCTTTTCGCGGCGCCGGAGGAGTCTCTTCGGCAGATCAACAAGTGCCTGGCCGGGGACCGACAGCGTTTGCTGGCGACCCGTGATATCCGCAAGATCCTGCCGAGGCAGATCGAGGCCGAGTATACTCACGCTCGTCGCTGGGAGGCTCGGCATCCCGATCGGCCGGTGGTGTATGTGAGCGCCGAGAAGGTTGCCGTTCGCAAGGGCTGCCTCCGCGACGTCATGCGCCGGGTAGGCATAACTTCGAGCGAAGAGGTTCTGGCTGACATGCGGGGTATCATCGATGTTGACCGTCTGCTGCGCAGGGATCAGTTTCATCCGGTCAAGCGCGCCATCCGCCTTGCGCGTCGCATCGGGCGCCTACTCGTGCCTCCCCGGTTTCGTCGCGGGTTTTGGCGGTAGTGTTTTTGGGTTGACGCGTTATGGTGCGTATGATTTAGTTCATTGCTGCATGCAATTCATTCATTCGCTTCTGCGGGAGGCGAGGTGTATGGTTTTGGTGGTTCTACAACGGTTGTTGGGGGTTGTTCCCCGGGTGTGCGTGGTCGTCGCCTGTGCTGTGGTTCTGTGCGGCTGCGCGACGCGTCGGCGAGATTCCGCTATCGAGCGCGCGTTGCGCGATCTGGAGTCGGAACAGGTCAAGATGGCGGCGGACGCAAACAGGTCGGGGGACGCGCCCGATGCGCCTGTGGAGGGGCTTCCCGTCATATTCGGAGATGCAGGCGTTCCCGGCGGAGGTGGGGCGCTGACGATTGAAAAAGACTGCCTGTTGCATGTCACGGTGGAAGAGGATCCGGGGCTGGATGGCAGCTACCCGGTTAACGAAATCGGTGCCGTTATGCTGGGATACATCGGGCCGGTCATCGTCGGCAACAAGACGGAGAAGCAGGCGGAGCAGAAAATCGCCGACGTACTCGGGAGGCGCGGTTTCCGCAAAGCGACCGTCAGTGTTCGCATTCAGCGGGCTTCCTACGACAAAGTCCGCATAGATGGTACCGTGAAGAGGCCGTCCTTGCTCATGATCGGTCCTGGCGACAGTATTTCCCTCAACGATGCTTTGATTCGCGTGGGCAGCCTGGCCATTTCCGCTCGCGCCGCCCGGGTGAGGATTGTGCGCGGAGGGGAGCGGGACGCACTGGCACGGTGGGTTCCGGATTGCGAAGAGTACGATCTGGTTGACGAGGCCGGAACACCGTCGGTTCCTGACGTTTACCTTCGAAACAACGATGTTGCCTACGTGTATGCAAAACGCGCCGAACCGGGCGAAGGAGCGCCGGTCGGGGGCGACAAGTCGATCATTCTGCTGGGTGAGGTGCGGCGTTCCGGTCCCATTCGTTTCAGCAATTCCGAGCCCTGCACGATGATGCACCTCATCTGGAAAATCGGTGGATTTCCGCCTTTCGCCGACACAAGGAAGCTCCAGGTCGTGCGCCGGGACAGCGAGGGCAACGAGAAGGAGTTCATCATCGACGCGAAACCTCTCATGAAGAAGGGACGGCCTGAGGATGATTTCGAGCTGGAGAGTGGCGATCGCGTGATTGTGCCGGCCAGGATCTTCCGTCTCTTCTAGCCGACATGGGGAGATGCGTTCGGCATGGCCTTTCTAACATCTTCTTCCCCATGGTGTTGTGTCAATCGGCTTGGCGGCTGTGAGCCTAAACCTTTGACTTTTCGTAGCCGTTTCGGCTACAATTCCTTTCAGAATGTGAGGTCAGTTCACACGGTGCGGAACTTGGCCCGTGCATGAATTGGCGGATTGCGGGGAAAAGCAGGCAGTCATGGAGTCAGACTCATGCCTTTGAACGCTAACAATCAGCAGCAACCGGCGACATTCGACTTCCGCATCTATCTGGGGATGTTGTTCTTTCGTTGGCAGACGATCGTTGTCTGTTTTCTCTATTGCCTGTTGGGCGGTGTGTTGTATCTGAACTTCACCCCGAAGAGGTATCGCGCGGCCTGCAAAGTCATGGTCTACCGCAACAGCTACCTACTGACGCAAGGGCATCGCCCATGGGGACTGGGGCAGCACATGTCCCTGATTCGAAGCCGTCGACTTCATGAGCGCGTTGTTACCCGGTTGCGTGGCCGCTGGGCGCCTGTCATGGGGAACGCGCTCTATCCTCGTGTGAACGCCGTGAAAGCCGGTGGCTCGGGCGGCATGAACATCTTCTGTACCGTTGACTGCAAGAATCCGGCCTATGCCAAGGATTTCTTGACGCTGTTGATGGAGGAGTACAAAGACGAATGGCGCAGCGTGCAGCGGGAATCCACGGTGAGTGTGACCGACATGCTTGAGGAGTCGCTGACCGGTCTGGATGACAGGATCCGCCAGTCGGAAGACGATGTCCTGGAGTACAAGCGGCTCCATGACGTGGTGCGGCAGGATGCAAAGGCTCGCATGGACGATTCCTATCTTCAGCAGCTTGTTCGCAGGGAGAACCAGCTCACAACCGAGTTGATTCTGTTGGAGAATCACTATCCCTTCCTGAAGGAGTCCAACGTAGGCGTGCTCACGGATCTGGCCGAGTTGACCCAGACGACCGCGATCGGCTCACGCAAGCCGGATGAGGACGACGACGAGCGTGCGGCCGGCGACGATATGCTTCCCGTCGGGCTGAAGAACGCGGACCTGGCGGACTTCCCCGAGCATATGCAGAGTTGGACGTCGCTTAGAGTGAGTCTTGCGCGGCTGAAGCAGGAAGACAGGGAACTGTCAGAGAATCTCGACGAAGACCATCCGGTGCGCCGTGGGGTCCACAAGAGGATCGCCAAGATCGAGAGTGACCTGGAGGTTGCCGCCCAGGTTATTCGCCAGGGGCTCAAGGACCGGCACACGGCCCTGCGTTTTCAGCTCAATGCGATCGAGCAAGCCCTTTATCGCTGGCATCAGAAGGACCTGCTGGCGGGGCGGCGGCGCGGCGAGCTTTCGCGTCTCCAGAACATCGCGAGGCGCTATACCACGAACTACAACCTGCTGTTCGGCCGGTTGCACGAGACGCGCATTTCACGGGAGCTCGAGGCGGAGAACGTTCGATTGGTCGAGGCGGTGCGCAGCAGTGGCGTTCCGTTCTGGCCCGACGGTCAGAAGATACTGCTGGTTTCGGTCGTGATGGGGTTGGGTTCCGGATTTGGCCTGGCCTTGCTGGCCCAGACTGTTGACAACAAGGTCCAGTCCATCAAGGACGTGGAGACGATTCTCGGCATTCCGTTTCTGGGTGGGATTCCCTATTGGGCGCGGAGCGGTCTGGAGAAGTCCATTCGTCCGATCGTAACGGAAGAGCATTCGGCCGGGGCGATCGAAGCCTACCGGGCCCTGCGGACGAACATCATCTCGGCGCTCAACAAGATGAACGAGAAGATCGTTCTCGTGACCAGCGCCGATTCGCGCGAGGGCAAGACGCTTACGGCGCTCAACCTGGCCATCATGATTGCCCAGATGGGCAAACGCGTACTGTTGGTGGACATGGACTTGCGTCGCGGACGTCTTCACCGTTCGTTGGGGATTGAGCGTGAGCCGGGTGTCACTGACGTGCTGCGCGGAAAGAACAGCCTGCGCGACATCATTCGGGCGACGAGTATCCCTCAACTGGACCTGGCGCCGACCGGCGGGTCAAGCGAGAGCGCGGCCGAGCTGCTGCAGTCGACCGATCTCGTGAGCTTCTTCGTGAATGTGCAGGACGACTATGACTACATCATTGTGGACACGTCGCCCGTGCTGCGAGTGACCGACACCGTTATCCTTGCAACCGAAGGCATTGGGGTCGTGCTCTACGTGGCCCGCGTTAACCGAACGCCGAAGCCGCTCATACGGTATTCGCTGGACATGCTGAAAGATGCGCGCGTTCTGGGGCTGATCATGAACAGCATCGAGATGCACAAGGTCAGCAGCCTGTACTACGCCTACCAGTATCCCAACTACGCCTACTACAGCAACGCCTATTCCTACGGCTACAGCTACTACGACTACGGTGACGACAGGAGCAAGCGGAAACGCAGGCACCGTCGCGGTTCGGGCGGAAACCGCTGGCAGTCGCGTTTCAAGCGTATCAAGCAGTCCCTGTTGCCTATGGAGTAAGCTTGGCGTCTAGATCGCACATAAGCAGTTTCGCTCTCTGGATCGCCACGATGGATCTGGCCTGTTTGATGACCGGAAGCGTCATCGGCCTGCTGGTTCGCATGCCCAAGTGGCATCGCAGCGAAGTCGTTTTCGAGAACCTGGAGGGTTGGGTTCTTCTCTTCGCGGGCGTACTGCTGGCCAACTACCTTGCCGGTGGGTACAAGCTTCAGTACACCTATTCGCGTTTCAATCTCGTCGTTACCTGGTTGTTCTCCCTGACGTTCGCGCTGCTTTTTCTCTCGCTGACATCCGCCGCGTGGTTGAAGCTGTTCTGGTTGCGCGGCGTGCTGCTGATCTCGCTCCTTTCCTACAGCTTCATATCGCTCTCCCTGAAGCTGCTGGTCTACAAGATCCTCTTTAGAAGTGACATATTCCTGCACCGGACCGTTATTCTCGGCACGGGTGAGCGTGCACGAGAACTCCGGCGTCTTCTTGAGTCGGAGTTCGTAATGCCTGCCCACCGCGTGGTGGCATTCCTGAATCTGGATGGGCACGCCGGGCAGGCTGCAAGAGTTCTGGACGATGTTGCCGTGATCAACGTAACCGAGGATACACTTGAGAGCACGGTCCGCAGTCTCGCGGTGAACCTGATTGTAATCGGTCTTGAAGATGTGCGTGCCGCGTCCATGGTCTACCCGGTCCTGAAGCGTCTCCGTTTCGATGGGATCGAGGTTGTCACGCCGTTGAGCGTGCACGAGATCTACAGCGGCAGAGTCCCGCTCGAGCTGATCAATGAAGAGTACCTGATGCAGGCCAGTATGGAGTCGGGGCTGCCCGTGTTCAGACGTTTCAAGGCCATATACGACAAGGCCGTAGCGGTCCTGGCCTGCCTCGTGTTCGCACCTGTCTCGCTGTTGATTGTGCTGGCAATGAAGCTCTCGGCGCCGTTCAGTCCCGTGTTCTACACGCAGCGGCGTGTGGGTCGCTTTGGCGAGGAATTCGTGATCTACAAGTTCCGCACAATGCGGAAGGGGGCCGAGGCCGAGACCGGTGCGGTCTGGTCCGAAGACAACGACCCGCGAATCACGCGGGTGGGGCGCATTCTGCGGCGGTTCAGACTCGACGAGATCCCGCAGTTCATCAATGTGCTGCGGGGCGAAATGAGTGTTGTCGGTCCCCGGCCGGAACGCCCGGAGATGACGGCGGAACTGACGCGAAAGATCCCTTTCTACGATGAGCGTGAAAACATGATGCCGGGACTGACGGGATGGGCTCAGATCAGGTATCCCTACGGCAACAGTGTCGAGGACTCGGCCCGCAAGCTTGAATTCGATCTGTACTACATAAAGAACCTGTCTTTCAGTCTGGACCTGCAGATCATTCTGAGCACACTGCGGATAGTCATACTCGGCAAAGAACGCGAGCATTGAGGTCGAGGACGGTGGCAGTCCCAGAGAACAGGAACCAACGCAGGGACACGGTTGTGGGTCTGGCGCTCATCTGCTGCATGGGAGTCGTTGCCCTCTGGTATGCGATGGCCATGCATAGCAGGCGTGCCTTCGATGCTTTTTCCCTGACCGCCGCTACTTTTGCGGGCTTCTCGCCCGCTATGCATGGGTCGACGGTGGAACGTTGCCCGGTGGGGGACGATCCGCACGAACCGAACCTGGCGGTGTACCGTTTCCATTCCGGGGCGCCGAAGGCGCGCACGACACTCGTTCGACTGGTTCACGGCTACAACATGCGTGACTGCATGCGCATCAAGGGGTTCGACGTGAGGCTGGTAGAGGATCGGCGCGAAGACGTGAAGAGCGGCAGTCGGCTGCCGCGAGTCCAGATCTGGGAATTGAACTCATCCATCGGCGACCGTTCGATATGGGCCACCAGCATGCTCGGTGCTCCCTCTCTCGCCGGTACGGACGTCGACGTGCGCAGCATGCCCTTTCCACGCGTGGGCATCCCCGATGAGCTCAACTGGTACCCGAAAGGGATCACCTGGGAAGGACTGAAACACCCCGTCCGCAACACGCGGCGCTTTTTACGGGCGCACTGGAACAAGTCACGTTGCGACTTGCGTACGGCGTTGGGATGGAAGCGTCCCGCCTGGCTGGAGAACTCCGTGCTCACGCTGGTAACGCTCACGCATGACATTGACAAGAATGTGTCCCTGGACAAAGACGCTGTCGAACATGTGTTGGCCGTGCACCGGGAATTCCACGGACAACTCGTGGCGTGGGGGCGTATGGACGGTCCGGCTCACGGCGCACTTCACCAGTAGAGGTTCTGATGCATACGGGAGAGAAGCACGACCAGGTCAGGTTCTCGGTTGTGGCATGCCTTGTGGGGGTCGCAATCGCGGGCGCGGCCTGGCTTGCCATGTGGAAGGCCTGCAGGATGTATCCCTTCTACATGATCTGGGACATGGACGCCGTAACCGCGATCGACGTGGTTTGCGTGAACAGTGGCCTGACGCCTGACAACATCGGTCATCCTGACTGCGGGATGTACCTGCTGTTGAGTGCTGCCAGCCGCCTGGCCCGCGCCGCCGGTTGGTTGTCCGCCGCGACCCTTTCCGACTTGTCGGCTTCCCTGAATCCGCTAGCGTGCATGGCACAGATGACCGAATTCGTGCGGGGCGTTTCGCCCGTGATCAACGTTCTGGCCGTTCTCGTCGTTTGGGGCGCTCTCATTTCCATCTGGCGGCCGTCGCGTGTGTCCGCATTGGCGGCACTGGCGGTTCTGGTGTCGCAGCAGAGCCTGGTCTACCTTTCCAGCATGAGCCGTCCCGCAAGCTTCTGTCTGTTCTACTGGGCGCTTGCCCTTGGCACGATTGCCGTGGCGAGGCGCGTGCGAGTTCCGGTGTGGCGGGTCGTGATCTTCGCCGTGAGTGCCGTATTGGCGGGCCTGTGCTTTCTGACAAAGATACAGTCGCTCTTGTATGTGCTTGTGTTGCCGCTATTCATGACCGTCCGGTCCCCGGTCGATACGGAATCGAAGCGTTCTGCGCTCGATTCGCCCGACCGACGCCACGCGCTGGCCGCGAGCATCGTCGGCGCCGTGCTGTTCTTCGGCCTGCTTGCCGTTGTCCGGTCCGTCGATATGCCGGATTTCCACGGGTTCTATGCAACCGGATACGGTTGCACCACGCGGCTTAAGGTCCTCTGCGCAGCGGTCGTGGCACTCCTGGCCGTCAACTGTTGGCATGCTCTTGGCGCGTCGCGTCGCCGGGCCTATCCCGCCGTCTTCTACTGGTACTCGATCGCTTTGCCCGGTCTGATGCTCGCGTTTCCGGTTTGCATACTGCTCGGGGACGATTTGAGTGAAGGGTGCAGGTACATGCTCTGGGCCGCCAAGGTGTCGCTGATGCGGCAGGACTATTCCGGCTACACCGGGTTGAGCGGGATCGTTAGAAAACTCATTGCCGAGGGCGTCTTTCTCTGGCCGCTTCTCGCGGGACATGTCGTGGTCGTTGGCGCCGCGGTGTGGCTGTGGCTCCGCCGGCGAGAACGGCGTTGGGCTGAGCTGTTCCCCATCGTCGCACTCTCGGGCGCAGCATTCCTGAATCTGGGGATGGCAACGAGGTGCACGTTGCGCGATGTGGGTTGGATGGAGTTTCTGCTCAATGTAACGACAGTCGCGGGCGTGTTCTACTGCGGACGCGCGCTACGGAACCGTCCTGCCTTGAGGCGACTTCCGGTCGGAATCGTCCTCACGGTTGTCTTCCTGTTCAACATCGGCGCATCCTGCCGCATGTTCCGTCGCATAGACGCCAACTACAACGTTTACGGATGGGACCCTCTCTACTGGTGTCGAGGATACTACGTCGGACGGAGTCACGAGGAGTTCGACAGCATTATGAGGGCGCGCTACGGAGTCGATACCGGTACGATCCTGGAGGAGATTCCCGTTCATGCGGGCCGCGCCTTGCGCCAGGCGCTGCGATATGCGCGGGACGAGCGGTGGGCCGGTTTCGTGTTTCCGACGGTGACGCCGAGCGTAAGGACGATCGGTCCCCTTGCGGCTGACCTGCCCGTATGGTGTTCTCGAACGGAGTGGGTGGTCGAATCGGTCGACGGGCCGGTGTTGAACGGGCCCGTTGTTGTGGATCCGCTTGCATGCCGCCGCCGGTCGAGCGGCCTGCTTCACCGCGAGTTTGTCGTCAAGCCCAGCGAGTGGTTCCGCAAATTGAAACAAGGCGATCCGGCCAATGTCTGTGCGGTCTTGCCCCGCCGGGACACGCGCGTGTATGTTCTGGTTGAGAAAACGCGGGTGAGACCGTTTTGCGAGCTCGCCGGATTCGCAAGCGGAGAATCGGATGTGCGGTTGCGGGTTACGTTGCGGAACGGTGCGGCGCGTCGGATTCTGCATGGGATCGAGATAGAGGAGTATGCCGAGATCCCTTGGTCGGCGCTGGGACGTGATGCCTGCTTTGTGTTGGAATCGTGCTGGATGCGGTAAATGGTCGTTTTGTCACGGCCGTGTCGCGTGATGCTGAGGAAGAGAAGGCTAGAATGGACCAGAATGAAGGAAATCGAAACGGAGCGGCGCGTACCGCGTTCACTGCGAGGCACCGGGACCGCTGGCGGGACGTGATGTCGCACGACGAAAAGATGGGGTGCTTTCAGAAGGCATACTACGCACGCGTATGCGACATGTTTCGCTACCTCATTCCAGAGGATGCACGGGTGCTGGAGCTCGGCTGCGGCAGGGGCGACTTGCTCGCGTCGCTTGAACCTTCTCACGGAGTGGGGGTGGACTTCTGCGAGCAGGCGGTCGAGACCGCCAGGGAGCGGCATCCGGATCTGGAGTTCATCCGTGGAGACGCGCTGGAGTTTGAGAGCGACGAGACGTTCGACTATATTGTGCTGTCGGACATGGTCAACGACGTGTGGGACGTCCAGACGCTGTTCGCGCGTCTTCGGCCCTTGATGCACGCCCGCACCCGCGTTGTCGTCACCTTCCTCAGCCATTTGTGGGACCTGCCTCTGCGCGTGGCTGCAGGTTTCGGCCTGGCACGCCGCCGCGTAGAACAGAACTGGCTTGCGCCGGACGACGTCAGGGGGTTGGCGGCCCTCGAGGGCCTGGATGTGGTCAGGCACAGGTCGGAGATTCTCTTTCCGGTCAGCTTGCCCCTGATCGGGACCTTTCTCAATACGGTCCTGGCGAAGCTATGGCCGTTCAAGGCCTTCACGATGCAGCACGTGATGGTCCTGCGCCGAAGCGATCTCCTGCCCACGGGTGACAAGACGCCGAGCGTGTCGATTATTGTCGCTGCCCGGAACGAGCAGGGGAACATCCGCAACATCTTCGAACGCGTACCCGACATGGGAAGCGGCACGGAGCTCGTGTTTGTCGAGGGTGGATCCAGCGACGACACGTATGGCGAGATCGAACGCCAGATGAAGGAGTTCTCCGCCCGGGCGGCTTCGGTTTTCCGCCAGACCGGCGTGGGCAAGGGCGATGCCGTGCGGTTGGGGTTCGAGAAAGCGACCGGGGACATTCTCATGATACTCGATGCGGATCTGACCGTGCCCCCGGAAGACCTGCCACGCTTCTACGACGCCCTCGTGACCGGCAAGGGCGAGTTCGTCAACGGCGTGCGTCTGGTCTATCCTATGGAAAAGGAGGCCATGCGTTTCTGCAACAAGATCGGCAACAAGTTCTTCAGCCTGGCCTTCTCATGGCTGTTGGAGCAGCCAATCAAGGACACGCTGTGCGGGACGAAGGTACTTTTCAGGTCCGACTACGAGCGCATTGCCGCCGGCCGCGCCTACTTCGGCGACTTCGACCCCTTTGGCGATTTTGACCTGATTTTCGGCGCGGCCAAACAGGGGCTCAAGATCGTCGACGTTCCGGTTCGTTACCGTGAGCGCGTGTACGGCGACACCAACATCAGCCGTTGGAGCCACGGTTGGTTGTTGCTCAAGATGGTTGCTTTCGCGGCGCGCCGCGTGAAATTCGTGTGATGTGCCGTTACGATAGGGCAGGACGATTGAGGGGCAGGACGATTGAGGGGCAGGATGATTGAGGGGCAGGATGATTGAAGGCAGGACGATTGAGGGCAGGACGATTGAGGGGCGGGAGAGATGAGTGCGGCTGACAGGATTGCGGCTTTGCGTGGTTTCGTGCGCAGGTGTCGGGCTTCGGAAACGAGCGCGTTGGGTTCGAGTCTGCGGTCTGCGCCTCACTGGTTGCGGGGGCGCCATTTGTGGCTGCACGAGAAGGCCCGTGTTCGGGGTGGCGGCACGATCGAGACGGGTGGGCTGGTTCGCGTGGGCGTGGACGCGGTGGGGTTCATGGATCGCAGCGACCGAACGCTTCTCAACGTGAACGGGAAGCTCGAGTTTCGGTCCTGGTTCAGCTTGGGGCGGGGATGCCGGGTGGACATTGGGGAAGGCGCCGTGTGTTCGTTCGGGTGGGGTTACGCAAACGCCTTGTGCCGGTTCGTGATCATGCACGGGTTGCGGATAGGTGACAACAGCACGGTTGCGTGGGGTTGCGAGTTTCTGGACGAGGCCTTTCATCGATTGGAGTACGAGGGGAAACGGGAGAAGGCAAGAGGTATTGAGATAGGCAGCCATGTCTGGATAGGGTGCGGGGCCGTCATTCTCGGTGGAGTTCGCATTCCGGACAACTGTGTCGTTGCCGCGCGCGCCGTCGTGACCAAGCCGTTCGACGAGGAAGGACTTCTGATAGGCGGCAATCCCGCCCGCGTTTTGCGTCGGGGTGTGCGTTGGGTCGGTCGCTGAGGAAGGAATCATGACCTTTGGTCTGACGCTGATTTTCGTTTTCATGGTGTATTGGCGGCCGCAGGAGTGGCTTTTCCCGTGGCTTTTCGGCTGGCCGGTTCTTGACGTCGTGGTCTACGCCTCCGTGCTGATGCTCATGATGGAGTCGCAGCAGGGCAACGTGAACTTCCCTAAGCGTTCGCCGACGGTATACCTGCTGGGCGGAATTGTGTTTGCGGGGATGGTGTCGCATGCGGTTCATGGCTATTTTGGCGGCATGAAGCAGGCGTTTATCGACCTCTTCAAGATCACCTTCTTCACACTGCTGCTGGTTGCCGTTCTGGACCGGCCCCACCGGTTGAGGATTACCTGTGCGTTGATCGTGGGCATGTGCTGCTTCATGGCGTATCACGCATTGCTTCAAGACCGGCGCGGGTATGGTTTCATCGGTGCGCCGCCACTGCGCATTCCACCCATGAACGGCAAGCCGGCTTATACGCGCAGTCTCTTCTTCGGGATCTTTCACGACCCCAACGATATGGGGCAGATGCTCGCCTCCAGCATGCCGCTGGTGTTCGCCGTGCCCAAGCGGTTCCACTTCATCAAGTTCCTCGGGTGTGTTGGAGTCTGCCTGTTCATCTACATGGGTTTCCTGACGTGCCACTCCCGCGGGGGCTGGGTTGCGTTCTGGGTCATCGTGGGCGCCGTCGTTGCCATGTTCGTCCCTACGCGCCACATGCCGCGGCTGGCCGTGATAGGCGTGGTTGCCAGCCTGGCTGCTATCCTCTTCGGCGGCGGTAAGCTGCTCGACGCTTCGGCCTGGGAACGTGTCGAGTACTGGGGGTACGGCAATATGGCTTTCAAGCGGCAACCGATTTTCGGGCTGGGGTACGACATGTTCTGGCAGGCGGCCGGAGGGCGCCCCGCACACAATGCATTTGTGACATGCTACACCGAGCTTGGTGTCTTCGGATATTGGATGTGGTTCAACATAATCCAACTGGGCGTACTCGGGTGCTGGCGCGTTCGGATGTTGCTGGAGAACGAAACCGACGAGGAAGCCCGCTACATGTATCGCTTCTGCGGCTTGGCCGTGGCCGCCCTGGCCGGCTTCTCCGCAAGCGCGTACTTCCTGAGCCGGACTTTTCTCTTCCCCTTCTTCTTCCTGATGGCCCTGGCCAACGCGGCGCCCATCATTGTGGAACGGCTCTATTCGGAACCGGTAACGCTGATCGACCCGAAGCGGGACGTTCTGAAGAACGGAACCATCATTTCCCTCCTCAGCATCGTCTACATCTACATATCGATTCTCCTGATGAACCGCTTCCACTAGCCCGGGCCTTGTCCGGAAAAGGACCGTGTGCTCGGACCGTCCGCCAATTGAACCTGGATCCGGCAGTCAGGAACCACAGATGCACACAGATGGACACGAATGCGACCGGGA
>CAZKRK010000034.1:0-32292 GCA_964555035.1 uncultured Victivallales bacterium | reverse complement strand
GCCCTGTCATCCCGAGGGCGCCAACGGCCAACCCCTCACCCGCCTCCGCTGCGCTTCCGAGGCAATTCGAGCGGGAAACGGCAAATCCGCCCTGTCATCCCGAGCGCAGCGGAGCGGAGTCGAGGGATCTCAGGAATTGGCAACCACGCCGGACGTGCTTGGCAGTTCTCGAGATCCCTCGACTCCGCTACGCTGCGCTCGGGATGACAGGCAGGAGTTGGACCTTTCGACTAGCCGCCCGCACCCCGTTCGTCGCGGATGAACTTGACGATGGTCGCGAATTCCGGCTCGCGGATCCACCCCTTGCGTTTGGCGGCCATGCGCTTGACCAGGGGCTGGATCTCTTCGTCCTTGATCTTCTTCAGGGATGCCATCTTGCGCATGTCGTGGCACTCGAGGCAGCGAGTTTCGAAGCAGGTCTTCGGTTCGGCAATGACGCGTTCGACTTCCTTCTGCGCCGCCTTGGCCATGATCGCGCTCTGCTTGGCGTCGTAGCCGGGCAGGTCGTCTTCGCCAACAATGTTGTCCCACTGCGCACCGCAGTCGATCCACTCGGCGATGAGCTTGAGCTCCTTGTCCGGCAGGCGTCCCTTGGGCGGCATCTGTTTGACCTTCACTTGTCCCTTGTCACGCCGGGCATCCGCCAGGCCGAGCTGCTTGCCGTAGAGGCACCACATGATGGGACTGTGACGCGCCGCACCGGGCAGGACCCACCGCGGCACGCGGCGCGAATCCGCGGCCAGGAACGTCTCGTAGGCCTGGTTGAACATGGCCGCGTTCAACTTTCTTCCGCGGCAACCGGTGCGGTGAAAGACCAGCTCAAACCCCTTGCGCAAGTCGATTCCGCCGGCCGGCTTCGCGGCGTTGTGGCACGACGAACACCGCTTCTCGACGACCGGCATGATGTCACGCCGGAAATCAACCACGCGGCGCTTGTCCTCGGGCGGCGCGATGAGCGTGGCCGGGCGGTGCATCGCCTCGCAATCCTGGTTCCCCAGGCTCGTGTTGCGATCTTCGTGACAGCCGATGCACATGCGTGTCTCGCCCGGGCGCACCCACATCCACGTGAGCTGGTTCTCGATCGCCATACCGTTGGCGTCCAGCGTCTGCAGGAACAGCGTGGTGTCGGCCGGCACTTCTACCGAAAACGACCCGTCCGGCGCCACCGGCGCCACGCCCAGGATGCGCTTCTGCTCGTTGTTGTTGCCGTTGTTGCTGCTGGAGCCGAACGACATCTGCAGAATGTCGATCACGGTGGACTTGTGCTTGTTCCTGTCTTTGTCGTGGACACCAAAGCCTTCGAGGATGCGCACGGCCTCGATCTCGCCCGGCTTCGCCGGCGGCAGCCGGCCGACAACCGGGTACCTGGTTGTCTTGGGGCGGTCGGAGAGGTAGGCGTTCTGGCAGGTGAGCGTGCCGGTCTTTCGTCCGGGGAGAGTCACGCGCGGTATGACCGTCGGCTCGGGGCGCGCATAGATCGCGTTGGCGTCGATGTCCTGCGACGCCGGGTCGTCGTAGATCAGCCGCCCTGCCCGTCCCGATTCGAAATCGAACGTGTAGATTCCCATGTGGATCTCTTCAAAGGGGTCCAGCTCCAGCCGGGACGTCCCGCGCCCCGGCGAGAAGGAGCAGAGCATGGCGCGCTTCGGCAGCGGATAGGGCGACGCAAAACGGCCCGCCAGGTTGTAGCCGTCGTAGCGCATGCCCTTGGACAGAACCTGCTTCGTGGCGGCCGGTTTGCGCGGATGCACAACGGAAATCGTCCCGCCGTTGTAGTGACGATGCCCGGCCGTTTCGACAAACACCACGTGTCCGTCCGTCAACTGCTGCGCGTATGACTTGGTCTTGCTGAGACCCGGGCGTGGCAGCGTGTACGGCATGAAGGCCGTGCCGTCGGGGAACACCGTGAACAGCGCGAAGTCCCCGGCCACCCCTTCGTGGTCGCCGTGATGCTGCCAGCTCGTGAAACAGATGCGGCCGTCGTCCAGCACGAAGGGATCGATGTCACTGCTGAGGTTGAAGGTAATCTGGTCGAGGTCCGCGCCGTCGGGCTTGGCGGTGAAGAGCAGCAGCGGCACGTCACGATCGTATTCGTCGCGGAAATCGCTGTTCACGTCCGAGCTGAAGCAGATGCGCCCGCCGGGAAGGTAGCAGGGATTGATGCAGTTTCCGGCGTTCCTGGTCACCTGCCGTAGACCGGAACCGTCGACATTCATCTCGTAGATCGTCCACTTGTCGGCGGCCTCCTTTTTGGCGGAGAAGAGAAACCGTTTGCCGTCGTAGGAGATGCGCGGGTCGATCGCGACCTTGAATCTGCCCCTGGTCAGGTTGGTCAGCTTCCCACCCGGCGCCGCCGGGATCAGACTGCAGATGGAAGCCGACTGCGGGCGGCGCACGATGCGGAACTGCTCGTAGTGCAGGCCGGACCGCCCGTCGGGAAAGTCATGGACCTTGCAGAAGACAATGCCCTTTGTGTCGGGCAGCGGTTCCGCGGGCGGGGCCGCGGGCCCGGGTGCACCTTCACAGCGCGGCGGCTTGTCTGGGGTCACTTCGACGCGGTAGCTACGGACGTGCTCCAGCTCGCAGGTGAACGGCCAGTGGCCGACGGACCCGCCAAAGGCCTTGACCAGCAGCAGGTTCTTGCCCTTGCGCAAGCGACCTCCGCCCACGACGCGTACGGACCGGTCCGCCGGAGCAGGTGTCTCGTTGACGGGCTTGCCGTTGAGCCACACGCGCGCACCGTACCTCGCGTTGAACGCAATCAGTACGGCGCGTTCCTTGTCCGATACGATTTCCTTGTGAAGGTAGAAAGTCCCCCCGGGTCGCTTTCCTTTGACGGCGACGGCCGACACGGTGCCGGGGGCGCTGCGCCACGGGAGCTTGCGGTTGCCCTGCCGATATCCGGCGGGAGGAATGGCCCCGGGATTCTCATCGGGAGGGAACGGCGTCAGAATGCTCTGCGCCCCGCTGACGCCTTTCTTGAAGAACGGCCCCGCGATCTTCCACCCTTTCAGCGACCGGCACGGGTTCCGGTCGCGGGGTTCGCGGTAGTAGACCCTGTAGGTGCCGGGATACAGCCGCGCGGCCAGGTCGCGGTAGCCTGTCACGAGGTAGCGTTGCCCATGGAAGAGCGTCTGCGGCACGGCGCTGCTCCCGGCGGACATGATGCGCGCGAAACGGAAGAGACCGGTCGGCACCGTGGTCAGCTTGCCGCCCTCAACCGCATGCTCCCGCGTCAGCCAACCCGACGAGAACCCGAGTCGCACCTCGTACTTGCCGGGTGGAACGCTCAACGCCTGGCCGACCCGTCCACGATTGAAGTACCGCCCGCTCTTGAAAACGAGGAAGTGCCGGTTCGAGTCCGGCCGCAGCCCCTGAGCGCCGATCCACAGACCGGTCCGCGGTTTCTTCGGCGCGGGCTTGGGCCCGGGTTTGGCCGGCGGCGGAGCGGCAAGCGCAAGGCCCGCCAGGGACGCCAGGGCTATCGCCCTGACCGGGAGGTTCAACACCTGCCCCGTCATCCCGAGCGAAGCGGAGCGGAGTCGAGGGATCTCAGGAACAGGAGACCACTCCGGACGTGATTGCAGCTCTCGAGATCCCTCGACTCCGCTCCGCTTCGCTCGGGATGACAGGGCGGGGTTGCGGTTTCCCCGCCGAGTTGTCAAGGCAGCAACGCGCCTTGCGACGACGCCCAATCGGACCTTCATTTCGCCCCTGTTTTCTTTCATCTCCTCACCCCTCTACAGACTCATCAAGAACGCCTCGAGGTCTTTCAATTCCTGTTCGTTCAGATGTGACGTCACACCGTGCGCGTCGTCCTCGTTGAACGTTGTCAGTACATCGCGGAGCGTGGCGGCCCGTCCGTCGTGCAGGTACGGGCCGGTTCGATAGAGCTCGATCAACGACGGCGTGTCGAACGCCGTCTTCCCTTTCAGGTTACGCCTGGTGGCCGTACCGACGTCGAACATCCGCAGGTTCGTGTAGAGCGGCGGAGGATGGCAGATGTGGCAGGAGGCCTTCTTGAAGACCGCCTGCCCACGCGCGGCACTCTCGTCCAATGCCCCGTCCGCTTTCCGATGCCACGGACTCCGAATGTACGGCTCGGAACGAAGAAATGCCTGCACGGCTTTCAGCTCGTCGGGCTTGGGTTCGACGAACTGAATGAAACGGAACCCCTTCTCCGCCGCCACTTCCATGCCGGCGCGCACGCCCAGGGACATCGCCGGCGGCGTCTGCCACGAGCCGACGAGCGATTTGGCGTTCTTCGGGTTGGTCATGCCGTCGTTCAGCAGGTCCCAGTTCACGCCGTCGACACGCGTGTCGGGATGGCAACTCGTGCAGCTCAACCACTTCTGGAAACAGTGCGCGCCGTCGTGAAAGAGAAACTCGCCGCGGCGCACGAGGTCCATGGGCGGCTTGTTCCCAAGCGGTATCTTCACCTCGACCCTGAGCGTCTTCGCCGAAATCACCGCAAGTTCGTCGGAAAAGTAGTTGCAGACGAGGAGGTGACCGCCGCGGGGATGGACGGCGATGCCGTTCGGTCCCAGCCCGCCGGCCTGTATCCGCCGTACGATGTCGCCGCGGTCCCACAGAAAGCCGAGGTTGGTGTGGGCGGCTGCCAGCTCTTCGGGGCGGGCGCGCCTGACGCGCTCGTGCAGCTTGGGCAGGTCGACGACCGAGACCTGGTGCGTGCCGCGGTGCGAAACGTAGACCCGTTGCCCGTCGGGTGAGAACACGACCCCATGGGGATTGGCCACACCCGAGCTCACGTTGTCGAGCAGGACGGTCAGGACCTTGCCCTCCCCGGCGAGCGGGATAAACGTGAGGGCATTGGTATGCACCCACCCCTGGTGGAGCTGCGACGGCGTAATCGCGAAGTTCGGCCGCGAGTGCACGCATGCGGCCCACTTGCCGTCCGGGCTGACGGCGATGCCCTGCCCGAGCAGCATCGTCCCGGGCGAGCGGACCTTGCGAATGATCTTACCGCTCGCGGCATCGACAACCGCAACGTAGGCCGAGAGGTCCGCCTTTGTGGCCGGCTCGTGCGAGAGGAGATGATTCACGAGCAGGCGCTTCCCGTCCGGCGTCAGCGCCAGGCAGGTCGGCCCGCGCCCGGTCTTGACGCGTCTCAACTGCTTGCGTTGAACGGTATCGATAATCGAGACGTCGTCGGAGATGAAGTTCGCGCAGAACAACCGTTTGCCGTCGGGAGAGAGGGCCAGTCCGCGCGGTTCGAACCCGCAGCGAATCCTCCCCGTCACCTTGCCCTGGGCCACGTCGACAACGGCGACATTGTGGTCGAACGTGTTCGCGACGTACGCTGTCTTCCCGTCCGCGGTCACGGCGACCCCGTGCGGCCCCCGCCCGGTTCTGACCTCCTTCACGACCTTACGCGAGTTCGCGTCTATCACCGTTAGCTGCCCGCCGGTGTGATTCGAAACAAACACGCGCGCTCCGTCGCGCGAAACCGCGACCTGGATCGGCGAACGGTACCCGGGGCGAGCGGTTTGCGCGGAGAGGGAACCGGCGAGGACGAGCGAGACAATGACTGAACACGAGGACTTCATGAAAGCGTCGTATGCTACGCGGAGACCCTGGAAATGGCCACAGAAAAAGGGGGACCGTTCTCCCGCAAACGTAGGTCCGATTTGCAATCGGACCCGATCCACGCCGGGACCTTCAGATCATGGGTGCCGGAACCGGGACAACGCGGGGTTGGGTCCGATTGCAAATCGGACCTACGTTTGCGGCGCATGCGTGCAGCGAAACATGTCAGGACGACGCTCGCGATTCCTCGAGTATCGCTGCCGCGCTTGCGCATCCGATGCCGAACCGGGTCGCCCCCAGGTCGACCATGGCCAGCAACGTTTTCATGTCGCGAACGCCCCCGGCGGCCTTGATGCCGCAACGGTCGCCGACGACCCGCTTCATGAGCGCGACATTGTGGAGCGTCGCCCCCGTGGGCGCCCAACCGGTGCCGGTCTTCACGTAGGCAACGCCGGCCTCGGCCGCGATCTCGCACCCGCGCGCGATCTCGTCGTCGTTCAGGTAGTGGCACTCGAGGATCACCTTGACCGGCAGACCCTCGGCGGCGTCGATGACGGCGCGGATGTCGTCACGGTAAAGATCGTATTTGCCCGCCTTGAGCCAGGCAATGTTGTTGACCATGTCAAACTCTTTGCATCCCATCGCCAGCTGCTCGCGTGTCTCGGCAGCTTTCCCGGACGTGCTGGCCGCCCCGCTCGGAAAGCCGACCGTCGCCGCCGGCAGGATCGGCGCATCGCCGATCTGTTCGACCAGGTACGGCATGTGCGCCGCAAAAACGAAAACGGCATAGATGCCGTGCTTCCTGGAAAGCGCCACGCTTTCGTCGATTTCGGCCAGCGTGCTGTCGGCCCGAACACAACTCAGGTCCATCATTCGCGCAATGGCATGCTTGTCGATGTCCGTCATACCCGTGTCTCCAATGCGACGATGCGGTCACCGATGTCCGCCAGGTGCTCGTTCAGTTTCTCGAATACGGTCAGGCGTTTGGCGTACGCCGCCGAGTTCTCTGCAGTCGGGGCTTTTACATCGGCAATCACGTGGATGTCTTCTATTGGAGAATAGTCCTCCCATTCCCCGATGCCGACAAACGCGGCCGCGGCCGCGCCCAGCGCCGCGGCCTGCTGGCCCACCTGGCTGCGGACGACCTTGCGCGTGTACATGTCCGCGTACATCTGCATCCAGAAATCGCTGCGCGCACCGCCGCCGACGGCAAGCAGCTCCTCGCTGAGCGAGGTCAGCGATTCCAGTGTTCGCAGCGCCACGGCCTGCGACATGGCAATCCCTTCAACGGCCGCGCGGCACAAGTCCGCCTGCGTCGACCCGAGATCGAGATGCACGAACGCGCCGCGCACGTTCTGGCTGGGGTCCAGCGACGAGCCGCCCGCCATGGTCGGCAGGAACATGACGCCGTTCGCTCCCAGCGGCGCCCCCGCGCCCAGCTCGAGCATCAGCTCGAACACGGAAACGTCCCTGCGCTTAGCCTCGTCGTCCAGGTGCGTGCAGAGCTGTTCCCGCATCCAGCGGAACGACGACCCGGTCGAGAAAACGCCCAGCGCCGACGTAAACTTGCCCGGCACGATGTGGGCAAAGACGTAGGGACGCGTGGCCACATCGAGCAGCGGTTTGCTGTCGGTCACGGCGATCCAGCTGCTCGACCCCATGGAGTTGTAGACGTCGCCGTCACGGAACGCGCGGGCGCCCAGCGCCATGCAACTGTTGTCGACGCCGCCGGCAACGACTTTGACGTTGGTCGACAGCCCGAGCTCGGATGCGGCTTCGGGCGTCAGGCAACCGATGATCTCGCTCGACGGTCCCGCTTCGGGGAAAGTGGACGCGGAGAGCTGAGCCGCGGCGACCAGTTTCTCGGAATACCGCCAGTTGGCCAGATCCCAGACGCCGCATCCCGATGCGTAGGAGTAGTCCGTCCTGCGCACGCCGGTCATGCGGTAGTTGATATAGTCCTTCGACCCCAACACCGTGCCGAGCGAATTGAAGACCTCCGGCTCGTTGTCGCGCAGCCACATGATTTTGAAGGCTGTGTAGAGCGGAGCCGGAAAACCGTTGCCCGTGGTCAGGTACCATTCCTCCTCGGAGACCGACTCGAAGAACTGCTTCGGCTGCGTATCCGGCCGCGAGTCGGACCAGATAATGGCGTAGTCACGCAGCAGGTTCCCGTCCGCGTCGAGGGGAACCAGCCCGAGTGAGTGCCCGGAGATGCCGATAGCGGCGATCGAGTCGGGAGCGCCGTCCCACTCCTGCAGCAGCTCCCGCGTGGCCTGAACCGTAGCCTGCCACCAGTCATGCACGTTCTGTTCGTGCCATCCGGGTTTCGGATAGCTGGTTTCATAAGTGGAGAAGTGGGAGGCCAGACAGGTTCCGTCAGGCCGGTAGACGGAGGCCTTGATGCCGCCGGTTCCGAAATCGTAGGCCAGGACATTGCTCATTTGCGCGTCACTCCAGGCCGAAGGCCGCCTTGAAGGCGTCGGCGATCTCGGGATGAAGGTCCGGGTTGATGCCGTCTTCGTCGTAGGGCACACCCATGGCATCGAGATCCTTCTTCATCTGGACGACTTCTTCTTCGGGGCTCACCCGCGGCGGGACTTCGCGGGAGAGCGGCACCAGCCAGGAGTTCAAAGTGTGGCCGCCGTCCACGAGCAGGTCGTGGCCGGTGACGTAGTCGGATGCAGCCGACGCCAGGAAAACGATCGTGCCGTAGAGGTCCTCGGGACGTTCCATGTGGCCCATGGGCGTCAGCTCGCGGATCCGCTCGCGGGCCACCACCGGGGTGGAGGCGTGCATCGGTGTCAGAAGGTAGCTCGGACTGAAGCAGTTCACGTTGATGTTGAACCGGCCCCACTCCGCGGCCAGCGTGCGGGTCACGTGTACGATGCCGGCCTTGGAGCCGTCGTACGATGCGTTGCAGTTGGCAATGCGGGCCGACATCGACGCCGTGTTGATGATCTTCCCGCCGACGGGGTTCTGCTTGATCATCTGCCGGGCTTCGGCCTGGGCGCAAAGCCACACGCCGGTAAGGTTGACGGCAATGACCTTGTCCCATGCCGCCTGGTCCAGTTCTTCATCGCCGCCGAGAATGGCGATGCCGGCGTTGTTGACGGCAATGTCCAGTTGCCCGAACTGCTCGACCACCTGCGCCATCATGGCCTGCACTTCGTCCTTCTTCGTGACGTCGCACTTCACAAAGAGGCTATCGCGTCCCAGCTCGCGGATGGCGTCGGCCGTTTTCGGGCCGGTCTTGTCGTCGAGATCCACGATGGCCACGTCGGCCCCGGCCATGGCCAGGGCCGTTGCGCATCCCCTTCCGATCCCTACCGCGCCCCCGGTCACCAGTGCTTTCTTGCCCGTCAGATCGAATAGACTCAGGTCGGCCATGTGAAGCTCCTTTCGTAGGGTAGTTGCCGATGAAGAACAGAGATTACTCTTCCGCGACCGGATTGGCAACACTGACACTCAGAGTTCCCGATATGGTGGCCGCGGAGTTGGCCGAACGGGCCAGGCTTGAACGCTCGACCAAGTCGGCATTGATGCGGGACGCGCTTGACGCATATTTGCACGGGACGAATGCCGAGTCGGGACCGTCCTGTTATGATCTGGCGAAGCCGTTTGCCGGGTGCGTCAAGGACGGTCCCCGGGATCTGTCGTGCAACAAGAAGCACATGGAGAGATTCGGGCGTGATTGAGTCCGTGCTTCTCGACACCGGTCCCTTGGTGGCGTTCTGCAACGCCCGCGATGTCTTCCACGAGTGGGCGTGCGAGCAGTTCAGACTGGTGCGACCGCCGTTCGCTACGTGCGAACCGGTCATAACGGAAACGTGCTTTCTCCTGGGCGACAGGCGTGATGCTGTGTTGAACATGGTGACGGGCGGCGTCATCCGGATAGCCCTCAGCCTCGATGATGAGCTTGATTCCGTTCAGCGGCTGATGAACAAGTACGCCGACGTACCCATGTCCCTGGCCGACGCCTGTCTCGTCCGAATGTGCGAGCTGCAGCCGAGCAGCGCCATCATGACGCTGGATTCGGACTTCCGCTTCTATCGTCGCAACGGTCGCCGGATCATCCCCCTGATTGCCCCGCTACGACAATTTCCCTGTCCCCTCTCCTCTCTCCTCGCCTCCTCAGTACGGGGTGCGGAGCAGCAGACGACCTGTCATCCCGAGCGAAGCGCAGCGGAGTCGAGGGATCTCGAGTACTGAAATCACCCCGGAGCTTTCCCAATCCCCGAGATCCCCCGTCTGGGCGTCTCCGCGTCGACCGCGACGATGATGAAGTGTGCACAACAGCAGGGCGTTCCTTGTTGACTTCAATCCCAAAATGGCGTACGTATTGGGATCATGATCCCCAGAATACAGAACCCGCTGGGTAGCAACAGCTTTTTCCTGTTTGGCGCCAGGGGCAGCGGAAAGTCAACACTACTGGGAGAGCTCTTCTCGTCGGAGAAGACGCTCTGGATCGATCTGCTTGATCCGGAACAGGAGAGTCGCTATGCCTTGCGACCTGCTGAACTGCGCGATCAGCTCGCAGCTTTGGAGGATCGCATTGACTGGGTCGTCATCGACGAAATCCAGAAAGTCCCCAAACTACTGAACGTGGTCCACAGAGCAATCGAAGATGGGCGATGCCGATTTGCGCTTACAGGTTCCAGCGCCAGGAAGCTCAAGCGGGGAGCCGTGAATCTGCTGGCGGGCCGGGCGTTTGTCTACCACCTTTTCCCTTTCACAAGCCGTGAACTCGGTGATGCGTTCGACCTGCGGGACGCTCTGCACTGCGGGACGCTTCCCAAGGTGACCCACTTGACGGAAGACTCTGAACGAAGGGCTTTCCTCAGGTCATACGCGCTGACGTACGTAAAGGAGGAGGTATGGGGAGAGCACCTCATTCGTCAACTCGATCCCTTTCGTCGCTTCCTTGGAGTCGCTGCGCAGTGCAATGGCGAAATCCTCAACTACTCGAGCATCGCGCGGGATGTCGGCGCCGACCACAAAACAGTAATGTCCTACTTCGAGATTCTCGAGGATACGTTGCTGGGATTCCTGCTCGAGCCGTACCACACGTCCGTGCGCAAACGCCAACGCCAAGCACCCAGGTTCTACTTCTTCGATCCGGGCGTATGTCGCGCGCTGAGTGGACTGCTCACGGTGGAGTTGGTACCGAGCACATATGCATTCGGCAGAGCTTTCGAGCACTTCGTCATTCTGGAAATCATGCGACTCAGCGATTACGCGCAAAACGACTACAAGTTCTCCTATCTTCGCACCAAGGATGGCGCGGAAATAGACTTGATTATTGAGCGCCCGGGCAAAGCCCCCGCACTCGTCGAGATCAAATCAACGGACAACGTTGACGAGAGGCACGTCAACAACCTAGTGCGTTTCCTGCCCGACTTTCCGGGCGCTGACGCTTTCTGCCTGTCCCGGGACAGGGTCAGAAAGCGCGTTGGCGGAGTCCTGGCCGTGCCCTGGGACGAAGGACTGTCGGAGCTCGGGCTGTGAACGGCACAACTCAGGAGTCAGAGTAATGAAGACGAGTATCTGCCTTGCGTTTTTGCTCACTGCCGGATCGCTCTTCGCTGCCGCGCCGTCAGCCGAGGAGATTCTCAAGTCAACGGGGGTGCGTGGGGGGCTGGTCGTCCACGTGGGTTGCGGCGGCGGCGAGCTGACCGTCGCGTTGCGGGCGGGCGACCGCTACGTCGTGCACGGGCTGGACACGGAAGCGGCCAACGTAGCCAAGGCGACGGCCTTCATCCACTCAAGGGGGGTGTACGGCCCCGTCTCCGTGGCACGGTTTGACGGCGAGCACCTTCCCTACGCAAACGACCTCGTTAACCTCGTCGTCGTGTCGAGTGCGGAGTGCCGTGTGTCGCGTGAAGAGTTGGAGCGGGTTCTCGCTCCCGGGGGAGTGGTAGTCGCGGCCGACGGCAAACAGACACGCAAGCCGTGGCCGGACGACATCGACCAGTGGTCGCACTTTCTTCACGACGCTTCGAACGACTGCACGGCCCGCGATACGCGGGTGGGGCCGCCGCGGCGCATGGCCTGGCGCTGCGGCCCGCTGTGGTCGCGCAGCCACGAGCACTCCTCGAGCATGGTGGCGATGGTCACCGCCGGGGGGCGCGTCTACCACATCTTCGACGAGGGACTCACAAGCGTCACCGACGCGCCCATCCCCGAGCGCTGGACGCTGATCGCCCGCGACGCCTTCAACGGCATCCTGCTGTGGAAACGGCGCATGGACGACTGGCGGGCGAAGGTGTGGACGAACCGGTCCCTGCGCGGCGTGCCGCCCTCCGTTCAGCGTCTGCTCGTGGCAGAGGAGGATCGCCTTTTCACTCCCATCGGGCTGGCGGCACCCGTATCGATCCTCGACGGCGCCACGGGGGACGTCCTGGCCACTTGCGGGGGAAGCGACGGCGCACAGGAGCTGCGCTGCGAAAACGGCGTCCTTCTCGTGCGCAAGAACAAGGAGGGCATCCTCGCCTTCGATGCCGCGAGCGGCAAGCGGCTATGGCAGGCGAAGGACAACGTCGCGCACACCTCCATGGCAGCACAGAACGGAAGAGCTTTCTACCAGGTGGGCACGACCGTGACCTGCGTGGATCTGAAGACCGGCAGCAAGCTCTGGACGGCGGGTGACACGGCGCCCGCCAAGCCCGCGGCCGCGCCAAAGGGCAAGAAGTCGAGACGCCCGTCCGGGGGGCCGGTCATCGTCCACGGCGACATCGTCCTGTTCAACGGCAAAGGCGGTCTGACGGCGGTTTCGTCCGAGACCGGCAAGACGCTCTGGGCCGGCAAGGGGCGCATGGGCGGCCAGACGTTCATCGCCGGCGGGAAGCTCTGGCAGCACCAGGGCGAGCTGATGAAGTCGATCGACTTGAAAACGGGTGCTCCGTCAGACGACGTGGACGCCCACGACGTATTCACCCCGGGCCACCACCCCCGCTGCTACCAGGCCAAGGCCACCTCGAACTACGCGATCACGCCCAACCGCGGCATCGAGTTCGTCAGCCTGACCGGCGCCAGAAACTCCCAGCACGACTGGGCGCGCGGCTCCTGCCGCTACGGCATCATGCCCGCCAACGGCCTGCTCTACGTCCCGCCCCACCCCTGCTTCTGCTACCCGGGCGTGAAGCTCACCGGTTTCAACGCCCTGGCCGGAGCGCCAAAGACCGGCGAACGCCCGGCGCCCGGCGGCGAGCGACTCATCAAGGGCCCGGCCTACGGCCAAACGTCGGGCTCCAACTCCCAGGTTTCAGCATCTCAGCGTTTCGGCGTTTCAGCATTTCAAGACTGGCCGACCTATCGGCACGACGGACGGCGCACGGGTTCAACGGCGTGTGGCGTGTCCGCCGAAGTCACCCCGAAGTGGACGGCCAAGCTGGGGGCGCCGTTAACGCAGCCGGTGGTCGCGGATGGCCGCGTCTATGTCGCCGCAAAAGACGCGCACACGCTCTACGCGCTCAACGCCGACAACGGCGCCGGGGCGTGGCAGTTCACGACGGGCGGCCGCATCGACTCCCCGCCGACCATCCACGCCGGGCTTGTTCTGTTGGGCTGCACCGACGGCCACGTCTACGCCCTGCGCGCGTCCGACGGCGCACTGGCCTGGCGCTTTCGCGCCGCGCAGCGGGAGAGGCTGATCGTGGGCGAGAGCCGGCTCGAGTCCGCCTGGCCGGTACACGGCAGTGTTCTCGTGCAGGATGGCGTTGCGTATTGTACGGCCGGCCGTTCGACCTACCTTGACGACGGCATCACCGTCCTGGCTCTCGATCCTGCCACGGGCAGACTCCTGCACGAGAACACGCTGGAAACGTGGACGCACCTGCGCGACGACGCCGTGGACAAACCCTTTGTGGCCGGTTACCACATGGAGGGCTCCCACTCGGACATCCTTGTGAGCGAAGGCGGCTCCATTTTCATGGGACAGTACAAGTTCGACAAGTCACTCAAAGAGCTGCCGACCCCCTACATCATTCCCGGCAAGGACGATCCGAAGGTCGAGAGCATGGACCTGACCGGCCGGCCTTTCGTTGACGCGAGCGTCCCCAAGACCGAACCGCTGGAAGGCCACCAGCGGAAGTGGCTGGAGAACGCCGCCAGGCAGCTCGTGGCCAAGCTGCGCGAGAGACACGGCGCCTTCAACCTCGGGCATCGCGAGATGGGACGGCACGTGTTCTCGACGTCGGGTTTTCTGGATGACTCCTGGTTCAACCGGACCTACTGGATGTACGCCGAGTCGTGGCCCGGCTTCTACATCGCCAACGTGGCCGCCAAGACCGGCCAGATTCTGGTCGTCGGCCCTGAGAAGACGTACGCGGTTCAGGCTTACCCGCGCCGCAACATGCAGAGCCCGCTCTTCACGCCCGGCGCAAAGGGGTACCTGCTGATCGCCGACGGCAACGATAACGAACCGGCCCTGCAGGACAAGACGCGCGAGACGACCAAGGGCTGGGGCTTCACGCGCGCAGCGCCGCCGGTGTGGCATGACTGGGTGCCGATCCGGATCCGGGCCATGGTTCTGGCGGGCGGCAATCTCTTCGTGGCCGGTGCGCCGGATGTTGTGGATGCGCAGAACCCCATGGCGGCCTTCGACGGCAAGAAGGGCGCCGTGTTGAGGACCGTGGACGCCGGCAGCGGAGCGACTCTGGCCGAGTGCAAACTCGGTGCGCCGCCGGTCTTCGACGGTCTGATCGCCGCCGCCGGACGGTTGTTCGTTTCCACAACCGACGGCAAGGTTGTCTGCCTGGGAGAGTAGCGGCCGCGGGCGTCGTCTGAAGGACGGACAGGCATTGAAGCTACCGGTCAGAACCGGGCTTCCAGCGTGCATTCCTCCGCCTCGTCGGGCGCGACTCCTGAGAGGGTTTTCCATTTGCCCGTGTCGGGATCGCCGACGCGCACGATGTACTTGGCGTCCTTCCTGAAGACTTTCGGTTTGAAGGAGTCGCCCTTGATGCGCACGGTGTACTCGACCCGGTCCTCCTCCTGATTGATGATCTGAATCACGGGCGACGCGAGACCCCTGGCCTTTACCGTCGGCAGATACGCAACCGCTTCGCGGCCGTAGTTGTCGAACATGCTGACCGTCTTCGGCCACCCCGGGAACTGGTCTTCAGGCTTCGGATCGGCGGCGTCGAACAACAGTCGCCAGCATTCCATCGTAATCGTCCTGTTGGCCTTGTTCATCCGCACGATGCCGTAGCCCGACGATTTGTCGTGCGCCGTGTACACCGGTCCCGGCCGGTTCTTCAACGCGGGGTTGCCGATACCGTGCACGGTGATGTAGTTCCCGAAGGCGTCGCGATAGTCCCCGGTGTTCGGCAATCCCGGCGCCGGGCGGTTCAGCACCGGACGGCCCTCCTTATCGGGCAGCCAGGAACGCGGATAGCCGGCCGCGATCGACGGCACGCAGAAAGACCAGTTCGCGTCGCGGTGCGCGTCGATGCCGTGGTGCACAATCGACGGCAGGTGCTGGTCCCCCGCGTAGTGGAACGCAAAGGCGCGGCGCATGACATCGACCGCCTTGTTGCGTCCGGTCTGCGGCCAACCGTTGGAATCCAGATCGGCGAAGATGAAAGCCCTGTTCCCGCCGTGGTAGTTGGCCAGGTTGCAGAAGATTGTCTGGGAGAGCACAATCTTCATGTCGGTCCCGCGCCAGTCCTTTGCCCACGTTTCGAGAAACTCGAGCTGGCGGTCGCCGAGGAGCTTGAGCCCCGCCTTGTCGAGCTTGCCGGTGTCGTACTTCACGTCCTTGCAGTGGTCGGACCGTCCTTTCCAGTCGTTGACCTTCCCTTTCGGACCGGATTTGAACATCCGGTCGGCGATGATTGCGAAACTGACGCGCCCGTAAACCATGTCGCCGTAGAAGACGCCGATGCCGCGATCGATCGGCGTGGGGTTGAAGACGTCGGGATGATGCGCGGTTTGGGTGCGGTGCACGGCGTTGACCATCTTCACGGGCTGGGCGTAGCCGCCGGCGTCGTGTCCTCGCATGCCGCCGCAGTCGCGTCCGCTCTGACCCCAGATGTTGCCCTGATAGACGTCGTGGTCGTCGGGCAGGCAGATCGTCACGCGGTCCCGCATCAGGTCCCCAAAGGCCCAGCCTACGAGATACCACTTGCGCAGGTAGTTCAGGATCGAGCGATCTGCCGGCGTGCGGACGATGCCGTAGCCGCCGACGTTCTCGTAGATCTGGTCGCCGCTGAAGAACAGCACGTCGGGGTTGTGAATGCCGACGTTGCGCACGAGCTCGTTGTTCGGGAACACGTAGTCCTGGTTGCCTGTGAAACCGGCAATGACAACCGGGCGGTCGACCGGATTGCGACGCACGGTCCCTTCGTAGGTATGCGTGCGGTACTTGAGACGATAGGGAACATCCCTGTCCGCCGGCCAGTTGGGGATACGGAACGTCGCCGTGCAGGCGTCGGCATGAACACGGGCCTTGCCGATCGTCTGCCACTCACCGTCGGTTTTCGTCTGGAAGTCCACCGTGCGAGCGAACTGCTTGCCCAATGGCGGCATCTGGGCCGTCATTTTGAGGACGTAGCGATCTCTGATCCGGCGCGAGTTGCTCAACGAATGCATGGCCCACAGGATGGGACCGAACGCACGCTCGGGATGGCTCTCGATCTTGTCGCCGTCGATCTTCCATTCGCTGAAGGCGAAACGCGCGCCACCGCCCTTCGCGACGTGCAGCGGGTCGTTGTTCACAAGGGCAATGCCGCCTGCGAGCTGCCCGGCTCCGACGGTGCCGGTCATGCCGCAGAGTTTCTTGCCGGCACCCGCATCGAAAACGGAGAGCGCCAATTCGCAGACATCCCCGTCGGCGGGCTTCGCGTCGATCCTGAGTACGAACTCCTTCAAATCGGCGTCGGCCGGCGTCGTCGTCTTTCCTATGAAGAGCTCACCCTTGCCGGTGATGCCACACGCCAACCCCTTGCCGCGCAGGGCGGCGGCGCGGTAGTCGTCGATAGGGGCCCTGGCGCCCAGCCGGAACCCGGCTGTACCCATTTTCGCCCCTTTCTCGAGCAGCGCCACTCTGACCGACACGGAAAAGGCGGCGTTGGTCTCACCCAACGCGGCGGTCAGCACGTGGATGTTACGGTCGGCGCCCGTCGATATGCATTCGAGGCGTCCGTCCCGGACGCGCCAATCCTCCATCGGGTTGGCCCAGTAGTGCTCCCCGGCCCACACCCGGTTGGGTGTACGCTTGAATGCACTCTGAAAGGAGGCTGCGCGCGCGGCTGACGCCAGGGCGCCGGCGATGACAATGCTGATCAGGATACCTACCGTTCTGTGCTGCATAGCGTTCTCCATGTCTCGTTTGTAAGCTGCTAGACGAGCATCCCCGCAATGCACGCCGTCAGGAAACAGGCAATCGTCCCGCCTATCAATGAGTAAATGCCCAACTGCGAAAGCGTCACACGCCGGTCGGGTGCAATGACGCCAATTCCGCCAATCTGGATGCCGATGGAAGCGAAGTTCGCGAAGCCGCACAGAGCGTAGGTCGTGACGATAATCGACTTGGGGTCCGAGATGACGCCACTGCTCTTCGGAACCAGGGGCCAGTTGACGGCCTTTCTGTTCTTGCTGAGCACAAAACCGACGCCGAGCAGAATCGCAATCCCAAGCAGTCCCCTGGCAATATCGACAACCGTATTCATGGCCAAGAACGGGAATCTGACAGAAAAACACAGTTGCGGGCAATGCAAAACGGGCTGATACTGCTTCCCCGTGAACGTATTTGCCATCAGTGACCTTCATCTTTCTCTCCGCGAGGGCCGGCTCACGAAACCGATGGACTGCTTCGGGGAGCATTGGCGTGATCACCATCTGCGGATTGCCGGGGAGTGGCGTAGCCGGGTGCGGGACGACGACCTGGTTCTGCTGCCCGGAGACCTGTCCTGGGCCACCCGGCCCGAAGGCGCTGCGGAAGACCTGGCCTGGCTGGATGACTTGCCCGGCCGCAAGGTAATCGTCAAGGGCAACCACGACTATTGGATGCCGTCCTCGCTGAGCAAGCTGCGCCGGATGCTGCCGCCGTCAGTACACTGTATCCGGAACGACAGCCTGCTGATCGATGGTGTACTGCTGATCGGTTCCCGTCTCTGGAGCATTCCCGGGCTGCGTTTTGACATTGCGTGGCGAGAAACCGAAGAGGAAATCGAGCCGGGCGAAGCAAGCGACCCGGAACAGGACGCCAAGATCCTGGCGCGCGAGCTCCAGCGCCTCGAGCTGAGCGCGAAACACGCCCGCAAAACAAGAGCGAATGCGACGGTGCGGTCAACCGTATGCCTCACGCACTTCCCGCCCGTTGATTTCAACGGCGCGAAGTCGGAGGCCGCCGACATCATCCGTGATTCCGGTGCGGAGGTGTGCGTCTTCGGCCACCTGCACAACCTGGAGCGGGGACCGCCCGGCGTGGAGGTGGATGGGGTGCGCTACGTGTGCGTTTCGTGTGACTATACGCGGTTTGGGTTGGTGGACCTCGGGGCAGCGTAGTGCCCCTCCCTCGCCCGGTCCTCCTGCGTCGGGCCGGAGGGAGGGAATACTGAACAGAAGAAACAGGCGAACAGAAGAAATGTCGAAGGGAATGCAGAAACGCAACTCGTTCAACATTCCCTTCAGCATTCCTTCTGTTCGCCGCTTTCCTTTTTCAGTATTCCCTACGGTCCGATACAGGAGGTCCGGGTGAGGGGCGCGGCTCAGCGTCCGCCGCGCCCGCCGCGTCCGCCGAAGAACGGAAACATCCGTCCCTGTCTCTCCTCGTACGCCTTGAGTTGCTCTTCGTCCATGAACTCGCCGACGGTTTGCAGGTGTGCTTCCCGCATGGTCGACACCGTCGTGCGCATCGCATCGCGGTCGAAAGTCCCTTGCTCCCGCATGGTCTCGAAGGCCATCCGAATGCCGCTCTGAAGCCCCAACTGCGCCTCGAGGAGCTGCGCGGCCTGCGTGTCGTTTAGTCCGAGTTCTTCGGCCGTGCCGGCAACACGGGCCTCCTGGGCTTCACGCCGCCGTTGCTCGCGCTCCTGGCGCTCGGCCTCACGCCGCGCCTCGGCTTCAGCCTCCTTTTTCGCCTCGTAGGCCTTCATGCTGTACGCGAAGTTGTCTTCGAACGTCGCAGCAACCACCTGGTTGACCGCCTGCTCGCCCGAGCCCTGCTCGTCAAGCCACTTGGTGACGAGCCCCTTGACCTTCTCGTCGACCGCCGTCTCGGCCTCATCCGCGATCTTCTTTTCGTGCAGCTTCTTGAGCTCCTCGAATCCGGCGTGAAGCCGCGCGTTTTCTTCCTCCAGACTGCTGAGCCGCGCGTTGAGCGCGTCCGTCACGCGGACCAGAGATTCGGTACGTTCGCTCACACGCGCATCGACCTCGGCCTTGACGTCAAGCGCGTCTCTCTGCCCGCATCCGCTCATGGCGAACACCAGGCAGACGCCCGTCACTGTCAGACATGTCTTGACCATTGTTGATCCTCCAACTCGCTTCCCCACTCTCTCTTCGAGCAGGGAAACGAGTAAGGGAACGAGCAGGGAATGACGTTTCCGGCCTACGCGCCGTCGCCGCTACCCTTGTCGTCGCCGCCCTTTTTGGCACCATCGCCATGCGGGCACTTCTTTTCGCCACCGTCGTGGGGACGGCGACGACGCCCGCGAAACCGCTCCCTCATCTTGGCGCCGTGCGCACGGAACTCGTCCATCGTCGCCTGTCCGTCACCGTCGGCGTCGATTTTGCCGAAAATCTCGTCCGCACCGGGACGCTTCGCGGCGCGCTCGGGGTCCCATCGGTCACCCAGGCGCTCCTTGAACTCCGCCATGCGCTTGTCGTGAGCTGCCTTGAACTCTTCCAGCGATATCGCACCGCTGCCGTCGGTGTCCGCGGCCTCAAAGCGACCCTTGTGACGCTCGGCGTGATCCCTGCGCTCTTTGCCTTCGCCCTCGCCGGCAAACGCCGAACCACAGAGACTCACGACCACGACAACTGCTGCAACTGCTCGCATTACCTTCATCTCCGACCTCCTTGACTATCTGTTCCGGAAAGACCAATGCGACCGATCTTTCGCTTCCGATGGCTCAGTAAACGCGCGGTTGAGGTCGTTATTGCAATGTTTTGTCGAAAAACACCTTGTTCTCCGGTGAGCACGTGTCGTTCAATACGAAGAACTTCATCCCAACCGGCAAATCTGGAGCAAAGCAATGACGGCCCGCGCAATCTCTCTTCTCACAACAGCACTGCTGCTGACTTCGTTGGCAATCTCGTCGGCTCAACAGCCGCCGCCCAAGGGACCGGCCCGTCGCGGTCTTCGGCGTCCCCCCCGCGGCGGTCCGGGAGCAACGGAGTCCATGTTCACGGCCAAAACGCTACCGGCCGACGACGTAGAGAAGAAGGTGCTGGCAATCCTGCAGGACCTGCATGACAACCAGAGGCGCGGCATGATGAATGTGCCGACTGACGACGGGCGGTTGTTGCGCCTGCTGACGGAGACCATCGGCGCCAAGCACGTTGTCGAGATCGGCACATCGAACGGCTACTCCGGCCTGTGGTTCTGTCTCGCCTTGCGCAAAACCGGTGGCCGCCTGACGACCTACGAAATCGATGCGGGGCGCGCCAACCTGGCCCGCGAGAATTTCAAGCGGGCGGAGATGTCCGAGCTCGTCACCCTCATCGAAGGCGACGCCCACGAGGAAGTGACCAAGCTGAAGGGCGAAATCGACCTGCTCTTCCTGGACGCGGACAAGGCCGGCTACATCGACTACCTTGAGAAGCTGCTCCCGCGGGTGCGACCCGGAGGGCTGGTCGTTGCCCACAACATGACCACCCGCATGGCCGACCCCAAGTATGTCAAAGCCATAACGACCAACCCCAAGTTGGAAACGCTCTTTCTGCACATGAACGGCGCCGGCGTCGGTGTGTCCATGAAGAAACGGTAGGGATCGTCAGTGGCTTCCACTCCGGATCATAAGGGCGCCCCGTCGCGCGCTCTTTCCCTGTTTGACGTGGTGTGCCTGATCGTGGGCATCATCATTGGGGTCGGCGTCTACCAGATGGCGCCCGCCGTGGCGCAGGGCGCCGGTAGCTGGCGGGGCGTTTTCCTCATCTGGGGTGTCGGCGGGGTGCTCTCGCTGTGCGGCGCCCTGAGCTACGCCGAGCTTGCGTCGGCCTATCCGCGGGAGGGCGGCGATTATGTTTACCTGACGCGAGCCTACGGGGGCTGGGCCGGGTTTCTCTTCGGCTGGATCCAGGTCGCCGTGGTGCGGCCGGGCGACATCGCCGTCATGGCGTTCGCCTTTGCCGCGTATGCCGCCGCTATCTTCGATCCCTGGGGCGGCCGGAACTCGACCCTCACACAGACCGTGTATGCCGCTGTGGCGACAGCTACTCTGACAGGGATCAACATCTTGAGCGTACACAAGGGCAAGTGGACGCAGAACATCCTGACGACCGTCAAGGCCGTCGGACTCCTGGCCATCGCGGCCATCGGCTTGATGGCCGGCCGCCCGGAGAGCGCGGCGCCGCCGGCCGAAGGCGGACTGCCGGTCAGCCTGGCGCTCATTTTCGTGCTCTTCAGCTATGGCGGCTGGAACGAGATGGCCTACGTTGCGGCCGAGGTCAAGAACCCGCGCCGGAACATCGTGCGAGCGCTGGTGACCGGCATGATCGTGGTAACGGTGCTGTACCTGCTGCTCAACGGCGTGTTCCTCTACACCCTCGGTTTCGGCGGCATGGCCGCGTCCGAAGCCGTGGCCGCCGACACCGTTGCAGCCGTTCTGCCGCGCATCGGCGGGCGGTTGATAAGCGTGCTGATCTGCATCTCGGCGCTCGGCGCGGTGAACGGGCTGATTTTCGCCGGCGCGCGCATCTCTTACGCCGTAGGCAAGGACCATGCCCTGTTTCGCCCGCTCGGGCAGTGGAACGGGAAGACCGGAACTCCTGTCCGCGCGCTGCTTCTACAGGGCGCGGTTGCCCTTGGGCTGGTCATAGCCTTGCGGTCGTTCGTCGACACCGTCATCTACACGGCCCCGGCGGTCTACACCTTCTACTTCGCGACCAGTCTGGCCGTGATCGTCCTGCGACGCCGCGATCCCGAAACCGAACGGCCGTACCGGGTCACGGCGTATCCGGTACCGCCGCTGCTGTTCTGCGGAGTCTGCGGATTCCTGATCTACAGCGCGGTCACCTACAAACCGAAAATCGCGCTTGCCGCACTGGCGATTCTGCTGCTGGGTCTGCCGGTGTACTGGTTCAGTCGATGGCGCGAACGGCGATGAAAGCGCCTGACGCGCGGCCGAGCGCCCCTCACCCGGCTCGCCCTGCTCGCCGACCTCTCCCCCGGGGGGAGAGGTGACTGACGCTCACACCGCTCCCCTCGGGGGAGAGGGCGGCGAGCAGGGCGAGCCGGGTGAGGGGGGTGGGCGACTTTCGCTTCTTCTCCTCTTCACCGGTCTTCATGGAGAACAGTTTTGACTTCCGGCACGGCACACGATCCGATAGCGTTACCTCATGAAACCCATCGAACAGCTTGCGACAGCCGAGGCCCCCGACGGCGGCCAAATCGTCCTGACCCGCCACGATGGCAACTATGCCATTTCCGTCGACCGCCAGGAGTTGATGACCAGTCGCCAGCATGAATCCGAGCTGGAGCTCGCCCGACTGGGGTGCGCGCACATTACGCAGGTAAGCAACCCGGCGGTCCTGATCGGCGGCCTCGGCATGGGCTACACCCTGCGCCAGGCGCTCGACATGCTGCAGACCAAGGCGACGGTCGTTGTGGCCGAGCTGATACCGGAGGTCGAGGACTGGAACCGCGGCATTCTCGGCGAATTGGCCGGGCATCCGCTACGCGACAGACGTGTCGTCGTGAAGATGTGCGATGTCTGTGAACTGATCGCCAAATCGCGGCACACGTTTGACGCCATCCTGCTGGACGTCGACAACGGCCCCTGGGCGCTGACCGACCGCGCCAACGAACGTCTCTACAGCCCGCGGGGCATCCGTGCCTGCCGCGACGCGCTCACCGCGCGCGGCTGCCTCGCTGTCTGGGCTTCCGGCGTTGACCGCCAGTTCGGGCGCCGCCTGGAGCAGGCCCGCCTCCACGCCCGCTACTTCCGAGTCCCCGCCTATGAAGGCGCCAGAAGCCTCTCGCGCTGCATCTGGGTAGCGTCCCGCAACCCGCGCTTCCTCCCCGACCTGCCCGAACCCAAACCCAGGAAAGGCAAGTCAACCGGCTGAGTGTGGCGAGACGACCGGAATGCCCCTGTTGCGGTTGCGGCGGTAGATGTTGAAGTCGTCATCCAGCGTGAGGACGACGTGCTTCGGGAACAGCTCGGACATGCGGACGATACAGGCATCCGCCAGGGACATCGGGACGTCCGAGTACTTGACGAGGAGCCTGCACAGGCTTTCTGCCTCCTGTTCGAAGACGAATACCGGGCGAACGCCCCCCGAACGAAGAAGACCAACGATTTGTGCCGTTGAGCCCGAGACGTTTCTCAACAGGAACAGTGCTTCAGACAGCACCGCTTCACAGGTCAACATGGGCCCCGAGAATCTCTCGACCTGCTCCGTGGCCCACTCGTGATGCGCGTCACGGCGGTTCAGAAGAGCAACAAGGGGACCGGCGTCGATAATCACGCCAGGCTTCACTTCCCGTACCCCTCCATGTGACGAGGATTGGTCGACAGGTCTCGGGGACCTTCAACAGTCCCCACAAAATCTCTGATGAGGTCGTATGCCGAGGGTTGCTCGTTCTCGGCCAGGTCTTCTGAAATGTACCTCTCCACGGCCCTCCGGATAAACGCCGAACGCGAGGCATGCTGCCGCTTGGCCGCACCGTCTATCTTTCGCGCCAGCAAGTCGGGCACTTTCAGCGTCAATGTCGTCATGTGTCGCCCCATTTCGGCAGGTATTACCACGTCGGCAACAATGGTAATACCTTGGGCTGTTACGGTCAAGTTGTTCCATCTCGTGCGAAAGCGTTGCTGTACCGCGGTTTCCCCCTATAATCATCTTCCGCTGATAACTGGCGGCATATCATTGCAAGTCCTGCTTGCCGTGGCCGCATGTACAGCCGCGGTGCTAACGGTGTTTGCGCAGTAGGTCCGAGTTGCACTCGGACCCGGGCACTGCGGGTGAGGTGTCCGGCGTGGATTGGGTCCGAGTGCAACTCGGACCTACGAGGAAAACATGTCACGAAACAGATTCATCTATGCCGGTTGCATCCTGGGTGTAGTTGTCCTCGGGCTCTTCTCGCGCTCGGACGCGGGTGAAGTCCTGCCCGAGCTCGTGCAGGAGTACGCCGGCGACACGCTGTGGGCGCTGATGGTGTTCCTCGGACTCGCGTTTGTCTTTCGCCGCGCGTCGACGTGGGTGCTTGCACTGTCGGCGCTCACATTCTCCTACGCCATCGAATTCAGCCAGTTCATCCAGACGCCATGGCTCGACACCGTACGCCACACCAGGCTCGGCGGACTCGTACTGGGGTTCGGATTCAAGTGGACGGACCTTGTCTGCTATGCCGTGGGGGTGGCGATTGGAGCAACGGGAGAGTGGATGGGCGCCAGAGCGGAAACCGCCCGGTGAAGCAACGCCTAATCGGTACAGAAGTTCCCGCCGGGCTGATTATGTATCCGAGATTGGCACTACGTTTCCCGGGCAAGGGCGCATCTGCGATTCGTTGCACCTGCCGGGGCCCCCGGGCAATTGCCGGCCGGAAGGCCATTGACGATTCGGCTCTCGCAAGAGATAATACCCTTGGAACGGAAGGAACGGGGCTCGAGAGCGAAAGGAGCGACGGTGGATGCACGGGCATACATCACGCTCGAGGAGACGTTCGGGGCGCATAACTACCAGCCGCTGGACGTCGTCCTGACACGCGGTGAAGGCGTCTGGGTGTGGGACGTCGCGGGCCGACGCTACCTGGACTGTCTCTCGGCATATTCGGCCGTCAACCAGGGACACTGCCATCCGAAGATCATGGAGGCGCTGATTGTCCAGGCGGAGAGACTCGCCCTCACCTCACGCGCCTTTCGTAACGACCAGCTCGGTCCCCTCTACCGGGAGCTCTGCGAGCTGACGCATTCGCACAAGGCCCTGCCCATGAACAGCGGCGCCGAAGCCGTGGAGACTGTCATCAAGGCCGTGCGCAAGTGGGGCTACCAGGTCAAGGGCGTCGAGCCCGGGCGGGCCGAAGTGATCGTCTGCGCGAACAACTTCCACGGGCGAACCATCTCGATTATCGGCTTCAGCACCGAAGCCCAGTACCGCCAGGGCTTCGGGCCGTTCACGCCCGGTTTCAAGGTAGTCCCGTTCGGGGATGCCGCAGCCCTCGAGGCGGCCGTTACACCCAACACGGTGGCCTTCATGGCGGAACCGATCCAGGGCGAGGGCGGCGTCGTGATCCCGCCCGACGGCTATTTCCGCGAAGTGCGCGCGATCTGTACCGCCCACAACGTCATGCTGGTCCTGGATGAAATCCAGACCGGCCTCGGCCGGACCGGCAAGCTGCTGGCCGAAGAACACTACGGCATCGAGGCCGACGCGACCGTGATCGGGAAGGCCCTTTCCGGCGGCTACTACCCGGTGTCGGCCGTACTGTCGAACGCGGAGGTGCTGGGGGTGTTCATGCCCGGCGATCACGGCAGTACGTTCGGCGGCAATCCGTTGGCGTGTGCAGTCGCACGGGCCGCCCTGCGGGTGCTGGTTGACGAGAACATGATCGAGAACGCGGCCGAGATAGGCGCGTATTTCCTGGCGCAACTGTCGGCGATACGCAGTCCACTGATCCGCGACGTGCGTGGCAAGGGCCTCATGATCGGCCTCGAGCTCCGACCCGAGGCGGGTGGCGCCCGGCGCGTTTGCGAAAGACTCATGCATGCCGGACTGCTCTGCAAGGAAACCCATCGCGACGTGATCCGCTTCTGCCCGCCCCTGGTTGTAACGGCCGAGCAGATCGACTGGGCCATGACGCGAATACTGCCCATCCTGGGCGAGCTGGAGGAGGTGGGCGAATGAGCGGGCACGGCACGCCTCAGACCGAGCGCGTCCTCATCATGGGAGCGGCGGGGAGGGATTTCCACAACTTCAACGTCTGCTTCCGTGACGATTCCCGCTACGAGGTCGTGGGGTTTACTGCATCTCAGATTCCCAGCATTGATGGGCGCGTCTATCCCCCCGAGCTGGCCGGCAGTCTCTACCCGCACGGCATCCCCATCTACCCCGAGAACCACCTCGACGCACTCATCCGCGAGCACCGCGTCGACAAGGTCGCCTTCTCTTACAGTGACATCTCACATGAGGAGGTCATGCACCGCGCCTCGCTCGTTACGGCCCGCGGCGCGGATTTCATCCTGATCGGCACGGAACGCACGATGTTGACCGCCGGGCGACCCGTAGTGGCCGTGTGCGCCGTCCGTACCGGTTGCGGCAAATCGCCGGCGACGCGTCACGTGTTCGGGTTCCTGCGACGGGCGGGACGGCGCCCCGTTGTTGTCAGACACCCGATGCCGTACGGCGACCTGTCACGCCAGGCAGTCCAGCGTTTTGCGTGCCGCGAGGACTTCAATGCCTCGCGCTGCACGATTGAAGAGCGTGAGGAGTACGAACCGCTGATCGAGCAGGGCGCGGTGGTGTTCGCCGGCGTTGACTACGCGCGTGTACTTGCGGCCGCGGAAGAAGAGGGTGACATCATCATCTGGGACGGCGGCAACAACGATACCCCTTTCTTCAGGCCGAACGTTCACGTGGTCGTGTTCGACCCGCACCGGGCCGGGCACGAACGGCGCTACTATCCCGGCGAGACTAACATGCACATGGCCGACATTGCCGTTATCGGCAAGGTGGACAGTGCCGCCGAACACCAGGTGCGCGAGCTCCGCGCCACGATTGAGTCACACGCACCGGCAACCGAAATCGTGTTGGCCGAAACCGCGATCATCGTCACGGACGGCGAATCCATCGCGGGCAAACGCGTCCTCGTCGTAGAGGACGGCCCGACGGTCACGCACGGCGGCATGTCATTCGGGGCCGGCGTGATCGCGGCCAATCGCTACGGCGCCGCGGAGGTCGTCGATCCGCGACCGTGGGTCGTCGGCGGGCTGGCGGATGCCTTCGACGAGTATCCGCACCTGAGCCGAATTCTGCCGGCCATGGGCTACAGCGAGGCGATGGTCCGCGACCTGGAAACCACCATCAACGCCGCCGATTGCGACATGGTGCTGTGCGCGACGCCGGTGGACCTGTCGCGCATCATCTCCGTGAACAGACCTGTGGCAAGAGTGCGGTACGAATACCGCGATCACGGCGAGCCCACCCTGGAGGCTTGCGTGATGGAACGACTGGAATTGGACGAAGCCCAGCCATCGGCCATCCGAAAGGGGACGCGGTCTCGAAGACCATAACAACTTACCCGGAAGACGGCCAAGGGCTACCGCCGCGTTGTCGCCAGTCCGGAACCGGTGACTATTGTTGAAAAGAGAGAAATCCGCGACCTGATCTCGCGCGACTACATCGTTATCTGTTGCGGCGGCGGCGGGATCCCCGTTGTTCGCCACGGGCGTTCGTTCACGGGCGTGCATGCCGTAATCGACAAAGACCTGGCGAGCGAAAAGCTGGCCGAGGAAGTCGGCGTCGATATATTCCTCATCGCCACCGACGTGGAGGGCGCGATGCTGGATTTCGGGACGCTGCGGCAGAGACTTCTCGCCGCGGTCTCCGTGGCCGAAGCCGAGCGGTACGTCGCCGAAGGCCATTTCCCCGCCGGTTCGATGGGACCGAAAGTCGAGGCGGCCGGCCGGTTTATGCAACAGGGTGGCGAACGGGCGGTCATTTGCTCGATCGAGGAAATCGAGGCCGCGGTTGCAGGAAATGCGGGGACGCAGTTCGAGTTGTAAGCAACGTAGAACCGTTCTCCCTTGGCCCGCCCGTGCCCATTGCACGACCCCCGCCTCTTATGCAAGAATGGCTCCCTTTATCGAATGCAATGAGGAAGAAAATGGCCGCGTCATCGCTTGAGTCATCCCGAGATAATGACATGATCAACCCGAGGCTCAGATCCCGTGGGTGCTGTGTCCTTGCCGCGGCGCTTCTAGCCCTACAGACGGCCGCGGCCAAACCACCGGCGCTTTCCGGCGTCTCCGCCCTGCGCGGCAGCCGCCCGAACCTGGTGTTCATCATCGCGGATGACGTGTCTGCCACGGACCTGGGATGCTACGGCAACCCGACGGTACGCACGCCCTATCTGGACAAACTCGCGGCCCACGGGCGGCGGTGGACGCGGGCCTACCTGACGGCCAGCGTCTGCAGTCCGTCCCGCTGCAGCATCATCTCCGGCCGCTATCCGCACAATACGGGCGCGCCGGAGCTGCATACCGCACTCCCCGAAGGTCAACCCCTGTTCCCGCTTGAGTTGAAGAAGGCGGGCTACTGGTGCGCGCAGGCCGGCAAGTGGCACATGGGCAACTACCCGCGGAAAGCCTTCGACCTGGTTCTCGATAAGAAAGCCTCCGGCCCCAGCGGTTGCCGGCAGTGGGTGCCGCTTCTAAAGCAACGGCCCGAGGACCGCCCCTTCTTTCTCTGGCTGGCCTCGTTCGACGCCCACCGCACCTGGCAACGGGACCCCGACGGGGAACCTCACGATCCCAAGACCATCCGGCTCCCGCAGCCACTGATGGATACGCCGGGCACGCGTGCCGACCTGGCCGCCTATCACGACGAAGTGCAGCGGCTCGATCGCTACGTGGGCAACGTGGTCGCGGAGCTCTCGCGGCAGGAAGTGCTCGACGATACGCTGGTTCTCTTCATCGCCGACAACGGCCGCCCCTTTCCGCGCGCCAAGCGCTGGATTACCGAAGAAGGAAGCCGCACGCCCTGGATCATGCACTGGCCGCGCGGACTCGGGAGCAGCGGCGACACCTGCGGCGAGCTGGCCAGTGCAATCGACATCGCGCCGACCTTCCTGGAGCTGGCGGGCGTGGACGTGCCGGCGGCAATCCAGGGGCGCAGCCTGCTGCCCCAGCTTGTCGACCCGAAGGCGCGTGTCTGCGACTACGTGTTTGTCGAACGCAACTGGCAGGTTGAATACTGTCACGAACGGACGCTCAGGCACGGGTCGTTGGCCTACTACCGCAACGGAGCTCCCGAGCTGGCCCACTTCGGTTTCGTAAACGCCACGTACGCGAAGTACCTGTTCCCGGCTTACGTCGACCTCTGGAAACGTCTCAAGGCCGGCGACCTGACGCCCGTACAGAAAAGCGTGTTCCTGAAACCGCGCCCGGTAGAGCAGCTCTTCCACCTGGGCGACGACCCGCTGGAGATTCGGAATTTGGCCGGCGATCCCAAACACGCTGAAACACTGACGCGGTTGCGGGCCGTCATGGACGATTGGATTGCCCGCACGGGGGATTCGATCCCGCCGCGGGACCGCCGGACTCCTGATCGTCATGACCGGGAAACCGGTAAGCGTCTCCTCCCCGGCGGACACCCGGGACCCGACAAGTACGAGAAACCGGGCGGGACCAGGGGGGCGGAGAAGATCAACGACCCCGGCCCGCGGTAGCGGTGAGCGGGAACGTAGGTCCGATTTGCAATCGGACCCGAACCGCGCCGGTTGTTTTAGATGACGGGGGGAAGACGCCACGTCCGAGCGGCGTTGGGTCCGATTGCAAATCGGACCTACGAACCAATGCTCGAGGAGGGCGGGTCGCGTCCTCGGGATGAAAGGCGGACAGAACGATGAACGCTAGAGATGTTCTACGCGAGCTGGCGCAACGATACGCCGAGATCGCGTGTCGTCCGGACCAGGACGAGCGGCGCCGGCTCTGGCGCGCGCACAACAGTCTGAAGCCAACGCGGCCGCTGATCTACGTGCGGGCCTTCGCGTGGCATGAGCTGCCGGAATCGAAGTGCCTCTGCGAGGATCCGCTTTTCCGTGGCATCGAAAACAGGCTGCGTCACGATCTGTTCTGGGACACGTTCGGTGACGATTCCATCTTCGAGCCCTGGGTGACCGTGCCGGCCGCCTACACGTGCACCGGTTGGGGAGTGGAGGTCCACAAGAACCACAGCAACGTGCCGGGCGGCTCTTTCAAGGTCGACTATCCGCTGAAGGAACTCGACGACATTGCGAAGCTGCGCGTCCCCCGCCACGGAATCGACGAGGAAGGGACGAGCGAACGCGTGGCGCGGATCCGGGATGTCATCGGCGACATCCTCACCGTCAACGTCAATCGTGGCCCGGCCTACCTGATGTGGACGGGCGACATCGCGACCGATCTCGGCTACCTGCGCGGCATCGAGCATTTCATGCTGGACATGATCGACAACCCTGACGGCCTGCACCGGCTGGCGAAGTTCCTTAGGGACGGCATCCTGCGAGTACACGACCAGGCCGAAGCCGCCGGCGACTGGGGGTTGTGCAACCATCGGAATCAGGCCATGCCCTACGCGGAAGAGCTCGAAGACCCCGCCCCGAATGTGACGGGTGTGAAGCGCAGGCAGCTATGGGGCTACCAGGCGGCGCAGGAGTTCACCGGGGTTTCGCCGGACATGCACGAAGAGTTTCTGCTCCGGTACCAGTTGCCGATCCTCGAGAGGTTTGGACTCGTGGCCTATGGGTGTTGCGAGGACCTGACCAACAAGATCGACATGTTGCGGCAGATTCCCAACCTGCGCCGCATCGCCGTGGCGCCGTTTGCCGATGCCCCCCGCTGTGCCGAGCAGATCGGCACGGACTACGTCATCAGCTATCGCCCAAGCCCGGCCGACATGGTCAGCTACGGGTTCGACGAAGACCGCGTCCGCCGCATCCTCACGCGCGATCTCTCGGCCTGCCGCGACTTGCATGTTGACATCACGCTCAAAGACGTTCAGACCATTCAAGGTGATGCCACGCGTGTGCGGCGCTGGGTGGACTTGACGCGGGAGGTTGTCGACGAAACGTTCTAGGCTGTTTTCTCGCGCCCGTCCCCTCACCCGGTCCTCCTGCGTCGGACCGGGTGAGGGGACGGGCGCGAGAAAACAGCCTGGAACAGCGAATCACCCGGCGGGGCTGTGACGTGGCAGCGGCATTCGGCCATGGATAGCGAGGCAAGAACCCGGAAGCAGACAGGGAGACAGACATGGAAACTCACACGCACGATTCCGAACACGGCTGCGGGTGCTGCGACTGCACACGGCGGGATTTGTTGAAATTGGCCGGAACCGCTACCGGCCTGGCCACGCTCGGCGCGGTCTCTGCCCGGGCGGCGGAGGCTGTCGCACCCAACTCCGCCTCCCGCAAGGAGCCGGCCCGGATACGGGTTGCGTTCGTCTATCCGCCCTCGAAGACGTTTGCCGACAAGCCCAACGGCTGGTGGAGCTGGCCGGGCAATGATTTCGACGCGGAGGGCCGCCAGAAGAAGTACGAGACCGAACTGCGCAAGATGGCAAAGACACTCGGCATCGAGCTGGCGATCGACTCTCGGCCGGTCGGCTCGAACCAGCAGGTATCCGCCCTGGCGGCGGAGCTGGGCGAGAAGAAGCCGGACGCGCTGCTGCTGGTCATGTTCTACAACAGGAGCCTCCGCCAGGCCGACACCTTGCTCGAGGCGGCCGAGAAGAACGGCGTTCCCGTCATCTTCTACATCGGGCTGGGCGTCAAACACGGCTCGGTCGCGCATTACCGCCGGCCCGGCATCTATTTCATCCAGTCGCTCGACAACTTTGAGGCTCTAGAGCAAGGACTCCGGTTGGTCCACGCCCGCAAGCGCATGGCGACGGCCCGGTTGCTGAGCATCACCGAAGCGCCGGCCGAGCGGGAAGGAGTCGAGAAGTTCTTCGGCACAACCGTACGCGTCGTACCGTTCAAGCAGTACGCGGAGCTCTTCAAAACCGCGACTATCGACGACGAGGCGCGACGCTGGATCGAAGCGAACAAGAAGGGCGCCACCGAGATTCGTGCCATGGCGCCGGAGGCAACGGACAATGCGACCCGGGCCTACGTGGCATTGAAGCAACTGCTGGAGAAACACGATGCGGACGGTCTGACGATGAACTGCCTGAGACGCGGGATGCTCAAGCCGTGCCTTGCGTTCACCTCACTGAACAACCAGCTCATTCCCGCGACGTGCGAGAATGACTTCCCCGCGATGTACACGCAACTGCTCGGGCAGCTTCTGACCGGTCGCCCGGGCTTCCAGCACAACCCGTGCTTCGACACCGAGAAGAACACCTACTACGGATCGCACTGCACCTGCCCGACCGACGTCTACGGTCCGGACGGCAACTCGCTGCCGTACCTGCTGCGGCGCTTTGCTCACACCAACGAGGGAAGCTGCGCCATCCAGGTCTTCTGGAAGCACGACGACCCCGTTACGATGGTGCGCTACTACCAGGGTAACCCGTCGTCGCTGGACGTCTACGCCGGGCGCGTCGTCGCGTCCCATCCCATGCCGCCGGCCGCGGGCTGCACGACCAACGTCGAGATCAAGATCACCGACCGCCCCGACGCGTGCATGGTCAAGGGACACCACAACACCCTCTTCAGCGGCGACTTTGCCCGCCGCTTCCGCCTCTTCGCGCAGCTCTACAAGATGAAGATCGCCGACACCGGCTGCACTTCGCCGTGGCCGATGTAGGGGGCGGGCAGCGGGGCCACGGTGCGCTTCGCGCCTGATGATACGCACGTATGATCTGAAGTCCCCGGCTAGTCCCGCCCCAAGGCGCGTGGCGTCTTGGACAATTCGGCAGGGAAACTCCAAACCCGCC
>CAZKRK010000033.1:0-32446 GCA_964555035.1 uncultured Victivallales bacterium | reverse complement strand
GCGGAGCGAAAGGGCAAGGGCGAGCGGAGAGTGGGCAAGGCCGGCGGTGGCCCCCTGCAAATGCAACAAGTCGCAGATGCACCCTGAGGACGTCTGGTCGCTGACGGAAATACGCGGTACCTTTTTCGCAAATGAGCACCGAATGCACCTTGTCCCTCTGCGCTCCCCGGTGAGATCATAGGGGTTTCGTTACACGGACAAGTCAGTGTCCGGCACAAAAGGTGACTGCCGATCACCGTGAGGCAGGCATAACAGGAAACAATGCAGAGATACGCAACAGCTTTGGTGGCGATGGCCTTGTTGCTCCACGCGGCCCAAGGCGACCTTGTCGCCTACTGGCCCCTGAACGACGGCGATCCCGGAACCCCGGTGTCGGCGACCGGCGCGGACGATGTCATCGACGATCCCAACCACGGGGCGACCGATGCAACGGCGCAAGGGCCCAACGACACGTGGGAGCTGGATCCGCGGCGCGGCATCGTGCTGAGCACGAAGGAGGGCAGCCGCCTGCGCGCGGGCACGCAGGACATCGACCTCGCCAAGGGGTTCACCTGGTCGCTGTGGGTCAAAGCCGCGCGCTCGAACAAAACCGACGCCGGCGCGGACGTGATCATCGGCAGCCGCAACGGCATCTGGAACAAGGTGGGGTACGACCGGATGAATCGCTGGGCGACGATTTCGGGATACGACGTGGCTGACGATAGCTGGCATCACATGGCCGTCGTGGGCACAACCGAACCGCGGGTCTCCCTCTACATTGACGGCGTGCCGATCGGTTCGGACACGACCTTCCAGAACAACGCGATGACCGTGAACGACGTGCTGGAGATCGGCGGCTCGAGCAAGTACAGCGAAGACCTCACCGGCCTGATGAGCGATGTCGCGATCTGGGATGAAGCCCTGCCCTTATCCCGCATTCAGGACCTGGCCAACGGCGGACCCGTGATCCCGCCCAGGGGATTTCATTTCATTCTCGAGTAGAAAAGGGGTCGCTTCATGAACCGACACATTTTCGCCGCATTGCTGTCCTTGGCGTCTGCCGTTGCCGTTCACGCGGCCGACATGTCGGCCAGTACCAATGCTCCCGCCATCGACGGCGCGGACGTCGCCAACTACGGGACCGTCACCGGCACCGACAAGTGGTGGTCGGAGAACAACACCGGGGCAGGCAGCGCGAAGGGACAGACCTTCACCACCGGCAGCCTGAAGGTTCTGCTCAAGGCGATCACCTACCAGGTTACGGCCACGCAGAAAGCCGAACCCACCAAGACCTACGTAATCCGCGTGGGGTCGGTTTTCAGCGATATCTTTACCGAGCTGCACACCGAGACGGCCACCCAGACTTTCACCTGGAACGGTGGCGAGTACATGACATGGCATCTCGAAACGCCGGTGTTGCTGGAGGCCGACACGGTCTACGGCATTGACATCGGCATGACGCAAAGTACGTCGGGCTGGCGCACCGGCATTCCCTACCTCAACATGGGCGGCAACGAATACGCCGGCGGTTCGCGCTACACCACGGGCCAGGCCGGCGTCGGCACGCCCCAATTGCACCTCGATGGAAACCGCGACCGGATTTTCCATGTCGATCTCGACTACCTGCCCCACGGCTTTCAGTTCATTCTCGAATAGGACACACCCTCATGAACTACAGACTTCTCCTCTCCATCCTGCTTGCCGCGACCACGGTCTCCGCCGACGTGGTCATCAACGAATTCATGGCCCGCAACCGCGGTGCGCATGCCAACGCCACCGGAGACGACCGCGCCGACTGGATCGAACTGCACAACAACGGCGGATTGCCCGAGGACCTGACCGGCTGGCACCTGACCGACGATCCCTTCAACCTCGCCAAGTGGCAGTTTCCCACCTCCAGCATTCCCGCCGGCGGATACCTACTGGTCTATGCCGACAGCGCCACGAACTCGGTGATCGCGGGCGAGCTGCACACGGACTTCGGTCTCGGCACCGACGGTGAGTACCTCGCCCTGGTCGCCGCGGACAGCAACACGGTCGTGGACGCCGTGACCACGTTCGAATACAGCCCGGGGCTGTTCGGCTATCCGCCGCAGGTGGAGAACATCTCCTATGGCCGCAACGCCACCAACGGTCTGAGCTACTTCGACCCGTCGACCCCCGGCGCGGTCAACGCCGGCGGTGCGGCCGACTTCGTGGCCGATACGAAGTTCAGCTACAACCGCGGGTTCTACACCAACGCATTCGACCTCGTGATTGCCAGCGCGACGCCGGGCGCGGAGATCTACTACACCACCAACGGCAGCGCCCCGGACGCGGGCAGCACGCTGTATTCCGGCCCGATCCCAATCAGCCGGACGACCTGCGTGCGGGCCCGGGCCTACAAGACCGGCCTGTATCCCACCGACATCGATACGCACAGCTACATCTTCGTCGAGGACGTCGTGCAACAGAGTCCGTACGACAACGAACCGCCCACGCCCGAGTGGCCGGCATTCAACGTCAACGGTCAGAACATGCAGTACGGCATGGACCCGGACATCACCCATCACCCGGACTATACGAACCTGGTCGACGACGCCCTGCTCGCGATACCGACGATCTCCCTGGTGACGCCCCTGGACAACCTGTTCGATCCCGCGGTCGGCATCTACGTCAACGCCAACAAGGAAGGCGATTTGTGGGAACGGGTGACCTCGGTGGAGCTTCTGAATCCCGACGGCTCGAAAGGGTTCCAGGAAGACGCCGGGCTGCGGATTCGCGGGGGGTGGAGCCGCGGCGACGCCATTCCCAAGCACGCGTTCCGTCTGCGCTTCAGGCGCGCCTACGGGGCGCCCCGGCTGCGGTTCAAGATGTTCGGGGAAGACGGCGCCAATTCGTTCAACGGGGTCGACCTCCGGTGTGCCGCGACCCCGGCATGGAGCGCGAACACGCCCTCCAGGAGCACCCACTTGCGCGATATCTTCTCCCGCGACCTCCAACTGGCCTGCGGTCAGCCATCCACCCGCGGCGATCATTACCATCTCTACCTGAACGGGGTCTACTGGGGCATGTACCAGACCCAGGAGCACGTCGAAGGCGAATACGCGGAGGACTACTTCGGCGGGGACAAGGACGACTACGACATCATCGAGAAGAAGAAGCACGGCTACAAGATCGACGGCAGCGAGAACGCGTACTCCAATCTCTGGAGCATCACCATGGACGGCTACGGGAGTCACTCCAACTACTACCGTGCCCAGGGACTCGACGCCGACGGGGTCACGCCCAATCCGGCCTATCCCAGGCTGCTCGACCTCGAGAACCTGATGGACTACATGCTGATCACGTACTACACGGGCGAAAAGGACGGCCCGGCGTCGGTCTGGGCCACCGTCAACAACTACGTTGCCGTGATCAACCGCGAAAAGCCGGACGGCCTCAAGCATTTCGAGTACGACTCCGAGTGGAGCCTGGGCATCGGTCTCGAGAATGTCGTGGGGCCGATCAACAAGTCCAGGTGGTACGAGCTGAATCACTTCAACGGTCACTTCCTGCACGAGCAGCTCGTGCAGAACCCCGAGTACCTGGTGTCGTTCGGCGACCAGGCGCACAAGCACCTGTTCAATGACGGGCTGATGACCGCGAGCAATGCCATTGCGCTTCTCATGAAGCGCGCCGAGGAGATTGACACGGCCATCATCGCCGAATCGGCGCGCTGGGGAGATGCGCTCAATGACGCTCTGCCGCACACCCGGAACGACCACTGGGTCACCGAGGTCAACAACGCGGTTAGCTGGATGCAGAACCGGGCCCAGACCGTGGTCAACCAGTTGCGCAACGCGGGCTGGTATCCGAGTCTCGACGCGCCGGTCTTCAACCGGAACGGGGGAACCTTCTCCCCCGGGTTCGAGCTCACGATGAGCGGCCCCGGCACGATCTACTACACGCTGGACGGGACCGACCCGCGCCGGATCTTCTCCGGCGCCGCGCAGGGGACGGTGTACGGCGGGCCGGTGTCACTGACCCAGGGGGTCGTGGTCAAGGCCCGCTGCATGACCGCCACCGATAACTGGAGCGCGCTCAACGAGGCGATCTTCGTTGCCGACGTCACCAACACCCTGCGCATTTCCGAAGTGATGTACAACCCGCGCAGGCCCGCCGGGGTAGAGACCAACAACGGCGCGACGCGGTCCGACTTCGAGTACATCGAGATCCACAATGCCGGGCCGACCGCGCTCGGGCTGGCGGGCATCGAGCTGCGGGGGCACTTGAGCGCCGGCGTCGCCTTCGACTTTACCGGCAGCGACGTCCTCAGCGTTCCCGCGATGGGGCACGTGCTGGTGGTCGGCGACCGCGATGCCTTTGCGCGGCGCTACGACACCAACGGCCTGCTCATTGCCGGCGCGTTCGACGGCAACCTCGACGACGCGGGCGACGCCGTCGAGCTGGTAACGTCGCAGGGCGAAGTGCTCGCGGACTTCAGCTACGGCGACGGACGGGACTGGCCGCTGCTCGCCGACGGTGCGGGGCATTCGCTGGTGCCGCTCACCACCAACCGGACCGGCAACGCCGTGGAGTACGGCGGAAACTGGCGCGCGAGCACCTACCTCGACGGTTCGCCCGGCGCCGCCGACCCGGACCCGGTCACCACGGTGCGGCTCAACGAGATCGAAGCGCATACCGACTACGACAACCCCACGCCGCCTTTCGACCGGTACGACTCCAACGACGGCATCGAACTGTACAATACCAGCGCCGGCGCACTTCCCCTGGCCGACTGGTATCTCAGTGACGACGCGGACGAGCTCCGCAAGTGGCCTATTCCGGGCGGCACGACGATCGACGGGGACGGTTGGCGCTGGTTCACTGAAGTGGATGATTTCCATAGCCCCATTACCAACGGCTTCGGCCTCAACAAGGCAGGGGAGACAGTTTACCTCTCTTACCTGCCGGGCACGTCCGCCGATCGCGTGGCCGACGCGGTCGAACTCAAGGCCCAGGCCAACGGCGCTTCATGGGGGCGCATCACGGACGGGACGGGTTACTGGCAGACCTGCGTGCCGAGCACCAATGCGGCCAATACACGGGCGGCCGCGGGCCTGGTCATCAACGAGGTCATGTACCACCCCGCGCCGACCGCGGCGAATCCCGCGGACAACAGCAACGACGAATACATCGAGATCCGCAACGCGTCGGACAGCGCCGTGAACCTCTACAACGACGGACTGACCTGGCGGATCGACGGCGGCGTGGATTTTGCGTTCCCCACCAACACTACGATCGGGGCGCGGCAGTGCGTGGCGGTGGTGTCGTTCGATCCGAACGATCCGCTGCAGGCGGACGATAAGGCCGCGTTTCTGGCCACCTACCGGCAGTTCGACGGGGAGACCGCGCTGTTCGGTCCGTTTTCCGGGAAGCTTGCGAACAGCAGCGACCGCATCGCACTGGAACAACCTCAGGCGCCCGATGCCGTCGGCGAACCCCCGTCCTGGATCCTGGTCGACGAGCTGATCTACTTCGAATCCAGCCCGTGGCCGGTTGGCGCGGACGGGACCGGTGCGCCGCTCCAGCGGCGCGATGCGGCCGCGGCCGGGATCGATCCCGCCAACTGGTACGTGCCGGGATTTGCCGGTCCGGGGTTCCCGGATGCGGTGGTGGAGTTGATGAGCCCGCCTTCGGGCGCGACGCTGCTGATTCCCGTACTGGCCGAGCTCACCGTTGCCATCGACACGCAGCGCGTGACCGGGGCGGTCAACCACGTCGAGTTCCTGCTGGATGGAGCGTCCCTGTCTGTCGACACCAGTGCTCCGTACAGCCACGCCCTTGGCCTGGGCGACATCGACCGACCCGGAGCGTACACGCTGCGGGCGCGGCTGCAGGATAGTGCGGGCGATCATCTCTCCCGACCCGTGCAGGTCGCGGTCGAGTTTGCCGACCGGGTGTCGATCGTCTCGCTGCCGGACGGCCTGGGCCTGATCCCGCCGTACACCGCCGAGATCATTGCCGAGGTGCGCAACGAGCTGGTGGTCGGGGCGGTCAGCGGCGTGGAGTTCTTCATCGACGGCGTCTCCCTGGGTATCGATACCGCCGCGCCCTACAGCCGGGTGATCACGGGGCCGACGGTGCCCGGCACTTATGCGTTGACCGCGGTCATGACCGACAGCCTGATCGGCAGCACGTCGGCGACGGTGAACGTGACGGTCTACACCAACGCCCCCGTCACTGACCTCTCGGCCGTGCCCGATCACACTATCCTGCTGGGCAACGGCACCACGCTCGACGCCGCGCTCGATCTGAACGGTCTGCCGCCCGAGCTGGTCTCGGTCGAGTGGGTGCAGGTCTCGGGGCCGGGCACGGTGACCTTTGGCGAAGCGGCCGCGCCTTCAACCACCGCGTCCTTCTCTGCCGCCGGGGCTTATGTCATCGAGCTGATCACCCGGTACGGGCCGCACAGCTACTCCAGCGCGCGCACCATCGCCGTCGAAGCCGCCAACGCCCCCAACAGCGTGCGCTACGCGGAATCGTTCGAGGGGTACCTGGACGGGACCGAGCTGGTCGGACTCAACGGCTGGTATGGGCAGAGTGGCGAAACGGCACCGGTGGTCACCAACCGGACCTGCACCCTTGCCAACGGCGGCGACGTGCCGCTTCCTTACGCCGAGCACACACGCGCGCTGGCAATCGATGGACTGGTGACCAATGCATTCACCGGAACCGGCGGGTACACCAGTTTGTGGATCGACAGCGTGTGTGAGATGACCCGCTGGCGGAATCCCACGCCACCGGTTGCGCGCGACACCTCGCAGTTGCAGATGTACGTCGACGTCGATGGCTACCTGCGGGTGTGGAACACTCCCGACCCGGTGAACCACCCTGCGTCCAACGGTTGGACGACGCTGCCGGAGCTCCGGATGGACGACGGCGCCTTTCATCGCATCACCGTCCACGCGGACTATCGACGTGACGCCGGCGGGCATTTCTACTTCGAGTTGTTTGTCGACGGCGCCAGGATCACGCAGCCCGCGGCGCGATTTGCGGCGGCCAACACCAACAACGCGTTCCTTTCCCGCCTGGTCATGTCCGGTCCGTTCGCCCTGGACGATCTGGTCGTCGACGATCGGGATCCCTTTACGGCCCTGTACCTGATCCGGGTCAATGCGGAGGGGAATGGGAGCATCAGTCCGTCGATGAATGTCTTCGTGGAAGCGGGGGGTAGCCGCGAGTTCACGATTTCCCCGGACCGGTTCTTCCACATTGCCGACGTGTTGGTCGACCAGGTCAGCGTGGGGGCAGTGTCGAATGTGCCGTTCGGCAACGTCACCACGAACCACACCGTCGAGGCGCTGTTCGCGCCGGACGTTGCGGCCAACAACACACCGCACTGGTGGCTGCACCAGCAGAATCCGGCCTGGTCGAACAACTTCGATGCGGCCGCCCTGGACAACGCTGACGGCGACCCGATGCTCACCTGGCAGGAGTACATTGCCGGCACCGATCCGACGAATCCGGCTTCCTATTCCTGGTTGAGCATTTCCAACCGCGCGCAAAACGTCTGGAGTCTGCGCTTTCCGGCATCCCCGCTACGCCGCTACCGTCTCCAGCGGAAGATCGGCGGTTTGGGCGGACCGTGGGCGGACGTGCTGGCTCCCATGATGGGCCAACCCGACGCCGGGGGCATGATGAGCCTCGAGTGCACCAATGCTTTCGGCAGGGTGTACTACCGGCTCAGGGTGGCGGCGCCGTAGCGGCGGATATCAAGTTTTCGAGGAGTTTCAACTCCCCCAATCCGCCGGCCTCATGGTCAGGTTGTTGAGCTAAGCAGGGGTGGCACCGCCCCATGTTTGCGCCCGGGGCGGCAGACGAGTGCGAAGCTCTCTACTTGCGACAATTCGGGCTCTTAGCAGGTCTCGGTCTCGGTCTGTAGCCGGGCAGCCTGAAACTCCCCGGGGCAAGCCCGGGGGATCCGAATCGCACTGTGTTCCGCACATCAATTCTCATTATGGCCACGCCCCCTGCGACCTTGCGTCGCAGGAGCGGGAGATTGGGGAGAAAAGGCGCGCCTTTTCTCCCCAATCTCCCGCTCCTGCCGCACAAGGCGGCAGGGGGCGTGGCCATAATGAGAATTGATGTGTTCTGCCCGGGACCGCTTGCCCTGTCTCTCGTTTTCGGGCATCATGCGGCATGGCCATTGGCAGACATAGGCACGAAATCGTCCGCCGGGCGCGGCCGTTGGTGGTGGTGTCGGTGGTGCGTCGCGATGCCTTGCGCGCGATTCTCGAGCTGGCGCGCAAGTGGGAGTGGGACCTGCTGGATCTCGGGTTCACGCGGGGGGCCATACCGATGGGGCCGCCGCCGAGCGGGGCTCTCGTCGACTGCCTGCCGCCGAATCCGTTGGCGCAACGGCTGCGCGAGATTGACTGTCCGGCGGTGCGATTGGGCAACCTTCCCCACCCGGAGGACGACCTGCTTCCGGCGGTCCTGCCCGACCAGATGGCGCAGGGGCGGCTGGCGGCGGAGCACCTGGCGAAACGCGGGTTCAAGGATCTCGCCTACGTGGGGCACGACCCGTGGTCCGATTCCCGGGAAGTGTACGAAGGGTTTCGCGCGCGAGCGCAGGCCCTGGGGCTGACGTGCCACCTCTACCAGCTCAGATCGGGGTGGCTCTCCGAGGATGAAACGAACGCGGCCCGGTACGAGCGGCGGGCCGTGGAGGTCGGCAAATGGCTCGACGGTTTGCCCAAGCCGGTGGCCGTGCTTGGCTACGGGGACAGCATGGCGGCCAGGCTCTGCACCATGTGCATGAAGGCCGGCTTTGCCGTTCCGGACGAGGTGGCCTTGCTGGGCATCGGCAACGACGAGTTGATCTGCGAGCTGTCGCCGGTGGTACTGTCGTCCGTTGACGTCAACGAGGCAGAACAGGGCCGGCAGGCGGCAGTTCTGTTGCGGCGTTTGATGGCAGGCGAGGCGCCGCCGCCGGCGTCGACCATGGTCCCACCCGCGCGCGTCGTCACGCGGCGCAGCACGGAGGTTCTGGCCGTGAGTAACCCGGTTGTCGCGCGCGCGATGCGTTTTATGTGGGACCACGTCGAACAGGACCTCTCGGTCGATGACGTCGCGAAGGAAATCAGGATGCCCCGACGAACGCTCGAACGCGCCTTTCGCAAGCAACTCGGTCGGGGCGTCAACGCCGAGCTGCGCCGCCGGCGCCTGGAGCTTTTCTGCGAGCTGCTGAAGACGACCACCACGCCCATCGTCGACCTCGTGCCCCGGGTCGGCTTTCGCTCGGCCGACTACCTGCACTCCGCCTTCAAGCGGGCGTACGGCACGACGCCGCGCAGGTGGCGGTTGGCGGCGCGGGAGAAGGGGGAGTGACTTCGTGATTTCTTGACTTCGTGACGCCGGGGTTCCGACGGCTCGAAGTTCTCGCTATGGCGTCACGAAGTCACGAAATCACGAAGTCACTCCCCCCTTCGCCTCGACTGGCCGTGTCCCCCGGCATTCGGGATATCCGCTGCAGCCCCAAAACTCGCCGCGGGCGGAGCTGCGTTTGCGCATGGGCTTGTCGCATTGGGGGCAGGCTGGGGCGTCGGGTTCGGTGCGCGCCTCGGTGCGGGCGTGGTACATCTTCTCCTTGATGCCGCCGTGGGCGAGGAAGTCGCTTTCCAGGCGCGTGAGTTGCCGCCCGAGCAGGCCGGTGGTGCGCTGGATCAGGACGATCAGGGCATTGGCCGCCGTGATGTCGTCGCGGTCTTCCAGCCATGGGTCGAACTTCTTCTTCTCCTTGAGGAGGTAGGTCCAATAGTCGTGCAGGAGGTCGTCGGTGTACTCGAACGGCTCGAGCATGATCGATAGGACCGCCTTGTGGTCCGGGTTGCGGATGCTCCATGGGACGGCGCCGTTCTGGATGAGGTAGTCCTCGAAATCGCCCTGCAGCTCCGACAGGCTGGCCTTGGCGACGTCCGTAAGCTTGATCTCGGTCTCAGAGGAGGTCTTGGCACGCTCGGAGCCTTCTATGATGTTCTGTTTGCCGGAGCGGGAGGCCCCGATCATCTGGCCCAGCGTCTTGCCCAGCGGGTCGTCCTTCCAATTGATGTAGCGCTTGCAGAAGCTGGTCGTGCCGAGGTGAATGATCGTCGCGAAGTTGAAGGTGTGGAGCTTCCGAAAGCCGCCGCTGTGGTTGTAGATTCCGCTCATATAGGGGTCCTTTCGGTTTGGGTGGTTCCTGACTTCGCGATTTCGTGACTCCATGACGCCCGGCAGGAACGTCCTACGACCGCGTCACGAAGTCAAGAAGTCACGAAGTCACCCACTTCTCTCCCCTTCTCCCTCTCCATCTGGCGCAATACCTCGGTGAGACTGGCGGAAAAACGCGGTTCATGTTGCCGGGGTGGGTCGTGGTATTATCGCATGATGCCTTGGATGAATTGTGCCCAGTCACCGCGGTCCGGTATCGGACGGGCGCGGAATCTCTCTTCCCAGACCCGTGGAGGATCCATAATGAAGCGTGATGCAACTACTACTATCGCCCTGCTGTTGTGTGTGGGGCTGCTCGCCGGGATGGCGCCCGGGGCAGACTGGAACCTGGACGGCAACGGCAACTGGAACGTGAACGGGAACTGGGTTAACCCGGCGACATACCCGAATGCAATCGATGCGGTTGCAGATTTCTCTACCCTCAACATCGGCAATCACAGGAACGTCAATGTCGAGACTCCCATTGTCGTGGGCACCTTGTTGCTTGGCGACACTTCCGGCTCCCATACGTATAGATTCTACGATGGTACTGCGGGGACGCTGACCTTTGATGTGTCTTCCGGCAATGCCACGCTAAGCAATACCTCCGGCGGCACAGACGCATTCTACAATACAATCGTATTGAACGACACGGTGGTAGTAAGTGGCGGCGGCTTGGAGTTCGGGAACGACGATGTCGCTATCAGCGGAACCGGCGGCATCATCTATAATGGAAGCGGCACTCTGAGTATGCGCGGTAGTGCCTTGGGCCAGTACAGCTATACGGGTCCCACCGTGGTCAACAGCGGCATTCTTCTCGGAAGCCATTCCCATAACGGCAACCTTCCTGCCGGCAACGTTCAGATTAACGAGGCCAGGTACCAGGGCTATTACAACGCCGGACTCATTCGTCCGCTGGGTACCGGCATCGGGCAGTTTCAGCTTACCGGCGGCACCGCCGCAGGCTTCAATTACAACAACAACCTGACGATTCGGTTCAACAACGACAATAACACCGTCGCGCAGTGGGGCAGCACCCACTTTGATCCGGGCACGCTTTTGCTCGGCAACACCCGGACTAGCGGCGGCGGCGACGGCAATTTCTACAACATTCTCGATCTTAACGGGGCCGCCCGTACGGTTGACGTCACGCTCGGGCACTCCGGCCTGGAGTGGTTCATGCGCAGCGAAATTCGCGACACCGCGGGCGGGGCCAGCCTGATCAAGACCGGCAATGGAAGGCTCGTCCTCTCCGCCGCCAACACGTTCACGGGCGGCGTAACGATCGCGGACGGCACGATCAGGGTCGACAACAATGCGGGTCTCGGCTCTGACGCGCCGCTGACGTTTTCCGGCAGCGGCGCCACCTGTGATCTGCTCGCAAACCCCACGATCTCCAGCCTGTCGTCCGCCTCACTGGGCGACGGCACGATCACCGCGAGCTCGGGCACGCGAACGTTGACCGTGGATCAGGACATCAATACCACCTTCAGTGGCATCATCGAGGACGGTGGCGGCACGGTCTCGCTGGTAAAGACCGGCAGCGGGCGGCTGAACCTGAACGGCGCCAACACCCTCACGGGCGCCATCTCGGTGAATGCCGGGACGCTGGGCGGCACCGGGTCGGTGGCAGCCGCGGTGAGCGTCGCGTCGGGCGCCACGCTGGCGCCGGGCGCCTCGCCGGGCACGTTCAGTGTCTCAAGCAACGTCACCATCGCATCAGGTGCCACGCTTGCCATCGAGATCGACGATGCGCAGTCGCCCAAGAACAGCCAGCTCGCGGTGAGCAACGTCCTGGACATCACCGATGCCACACTCGATTTCAATGTCACGGGCGCTGCCGGGCAGTTTGCCTATCCCATTGCCACCTACGACACGCTTGTGGGTACCTTCACGTCCTTCAGCGGGATGCCCGCCGGCTACACCATCGACTATGCCTACGGCGGCAACGTGATCGCGATCAAGGAGGCTGGCGGCGAAACCCAGCCGGTCGTTACCAACTGGGTGACGGACATTGATATCGCAATGGCCACGCTGCGTGGCGAGCTGACCGACGGCACGACCGCGAACACGTATCTCTGCTGGGGGGATAGTGATGCCGGCACCAACAGCGGCACGAGCGTATGGCAGAACGTGGAGATCATGGGCTCGGTCAACGAGAACGCGCCGTTTTCCACCAACCTGACCGGTCTCTACTACGGCATCGAGTACAACTACCGCGTGTACGTGACCAACACCGTGGGCGAGGCCTGGTCGGGGGTGAAGACGTTTACGACCGTGGTGCCGGAGAGCTCCAGCACCGAGTTGACCGCGGACGGCCAGACGTTCGATGCGTATTTCGAAGACTATGACGGCGAGAGCTGGCTGCTGATCGGCCGCGGTCGCAACGACTGGGAGTTCGATACGGACGGGCAAGGCAGCGTGCACGACGTCAGTCAGAACCTGAAGACGACGGCTGCGTTCGCGCCGGCCTGTTACTCGGACGCGATCGTCAATGACCTGTTGAGCCAGGCCGGCAAGTCGTTCCCGGCCGACGTGCCGGTGCGCCTTATGCGGGCCACATCAGCCGACGGCACCGCGACGTACCAGGACAACCGCTGGACCGGGTTGGGTGGTGCGGCCTTCACGTTCGATTTCGATCCGGGCATCTCCGTGACCCACACGATCATGAACCCCGGCGACACGCCGGTGAACGAAGGAAGCTACACCACTGCCTCGACGAGCACGCGAGATAACTATGGTAATGGCGCGGGGGACAGCGGCGCGCGCATCTTCACCTTCAGCCACGAGACCCGTGAGTCTTTCCGTTACGGCTCCAGCCCCGGGATCAGCATAACCTGGGATGCAAACTCGTTTGTCTACGGCACGTGGCCCTGCCCCTACACGGAGGTCTACATCCCTTACGATGCGCCGCCGTCCGCCACGATCGGCGTGAGCAACACCGCGGCGGTAAACGTCGGGACGACGACCGCGGACCTGGTGGGGACGCTGGATGGGACGGGGTCCGTGTTCACGGTCTACGCGTATTACGGCACGAACGACCATGCCGACGGCGCGGCCTGGCTGGCCGATGGCACGGCGTCAAACATGGTCGTCGGCACCTACACGAACGTCACGGGGCAGTCGGTGACGGGGTCGGTCTCAGCGCTGACCGGCGGCACGGTCTACTACTATACGATGGTCGCATCGAACGCTGTGACCAACATCTGGGCCACCCCCAACGCGATCTTCGGCACGGACGGGCCGCCTACGGTCGAGAACGACGGCTACACCCCGGAGAATCAGTTTGCCACGCTTTCCGGAAACCTGCTGTCCACGGGCGGGGCGCCGACGACCGTGCGCATCTACTGGGGCGAGACCGACGGTGCCGACAATGCCGCGGCGTGGGCCAACACCAACACGGTCAGCACCGGCGCGGACGTCGGTGCGTTCTCGACGTCGACGTCGACCGATCTAACCTACGGTGTGACCTATTATTTCCGCGCCTACGCCAGCAACGCGAATGGTGAAGCCTGGGCGCCTGACACCGCCGAGTTTCTGACCGGCCTGCCCTCTGCGAACGCCCCGGTGATGGCGAACATGGAAGCCTGGTACGATGCCGGCAAGGGCCTGACATTGAGTGGCAGCGATGTCACGCAATGGGATGACCAGTCGGGCAATGGACGTCACACCACGTCGGTCAGCGGCACGCCGGAGCTCACGCCTGACGAGTCCAACGGCCGGCCTGCGATCAAGTTCCGCAACGAGCATTTTGTCATCAATCACGCTATTGCGCCGCGCGAGCAGTACTTCGTGTTCCGGTCCGGCCGCTATGACTCCAACCCCGGCGACCCGCACAAGTGGCACAGCAACTGGGGCGGCCCCTGGGGGCAGCAGAACAACAATGGCTGGATGCTGGAATACAACCAGTCGAGAACCTGGAACAGCCGCACCCCCATCGCCATGAAGCAGAACGGCACCAACTGCACGTATACACTGTACGCCGGTAACCAGTACTACTTTACCCGTTGCGGCGAGTACATGGTGCTGAAGGTCAACCCGTCGAGCTACGGGAGTGCCAATTCCTACATCGCGCGCCCGAACGACGCTTGGCATGGCGGGCACCTCGACATCGCCGAGATCATCATCTACTCCGACACGAAGTCGGCGGCGGACGAGTCAATCATCGGCGGCTACCTGGCCGGCAAGTACGGGATCGACGTGGCCTACCCGGAGTGGACCAGCATCGGCAATGCGCCCGTTTCGGCGAATATCACCTCCACGTCGGCGACCTTCAATGCAACCCTGCGCGGGCTCGGGTCGGTTTTCGATGTCCGCGTCTATTGGGGTACCAGCGACGGCGGCAGCGATGCCGGGGCGTGGGGGAACACAAACTACGTCGGATCCTACACGAACGTGGATACGACCAGCGTGAGTTTCACCAACAACGCCCTGTCGGCAGGAACCGAGTACTTCTACACGTTCAGCGCGCAGAACGCGGCGACGAACCTGTGGGCGACACCCAGCGAGAGCCTCCAGACGGTGGGCGCCCCTGCCGTCAATACGGCGGGGGGAGCTACGGACATCCGCCCCTCGGCGGCTACGCTGAACGGCGCCTTGAGCGAGGGTGCGATTGCCGACATCTACTTCTGCTGGGGTTACGTCAATGCGGGCACGAACAGCGGGACGGGCGCCTGGCAAAACGTCGAACCGGCCGTCAGTGCCTATCTGCAGGAGACGGTTTCCGTCGACATCGGCGGCGCCCTGTACGGGTTGACGTACTACTACGCCTGTTTCGCCAGCAACGATTTCGGCACCGCGTGGAGCCCTGTGACGACGTTCACCACCCTGCAGCCGAACCCGATGGACGTCACCGGCGGGCTGGAGGCCTGGTACGACGCGTCGTACGGCGTGACGCGCAGCGGCAACAACGTCACCGCGTGGGCGGACAAATCCGGCAACGGCCGGCACACCACATCTGTCACGGGCACGCCGATCTATGAGGAAGCCGGCATCAACGGCTGGCCGGCGGTGCTTTTCCATGGCGGCAACAACCGCCTGAACATCAATCACGGGATCGCGACGCGGGAAGAGTATATCGTGTTCCGCTCGGGACGCTACGCTTTCAATCCGGGGGATCCCCACAAGTGGGGCCCCGACTGGGGCGGTCCATTCGGCCGGCAGGACAACAATCATTGGATGCTGGAGAACAACCAGACGCGGACCTGGAACAGCCGGATCCCGCTGGCGATGAGGCAGAACGGCAGCGATCTGACACTGATCTCGAACCAGTATTACATGAACGACGTCGGGAACTACTTCATCCTCAAGGCCAACCCGGCAACGTACAGCAGCGGGAACTGTCTCCTTGGCCGCCCGAACAATGGGTGGGGCAACGGCTATATCGATGTGGCCGAAGTGTTGGTCTACAACACGACGCTGTCGGAAGAAGACGAAGACAAGGTTGGCGCCTACCTGGCCGAGAAGTATGGCATCACAACGACGTACCCGTCGCCATCGTACACGGGGATCGAGAACACCGGTGTCACGGACATCTTGCTCGACCAGGCCACGCTGAACGGCACGCTCTACGCCACGCAGGCGGTGTTCGATGTCTGGGTCTACTGGAGCACCAACGACGGGGTGCAGAGCAAGTCCGCCTGGCTGGCCGGAAGCGGCGACAGCCAGTACATGGGCTCGTTCACGAACGTGGCGAGCACCAACCTCTCGCACGGACTGAGCGGGTTGACCGGATCCACCACCTACTATTACACGTACTATGCGAGCAACGTATCCGCTGAGCTCTGGGGCGACACGGTTGTCTTCGGCTCGGCCGGCCCGCCGGAGGTCGAAAACCGCGGCGTCACCAACGTCACCACGACGGTCGCAACGCTCAAGGGCATACTCTCCGCCGGCGGTAAAGCCGATGTCTACCTGTGTTGGGGAACGACCGACGCCGGCACGAACAGCGGGACGGGAGCCTGGCAGCACGTTATTCCGCTTGGAACCAACAATGCCGGCAACGAGTTCAGCACGACGATCAGCAATCTCTACTACGGTCTGACCTACCGCTACCGCTGCTATGCCACGAACGGGCTCGGGGAGGACTGGTCTGATCCGGCCACCAGCTTCTCGACCGCCATGCCCGAGGCCGAGACCGTGCCGGAACTCCCTGTAACGACGAACCTGGAGGCCTGGTACGATGCCTGTGAGGGATTGGGGCTGAACGGGAACAACGTGACAAGCTGGGACGACCGCTCCGGTAACGACCGCCACACGACGTCCGTGAGCGGAACCCCCGAGCTTTCGAGTGACGCGATCAACGGGCGGCCGGGGATCAAGTTCCGCAACGAGCATTTTGTCATCAACCATGCCATGGTGCCGCGGGAGGAGTACATCGTCTTCCGTTCGGGGCGCTACGATTCCGACCCGGGCAACCCGCACCTCTGGTACGCCAACTGGGGTGGTCCCTTCGGCCAGCAGAACAACAACGGCTGGATGTTGGAGAACAACCAGGCGAGAACCTGGAACAGCCGTATCCCCATCGCCATGAAACAGAACGGCACCAACGCAACGTTCGCGAGCAACCAATACTACTTCGACCAGGTCGGCAACTACTTCGTGCTCAAGGTCAATCCGTTGAACTACGGCAGCGCGAATGCCTACATCGCGCGCCCGAACAGTAGCTGGCACGGCGCGCACCTCGATATCGCCGAGATCATCATCTACTCCGACACGAAATCGGCGGCAGACGAGGACGCCATCGGCAGCTACCTGGAATGGAAGTACGGCATCGAGACGACCTACAGCGGCACCTTCTCGCCGCCCAACGCATCGAGCATCTCCAACGCTGCCGTCAGTGCGGTTGCCCCGGCCCAGGCGCAGTTGAATGCGTACCTGTCCGGATCGAATGCCGTCCACGACGTGTACGCTTTCTGGAGTACCAACGACTACGGGACGAACAAGGTTGGATGGCTGGCCGACGGTAGCGGCGCCTATGTCGGCGCGTACACCAACGCCCTGACCGACGTCAGCCACTTCGTGTCCGGCGGGCTCCTGGCCGAAACCACCTACTACTACACGTTCTACGGCTCCAACGAGCTCTCCGAGATCTGGGGTGTGCCGTCGACCCAGTTCACGTCGGCCGGCCCGCCGGCTGTGACCAACAGCGGCGCCACCGGTATTGACATCGGTGAAGCCACGTTGAACGGCAAGCTCACCGACGGTGGCGGCGCGGACATCTACTTCGTCTGGGGCAGTTCCGACGCCGGGACCAACAGCGGCACTGGCGCCTGGGAACACGTGATCCCGATGGGGACCGTCCTGCAGGACGTGCCCTTCTCCACCAACATCAGCGGCCTGCTCTACGGCATCCAGTACGAATACCGCGTCATGGCCTCCAACGCTCTGGGCTCTTCCTGGTCGGACGTGGATGCGTTCCTGACGCTGCCGCCGGTGGGCAGCACGGCGCCGCGCAACCTGGATTTCGAGACCGGCGACCTGACGGGGTGGTCCAACGTGGGCGCGACGATCGGAGCCGACACGCTCTTCCGCAACGGCAACAACCCGGTTTCGCACACCCGGATCGGCCCGAAGCAGGGAACTTACTACGTAGACGGCTACTCGTCGAACGAGGGCAATCACGACGGTTGGACCGGTATCATTGAATCCGATACCTTTGTCCTTGGTGCGAACGCTCACATCACGTTTGTCTCCGGCGGCGGTTCGGACGGCTGGAGTGGTACGCCCGATGCGCCGGCGACTATCGCGGGCATCGGGATCGAGCGTGAGACCTCGCCCGGTACCTGGGAGAACATTCTCTGGCAATCTGGTGGCGGCAACTCACTGGTGGCTCGCGACCTGGATGCGAGCGCATACGCCGGTGAAACCGTGCGCATACGCATCTACGACAACGATCAGGGCGGTTGGGGTTGGACGGCCGCCGACAACTTCGAAGTGTCATCCATCCACATTGCAGATGCGGTCTCCATCACCAACAACGGGGCCGCGAACATCCGCGCCTACAGCGCGGACCTGGTGGGGACGCTGGAGGCGACGCAGTCGGTATTCTCGGTGTCGGTGTACTGGAGTACGAACAGCGCCAACACGAATGCGGCGACCTGGCTGGCCGACACCACCAAGTCCAACGCGTTTGTCGGCACGTACACGAACGTGGCGGGAGTGTCGCTGACCAACTCGCTCTCCGGGCTTCCGCGGGGTGAGACCTACTACTACACCTATGTGGCGAGCAACGAGGCGACCAACCTGTGGGCATCGCCGACGGCGAGCTTCACGACCGACGCCACGCCGCCGACACCGGATCCGATGGGCTTTGAGACGCCGCCGTCTCCGGCCAACTCAACCACGATCACCATGGTGGCCTCGAATGCGACGGATGCGTTGAACGAGCCGGTGGAGTACCTGTTCAACAACCTCACCAACGGCCATTCCAGCGGCTGGACCACGAACGCGGGCTGGAGCGACACGGGCCTGTCGCTGGGTGAGACCTACGGCTACCAGGTGCGCGCACGCGACGCGGTCTCGAACATGACCGCGTGGTCGGTCGAGCTGACCGCCTCCCCTCTGCCCGACACCACGCCGCCGTCGCCGGATCCGATGGAGTTCGAGACCGTCCCCTACCCCTCCGGCCCCAGTGCGATCACGATGGTCGCGACCAATGCCAGCGATCCGAACTGGCCGATCGAGTACCAGTTCACGAACACGACGAGCGGCGTGCAGTCCGGTTGGATCACCAGCAGGACCTGGACCGATACCAACGTGACCAACTCGTACACCTACGGCTACCGGGTCAGGGCGCGCGACGCGGATACGAACACGACCGCGTGGTCCGGCATCGAGACGGTCACCGCCGTGGACGTCTATCCGCCGAACTCGGGCCCGGGCGGCGCGCCGTCACCGGCCTCCGGCACCATCAACCCGGAGACGGGGAAGACCTGGGCGGTCGGCGACACCTATCAGCTCGTCTTCGTGTCGAGTGCGCTGACCAACATGAATGCCCGTGAGGACATTCACTACTGGAACGACTACGTGAACACGTTGGCCGACAGTTCCAGTCTGCCCGGCATGGGGAACCTGACCTGGAAGATCATCGGATCGGACAGCTCCACGCACGCCAAGGACAACGCGGTTGTCAGCGCGCAGGTTGTCCTTGTGGATACGACGACGAAGGTTGCCGACGACGCGACGGATATGTGGGACGGCAGTGTCGACGCGGCGATCAACAAGGACGAGAACGGGAATGCCGGCGCGGGCACCGACCGTGTCTGGACCGGCTCATACAACGACGGCACCCGGGCGGGTTCCGAGGCGTTTGACGGCACCAGCGGCAACGCGAGCTCAGCGCAGCGGACGCAGGTTTCCGGTTCGTGGCTGCGCGTGAACGGTCAGAACCGGAACAACAACTACCACGTCTACGCGCTGTCACAGTTGATGACCATCGGCTACGGCGTCACCGATACGAATCCGCCGGTGCCGGCCACGATGACGTGGGCCGAGCCGCCGCTGGGTGCGACGTCCAACACCATCGCGATGAAGGCCACGCTGGCCTACGACCTCGTGAGCGCCCCGGTCGAGTACCTCTTCACCAACACGGTCACGCACGCGTCGCGGGCGTGGAGCAGGGATCGGAGCTGGGTCGATACGGTTACCCCGAATTCGGTCAACACCTACCGGGTGAAGGCGCGCGACGCAGCGGGGAACGAGACGGAATGGTCCGATCCTTACTCGATGTCCCCGGTTCTGAAGGGGCCGGACGGCGTCGTGGCGCCGGGCGGCATGCATCCCATCAACGGGACCCCGTGGCAGGTGGGTGACATCTACCAGCTCGTCTTCGTGTCGAGTACCGTGAGTAACCTGGCCGCGCGCGAGGATATCCACTTCTGGAACGAGTACATCAACACGGTGGCCGACGGATCGAGTCTGCCGGGCGTGCCGGGTCTGACCTGGAAGGTGATCGGGGCGGACACGACGCATCATGCCAAGGACAACGCACTGGTCAGCTCGCCGGTCTACCTGTTGGACGGCACCACCAAGATCGTCGACAACTATTCCGACATGTGGGACCAGAGTGTCGACACGCCGGTCAACCGGGACGAGAACGCCAACGCCGGCGCCGGCGATAGCCGCGTCTGGAGTGGGGCAAACGGCGACGGCACATCGGGTGGGGGCAATTCACTCAATGGTCTGGGCGTTAATGCGCGCTGTGGCCGGCGCACTGAATACGCCAGCCGCAACTGGATCTACCGGGACGATCAGAACAAGAGCGGCAACTACCACTTCTACGGTCTGTCGCAGCCGATTCGCATTGCGGGCGGGGGCGCCGACAGCACGCCGCCGGTGCCGGCGATCATGACGTGGGCCGATGCGCCCAACGGGCTGACCACGAACACCATCAGCATGAAGGCCACGCTGGCGTACGACCTGGACAGTCCGGCGGTGGAGTACTTCTTCACCAACACCGTGAAAGGTACGACGGCAGGCTGGCAGGCGAGCCGGACGTGGGTCGAAACCGTTGCCGTCAACTCGCTGAACACTTACATGGTCAAGGCGCGTGACGCCGAGGGCAACGAGACGGCCTGGTCGGCGGCCGCCTCGGCGACGCCGTTGCTGAAGGGCCCGAATGGCGTGGTGGCCCCGGGTGGCACACACCCGACCAACGGGACCCCGTGGCAGGCAGGCGACGTCTATCAACTCGCCTTTGTCTCGAGCACGACAACCAACCTGCTCGAGCGGCTGGATATCCACTTCTGGAACGAGTACATCGACGGCGTGGCCGACGGTTCGCCGTTGGACGGCGTGCCGGAGCTGACGTGGAAGGTGATCGGGGCGGACACGGCCCACCACGCGCGGGACAACGCCCTGGTCGTGGGGCCGGTCTACCTGCTGGACGGCGAGACCAAGATCGTCGATGGCTATGCCGACATGTGGGACACCACGATCGACGCGAACCTCGACATGTACGAGGACGGGTCGGCCGGCGCGGGCGAGGCCATGGTCTGGTCGGGCTGCAACAACGATGGCACAACGGCCGGTTCCGCCTCGCTGAACGGGTTGAGCGGGAACTCGACGCGTGGCGCTCGCAATACGACGGTTCTGGGCCGCTGGATCTACCAAGACCAGCGCAACAAGAGCAGCAACTTCCGTTTCTACGGCTTGTCGCAGCCGATTCGCATTGCGGACGGCAGTGCCGACAACACGCCGCCGGTGCCGGCCACGATGACGTGGGACGAGGCGCCGCACGGCGTGACGCTGACGACGATCGAGATGAAGGCCACGCTGGCCTACGACCTGGACAGCCCGGCGGTTGAGTACTGCTTCACCAATACGGTGACGGCGGATACTACGGGCTGGCAGGCGAGCCGCACGTGGGTCAACACCGTGGCGGCCAGCACGCTCAACACCTACATGGTGAAGGCGCGCGATGCGCAGGGCAACGAGACGGCCTGGTCGGCTGCGACATCGGCGGCACCGCTCCTCGAGGGGCCGGGCGGCGTGGCCGCCCCGGGCGGGATGCACCCGGTTAACGGGACGCCTTGGCAGGCGGGCGATACGTATCACCTGGCCTGGCTCTCCAGCACGTCCGTCGACATGCTGGGCCTTAACGACATCCACTGGTGGAACGACTACGTCAACGCACTGGGCGAGGCCTCCAGCGCGACCGGTGTCTCGAACCTGACCTGGAAGATCATCGCGTCCGACCAGGACGTCGATGCGCGTGACAACGCCCTCGTGAGCGCACCGGTGTACCTGCTGGACGGCAGCACCAAGATTGCCGATGGCTACGCCTACATGTGGAACGGCTCCATTGACAATGCGCTCCGTATTGACGAAAACGGCACCTATGTCTCGGCCAACGGCGACGTGTGGACGGGCACGCAGAGTAGCGGCATCAAGCACAATCCCTACCAGCTCAACGGAACGGATTCGCGGGCCAGCCGGGCGCATTACTATGCGATTAACACCCAATGGCTCTATCGCGATGTGCAGACCCGGTCGGGCCTGCGCCGCGTCTACGCGCTGTCGCAGCCGATCCGCATCTCGGATGGCGCCGCCGACACCAACGCGCCGTCGCCGAACCCGATGACGTTCGATGTTGGGCCCGAGGGCATTACGACGAACCAGATCGCCATGCGGGCGACGTTGGCGCATGACCTGGACAGCCCGCCCGTGCAGTACCTGTTCACGAACAGCGTGCAGGGCACCAGTTCGACCTGGCAGGACAGTCCGGACTGGACGAACATCGTCACCCTTGGTTGGGCCAACACCTACATGGTCAAGGCAAAGGACTCGCTCGGCAACGAGACCGACTGGTCCGCGCCGGTGACGGTCAAGCCACTGCTCCTCGGGCCGAACGGCATCATGACGCCGACGGGCATCAACCCCGACACGGGTGAGCTGTGGACTGGCGGCGATACGTATCATCTCGCCTTCCTGACGCGGAACAGTGGTCAGGCGAATCTCGCGGATATGGCCGCTTACAACGCCCATGTTAACTCGGCCGCCGATGCGTCGACGCTGACCGGCGTTCCCGAGGCCAATTGGAACATCATCGGCTCGACCATCGCGGTGGATGCACGGGACAACGCGCTCGTCACGGCGCCGGTGTACCTGTTGGATGCGGAGACCAGGATCGCCGACAGTTATGCCGACATGTGGGACGGCGCAATCGCGGCGCAGCTGAGAATCGACGAATTCGGCGTCAGGGTTACCGCCAACCGGGATGTCTGGACCGGTACACAGACCAGCGGCATCGGGCACAATCCCTACCAGCTCAATGGAACGGATTCGCGTGTCAGTCGCGCGCACGCCTACTACTCCAACAATTGGTGGATGTACCGCGACGTGCAGGGGCAGACGGGCAACCGGCACTTCTACGCGATGTCCGATCCGCTGATGGTGTCCTACACGGCCGTCGATGTCGTGAACGGTGCTGCAACGAACATGAGCGGCACGTCTGCCGACCTCGTCGGCACGGTTTACGCGCCGCTGGGGCAGGACCTTGATGTGCGGGTCTACTGGAGCACGAACGACAACGCGGATGGCGCGGCCTGGCTGGCTGACGGCGATGCGGATAGCATGCCGGTCGGCTCCTATAACGACGTGATCGCACAGGCGGCCACGGGGACCGTCAACACGTTGACGGCCAATCTCCGGTACTACTACCGGTTCCGCGGTACGAACGACGAGGTCAGCGTCTGGGCGAGCTCGAACACAGCGTTCGCAGTCGACACCGAAGGCCCGACGCCGGATCCGATGACGTTCGCAAGCGATCCTGAGTCGGTCGGTGCGGACGAGATCATCATGACGGCCTCGACGGTGACCGATGCCTTGAGCATGCCGGTCGAGTACTACTTCGTGAACATGTCGAATGGGTTCAACAGTGGCTGGATCTCAAGCACGAGCTGGTCATGCACGGGACTCGTTGCCGACACGACGTACGGGTTCCGGGTGCAGGCGCGCGACGCGGCCGGCAACACCAACGGCTGGTCGGCCGTGGTCGATGAGACCACGGGTATCCCGTGGAGCGGGCTCGTGGCCTACTGGAGCTTCGACGACGAGGATGTGTCCGGTGCGACGATCCTCGACGTGGCGGACGACCCGAACGACGGCAAGGGCGACCACGACGCTACGATTGGCTATGGGGCCTGGCGGCCGTCGACCGACCTGCCGGGCGACCCGGATGGCGGGCTGATGGGCAACTACTTCGACGCCAACTACAACGGCTATGCGGTGGTCGACACGTTCGGTGGCGGCGCCACGCACAGCAACCTGAACGCGGGTGAGCAGATCACCGTGGCCGGCTGGTTCCGTGAGCGGGGCGACGGAAACGAGGATGCCTACATCTCCAAGGACGGCAACTCCTACGGCTGGGACATCCGGCGCAACGGCGGCGGCAGCTCGATCCGTACCGACCTGCGTCACTCCAGCGGGAGCGACAGTTCGTCCGGCTACACCATCACCAGCGACAACAACGGCGGGCCGTGGTACTTCCTGGTCCTGTCCTACACCAAGGACTCGGACACCAGCTCGACACTGCGCTTCTACGGCGCAGATTCCGGGGCAGCGGATAAGAGCCTCGGCATCGTGGGGTCGCCGCAGGTTCACAGCACGGACAACGATGTCAGCGAGACCGGGTCGATGGTCGTGTTCGGGGCACGCGACAGCAGCAACAACGACCAGAATCCGCCTACCATCGATCGCCAGTCCGGCACTAAGATGGACGAGATCGCGATCTGGAATCGCGGGATCACACTGGAGGAAGCCACGGCCTGGTACGGTTTGAGCTACTTCTCCGGTTTGAAGGCCAACAACTCGGCTATCCAGATCCTGCTGAACGGTGCGGTCGGGACGACGGTGACCGATGTCGGTCCGCACAGCCATAGCTGGGAGCGGGTGTCCAACGTCGGAACGGCAGGCAACATCACCGGCAGCATTGCGGGTGGCGACGCACTGATCCAGGTTACGTCCACCGAAGCGCTGCAGTTCTCGCCCAGCGGGGTGGCGGACGATGTTGCGACGACCGACGACGAGACGGCGGTTTCGATCTCCGTGCTCGCGAATGACGCGATCGGCGCGCAGACCGGCGCGTCAGGCGACCTCGATATTATCGCGGTGACGCAGCCCTCCGAGGGCGCGGTTGCGATCGACGGCGGCAGCCAGGCGGTGACCTTCGACCCGACCGGGTCGAGCACACTGCGCGCTCTGCTCGCCGGACAGTCCAGCGAGCAGACGTTCACCTACACGGCCAGCAACACGATCGGCGGCGTGACGGGTACGGGCACCGTGGTGGTGACCGTGAACGGCGCGGCGTCGCTCGGCGATGGCCTGGTGGCGCACTGGACCTTCGACGATGCCGATGTCTCCGATCTGACCATTCTGGACGTGGCCGATGACGCCGGCGACGGCAAGGGCGACCACGATGCCACGCTCAACGGTGGCTCGCGGCCGGACACCGACCTGCCGGGCGACCCGTCCGGTGGTCTTACGGGCAACTACTACGACGCCAACGGTAATGGCTACTCCGTGGTGGATACCTTCAGTGGCGGGGCCTCGCACCACGACCTCGACGCGCGCAAGCAGTTCACTGTGGCCGGCTGGTTTAAGGAGCGGCCGGACGGCAACGAAGAGCCGTACGTCTGCAAGGATGGCAACTCACAGGGGTGGGACATCCGGCGCAACGGTGGCGGCAGTTCCGTACGCACCTCGTTGCGCAGCACCAGCGCCAACCCCAACTCCGGGGCATATAACATCACCGGCGACAACAACGGCGGTCCCTGGTACTTCATGGCGTTGACCTACACCAAGGACAGTGATGTTCGGTCGACGAGGCGTTTCTACACCGCTGACTCGGGGGCGGCAGACAAGCACCTGCGCAACCGAAGCACATCTGCGCATTCCCCGGACAACGATGTGGATGAGACCGGTTCGATGGTGGTGTTCGCGGCGCGCGACTACACTCTTACGGACACGACGGGTGTTAGCGTCGATCGGCAGTCCAACACAAAGATGGACGACATCGCGATCTGGGACCGTGGCTTGTCGATGGATGAGGTCACGGCCTGGTACGGGCTGAGCTACTTCTCGGGCCTGAAGGCGACCAATGCCGCGATCGCAACGCTGGTGGACGGTCCGGTCGGCACGATGGTGACCAACGTCGGCCCGCACGGGCACAATTGGACCCGGATCGGCACGAACGGCACGCAAGGCGACATCTCGGGCAGCGTGTCGAACGTGAACGCGCTGGTGCAGATCACGGCAACCGATGCCCTGCAGCTCTCGCTGCCGGACATCGTGGCCGATGACGAGACGACGACTGACGAAGAGACGCCAGTCTCGATTTCCGTGCTCCTGAACGACCAGATCGACGGCGGCCTGGGCGTCAACGGGGCGCTCGAGGTGACGGGTGTGACCCAGCCGACCGAGGGCGCGGTCACGATCGACGGCGGCAGTCAGTCGCTGACGTTCGACCCGACCGGGTCCACGGTGTTGCACGATCTGCAGGCCCTCGAGACGAGTGTGCAGACGTTCGACTATACTGTGCGTAACACGAACACGCTGACGACCGGCACCGGCACTGTGACCGTGACGGTGAACGGTCTGGCGTCGTTTGGCGACGCGCTGGTGGCGCATTGGACGTTCGATGATGCAGACGTATCGGGGCAGACCGTCTACGACGTGGCCGACGATGCCGGCTTCGGCAAGGGCGATCACAACGCGACCATGGCCGGCGGTCTGCGGCCGGCCAGCGGATTGCCGGGCGACCCGAACGGTGGCCTGGTCGGCAACTACTTCGACGCGAATGGCAACAAGTACGCCGTTGTGGATGACTTCGGCGGGGCCGCGGCGCATACAGACCTGGATGCAGGTCAGCAGTTCACCGTGGCCGGTTGGTTCCGTGAGCAGCCCGACGGTAACAATGATCCCTGGATCTCCAAGTTTGGCGACGGTCCCGGCTGGAATATCTGGGGTAACAGCGGTGGGTGGATATACGGCCGTTTGTACGGGGTCAGCAGCAGTGGCAATACCGGTGGGGTCTCCGTCGAGAACAATGACAACGGTGGGCCGTGGTACTTTGTCGCCATGAGCTACACGAAGGAGAGCGACTCGAAGTCGGTTCGCCGTTTCTACACCGCGGACAGTGAAGCAGTGGACAAGCGGCTCTACCAGCGCTGGTCGGGCACGCATTCGCCTGACAACGATTCCGACAGCACAGGCTCGATGGTTGTTATGGGCGCCCGTGACTACAGCAACAACGATACCACGGGGGCCGCGATTGACCGTCAATCCGGCTCGAAGATGGACAACATCGCGTTCTGGAATCGCGGGCTGTCGACGGAAGAGCTGACGGCCTGGTACGGGCTGAGCTACTTCTCCGGTCTGAAGGCGACAAATGCGGCGATCACGACGCTGCTGGATGGAAATGTCGGTACCGCCGTCACATTCGTTGGCCCGCATGGTCACAACTGGACGAAGATCAGCACGAACGGCACGGCCGGTGACCTTTCCGGGACGATCGTTGACGAGACAGCCCTGATCCAGGTCACGGCGACCGAGGCGCTGCAGTTCGCGTTGCCGGATGTGGTCAAGGACGACAGCGCAACGACGGACGAGGAAACGGCAATCTCGATCTCTGTGCTGTCGAACGACAAGGTCGACGGCGCGACGGGTGGTTCGGGTGCGCTGGAAGTCATCGCCACGACGCAGCCCACCGAGGGTGCGGTCACGATTGACGGTGGCAGCCAGGCGGTCACGTTCGATCCGTCCGGCTCGGCGGTGCTGCACGCTCTGCTGGATGGTGAGACCAGCGTGCAGACGTTCGACTACACCGTGCGCAACACCAACACGCTCGCGACGGATACGGGTACGGTGACGGTCACGGTGAGTGGTTTGGCCTCCTTCGGTGACGCGCTGGTGGCGCACTGGACGTTCGACGATGCCGATATGGACAGCAGCACGATACTGGACGTCGCGGATGACGCCGGCTTCGGCAAGGGCGATCACGATGCGACCCAGTACAATGGTCTGCGCCCGAGCAGCGAGTTGCCGGGCGATCCGGATGGCGGTCTCATCGGCAATTACTTCAACGCCAACGGAAACGCCTACGCGGTGGTGAACACCTTTGCCGGTGCGGCTGCGCATACGGACCTGGACGCCGGTGAACAGTTCACCGTGGCCGGCTGGTTCCGTGAGCAGCCGGACGGCAACAATGACACCTGGGTCTCCAAGTATGGTGATGGTCCCGGCTGGAATATCTTTGGCAACAGCGGCGGGTGGATATACGGCCGTTTGTACGGGGTCAGCAGCAGTGGCAATACCGGTGGGGTCTCCGTCGAGAACAATGACAACGGCGGGCCGTGGTACTTCGTCGCCATGAGTTACACGAAGGAGAGCGACTCCCAGTCGGTTCGCCGCATCTATACCGCGGACAGTGAGGCTGTGGACAAGCGGCTTTACCAGCGCTGGTCGGGCATTCATTCGCCGGACAACGATTCCGACAGCACAGGCTCGATGATGGTCATGGGCGCTCGCGACAACAGCAACAACGCCGGCACCAATCCGGCAATCGACCGGCACTCCGGCTCCAAGATGGATGACATCGCCTTCTGGAACCGCGGCCTCTCGACGGAGGAGCTGGCGGCCTGGTACGGCCTGAGTTACTTCTCGGGGCTCAAGGCTACCAACACGGCCATGACCACGCTGCTCGACGGCGGGGTGGGCACTTCTGTCACCGCCGTCGGCCCGCACGGGCACACGTGGACGATGATCGGCACCAACGGCACGCAGGGCGCCATCTCCGGCACCGTGGGGGCCGAGGACGCCTTGATTCAGGTGACGGCCACCGAGGCGTTGCAGCTTTCGATTCCCGACGTGGTGAATCCCGACAGCGCGGAGACGGAGGCGGAGACGCCGATTTCGATCAACGTCCTGGACAACGACAAGATCGGCACCGGGGCGTTGGAGGTCATTGCCACGACCCAGCCCACGGAGGGCGCAGTCACGATCGACGGCGGCAACCTGTCGCTCACCTTCGATCCTTCCGGTTCGGCGATCCTGCTCGACCTGGAATTCGGCGAGACCAGCGTACAGACCTTCGAGTACACGGCCCGGAACGTCAGTACACTGGCCACGGGCACGGGTACGGTCACGGTGACCGTGCACGGCATGGCTTCGTTCGGTGACGGGCTCGTGGCTCACTGGACCTTCGACGATGCGGACGTCATGGGGGCGATCATCCGGGACGTGGCCGATGACGTCGGCTCCGGCCGGGGCGGCCACGACGCTACGCTGAACGGGGGCTCGCGTGAGAGCACCGGCTTGCCGGGCGATCCCGACGGCGGTCCGCAGGGCAAGTACTTCGACGCCAACGGCAACGGCTACGTGGTAGTCAACCGGTTCGACGGCGCGGCTGCACACGGCGACCTGGAGATCGGCGACCAGTTCACGGTGGCCGGCTGGTTCAAGGAACGGCCGGACGGTAACGATGAACCTTGGATTTCGAAAGACAACGGTGGCGGCGGCTGGCGCTTGCGTCGCAACGGCAGCGGCAACAACATCTTCTTCAACATCTACGGCACCGACGGCAGTGACAACAGCGCCAACTTCCCCATCACGGGCGACAACAACGGCGGCCCGTGGTACTTCGTTGCCGTGAGCTACAAGAAGGACAGCGAGTTCCAGTCGACCCTGCGCGTCTTCGGCGCGGATTCGGAAGCGGCGGACAAGGGCATGGACCTGTCTGGAACGGCCCAGACGCACGCCTCGGACAACGACGCCAATGCGAGCGCCTCGATGGTGGTCATGGGCGCCTCTGACAATCCCGGCATCGGCAACTACTCCAGCACCAAGATGGATGATATTGCGATCTGGAACCGCGGTCTGACGCTGGAAGAGGTCACGGCCTGGTACGGCCTGAGTTACTTCTCCGGCGCGAAGGCCACCAATACGGCCATGGGGGTCCTGTTGGACGGTCCGGTCGGGGCGTCGGCTTCCGGGGTTGGCCCGTACGACCACAACTGGAAGAAGATCAGTCATGCCGGCACGGCGGGCGATATCTCGGGGACGGTGGCGGGCATGGATGCCCTGATCCAGGTAACCGACACCGAGGCCCTGCAGATCTCGGTCATGGGCGACGACAGCGGGGCGACCGACAAGCAGACGCCGATCTCGCTCGACGTCCTGGACAACGACCAGGTCGACGGCGGCCGAGGCAGTCTCGGGCAGCTCGACATCGGCGCGGTGACCCAGCCCACGGAGGGGGCGGTCACGATCGACGGCGGGGCGCAGTCGCTCACCTTCGATCCCACGGGGTCGGCGGTCCTGCAGGCCCTGACGCTTGGCCAGACGAGTGTGCAGACCTTCACCTATACGGCGCGGAACACCACCACGCTGGCCACGGACACGGGGACCGTCACGGTGACGGTTAGCGGGTTGGGCACCTTCAGTGACGGACTTGTGGCGCACTGGACGTTCGACACCGCGGACATGGCCGGAAACACCATTCTCGACCTGGCCGACGACGCCGGTGACGGCAAGGGCGGTCACAACGCGACGCTGACCGGTGGATCGCGGCCGAGCACCGACCTGGCGGGCGATCCCAGGGCCGGTCTGGCCGGCAACTGCTTCAATGCCAACGGCGACGGCTATGCCATCGTGGACGACTTCGACGGCGGGGCGGCGGACGCCGACCTGGAGGTGAGCGACCAGTTCACCCTGGCCGGTTGGTTCCAGGAGCTGCCCGACGGCTTTGACGAGCCGTGGATTTCGAAGGGCCACGGTATCGGCGGGTGGCGGCTGCGGCGCGACGGGCTGGGCAGCAACGCGCTGTTCAACCTGTACGGGACCGACGGCAGTGACAGCAGTCCTGCCCTGGGCGTAACCAACAACGTCAGCGGCGGCCCGTGGTACTTCATGGTGTTGAGCTACACGAAACTGAGCGAGTCGCACTCGGCCCTGCGCTTCTATGCCGCGAATACCGGTGTGGCCGACAAGGGGCTGAAGCAGGTCGGGGCCGACCTGGTCCACAGCACGGACAATGACAGCATGTCGACAGCTTCGAGGGTTGTGTTCGGCGCCGCGGAGGTTACCGGCATCGCCAACCACTCCAACACCAGGATGGACGACATCGCGATCTGGAACCGCGGCTTGTCGCTGTCCGAAATCGCGGCGTGGTACGGCCTCAGCTATTTCTCGGGCGCGAAAGCCACCGACCCGGCCATCCAAACCCTGGTGGAGGCTTCGGTCGGCACCAAGGTCAACGGCGTCGGGCCGCGCGGAGACGATTGGAGGAAGATCGGCCATGCCGGGACCGTGGGAGACATCACCGGCTCCATGGGGGGACAGGATGCCCTGATCCAGATCACCGACACCGAGGCATTGGAGTTCGTTGACCGCCTGCCGACGCTGTTCATTGTGAGGTAGGGGTGTGGGGTGTGTGGAGAATTGGGAAGGTAGGAAGATGGGGGATCTTTCTACCATCCTATCTTCCTGCCATCTCATCTTACACAGTACGTGCACGTTGACGCGTCGTTCCAGCGACCGGAAGATGGGAATGACACCGTGTCGGCAGCGGTAGCCCCGGAGGGGCGACAGAGTAAAGCCTGGGGTGGAGCGTAGCGCAACCCCAGGACACCGGCGCAAGCATGGAAACAAGCCCCGGAGGGGCGGCATAGGCGGCGCGTGCGCGTGCGCCGTGCACCAGCGGAAGCCACGCCGCCGGCGGGGAGTGCCTATGCCGCCCCTCCGGGGCTCTGTTATCCCGCGTCCTGTCCCCTGGGGTTCCGCTACGCTTCACCCCAGGCTCTACTATGGCGCCCCTCCGGGGCTCGCCGGGTTTGCTACTTCGTCTTCTCCCTTTTGCCGGATCGACGGGCTAGAGGACCAAGCTCCACAGGCGCAAGAAGCGCGGCTGGAAATGTCGCAATTCTCGACCACCCTTGTCGCAATGCCGCAGTGTGAAACGTGTTCGTGGTTTGGTACCTTTGTACATTGCGAAGTTAGTAGATCGCGACGATTGACGATAGGTGGGGGTACTGTCAAGAAAGCTATGAAAAGGGCAAGCGGATGGCAATGCACACGAGAGGGGAAGATTAAGGAGAAAGATTAGGGCAAAAGATAAAGGTCCTTGCTCTTGAACCCTAATCTTTCGCCTTAATCTTTCGCCCTAATCTCTGGTTGCGGGGTCGTGGCGGGTAAGGAAAAACAGGGGAGAAGACCGAGAGACGGCTGACGCCCTGCAACAAGGACAGTTACGCAGGAGAACTTATTGTCAATACTGACAGAACGTAGGTGAGCAAAAGGAGGCAGACGATGATAAGGAAGCATGCAGTTACAGCCAGTGTGATCGCGATGCTGAGTGGTATCGCGGCGGTCGGGATGATGTTTGTCGCAAGTGCGGCCCTGGGGGGCGATGTCTACTCTGTGACCGCGGATGGACAGACGTTCGACGCGTATTTCGAGGATTACGATGGCCAGAGCTGGATTCTTATCGGTCGCGGACGCAAGAACTGGGAATTCGATACGGACGGTCAGGGGAGTGTTGACGATGTCAGCCAGAACCTGAGGGTCCAAGCCGGATTCGCTCCGGCATGCTACTCGGATGCCATTGTGAACGACCTGCTTTCACAGGCCGGTATGGCATTCCCCGGTGACGTGGAGGTGCGTATCATGCGAGCCACCACGGTCGACGGAACGGGTACGTACCAGGACTCACGCTGGACCAATCTGGGCGGCGGCGCTTTCACCTTCGATTTTGATG
>CAZKRK010000032.1:0-32513 GCA_964555035.1 uncultured Victivallales bacterium | reverse complement strand
CATTTTCCCTGGAAAAGCGTGAAATGAAATCCCCGGAATAGCGCGCTCGGTAACAACAGGATGCAGGCTCGGGTGAAGTCGCGCCGAGCCACTCGAGACTCGGGAGCACTGGACTTGGTAAGGAGGGAAGAAATCAGTCGGAAAAACTCGGCAGTTTTTCCGTCATTGGCATGGATTTTCAGCGCCTGGCGTGCCAGTCTGCATGAAAATTACCTCGTCTTTTTAGGCCTGGAGAAAGACACTCGTGCAACGTTTTGAACAACTGAGCTCATTCTACCATCAACTGTTGCACAAGGCCATCGTGGAGCCGACTCTCTCCGATTGCTGCAGAAAAAAAACGAGCAGGACGCGCTTCAGTCCGCAGCCTCCTGGAGCTTAACGGCATTGGCTGAGGGGAGGGAACGGGTTTGTTACTCTTCTCAAGAGCATCTTTGACTGGTTGGGTAACCCAGATTCCAACCTGCAGGACCGGGCCTCGTTTGACTAACGACACCGCTGGAGGTATCTGAACTGGCTTTCCATCGGGGCCGACTCCGATCCCACCTTGTGGGGCCCAGCTAATGATCGGCATAGAGTATCCCCAGTGTGAATGCAGGTATTGACGCCTGGTCGTCGCTGCCGATCTGTTTCAAGAGAAACGGGGTGTCCAGGCCAGCAGCCTCGATGCCCGCTGCGTAGGCAGCATCGGGGTCATCGAAGAGCCCAATGTTTCTGTCACCGACGATCACGACCCATTTCCCGGTGTGCCCCTGGGATACCAGATCCTCTTTTAGCTCCTCGTAGGTCGCCTGCTCCTGCACCAGTAGATCACTCATGCAGTTCCTCTCTTCTGGCCGCGAAGATGGCTCGCACCATTGCGGCAGGGCCACTCCCCAACGCCCTCCCACTTCCAATCCTAATCCAATTTCGTCTGGATGTCGCCTGTCCCTGAACGTGGTCAATTTCCGTCTCATATCGAGACCAAAGTGCGCCGGGCGGGATTTTAGGGTGGCGTTTTGGGTGGCATTCTTTATCAGGGACCCGAAAATCCGAGGGGTGAGGCGACCTAAGTTCTTGCTTCGCAAGGCGTTATGGTGTGCCCCTGCAAGGATTCGAACCTTGGACCCGCTGATTAAGAATCAGCTGCTCTGCCAACTGAGCTACAAGGGCATCAAGACGTATGCGTGAGGCGCAATTACGGTAATGCATCCTCGTGGAGGGGTCAAGCGAATCTCTTCCGGCAGAGGCATCAAGCGAAAGAGGGCACACGGTGGTCCTGTTCCCGATCTCACACCGCTTTTTTAGCTCAGATCGGGCATCTAATTATTCGTTGTCAGGTGCCTCACGATCCGAAAATAGCTCGATTTGAGCTAAAAATCGTTCGTGAGGTTCGCGGGCCGGGCCATCTGTCCGTACGTGAAGCCGCCCCCGGCCTGGGGCGCGGGGGCGGATGGGGTTTTGGGTCTACTGGGTCACGTGGGCGGTGGTCTTGCTGAGGCGCTTGATGCCCATGAAGTTCTCGTCCGGGTTGTCGTAGACCAACACGGCGAAGTAGAGGGGGCCCAGGTTGGGCGGCAGGAGTACGGGCACGGTGACGAAGCCGGCGCCGTTGTTGTCCAGGGTGCCCGTGAAGATCGGGTCCAGGAGGGTCCAGAGCAGGATCGGGTCCGGGGCGAGTTCCAGGAAGCGGTCGCCCACCGGGATGGATCCCGCTCCGCCGGAGGCCAGGACCCGGAAGGTCTTACCCACGCAGTCGAGATCCATGAGGATGCCCACCTGGAGGGTGCTGGTGCCCTGCGGATCATGCACTGCCGGCATGCCGCGGCCGATGTGGCCGGTGTCGAGGACGTGCATGGAGCCCGAGAAGCTGAATCCCTCCCCTTCCACGATGGCGTGGGGCAACATGGTATTGCGCAGGGCCGAGATCGCGATGGCTCCGCCCAGGCCCTTGCTCGGAAACGACTGGATCACGCGGAAGGAGTTGATCGAGGTGTCCAGGGCCACCTCGTAGATCATGCTCGTGTTGGAGCAGGTCATCCAGAAGCTCTGGATGTCCGGGTCCCAGTCCATGCCGTCCACGCTGTCGGCCGTGGGCGAGGTATAGGTCCTGCGGGTCGCCCAGGTGCCCGGCGTGCCCGGCGTCAACTCGATCTGACGGATCACGGCCGACACCAGGTATTGACTCACGAAGATCTCCTGGGTCGACTGATTGGTGGAGGTGATGGCATTCGTGTGTCTCACTGCCAGGCCGGCCACGTAGTCCACCCGGTCCCGGGGCACGTTGGTGTTGGTGTTGGCGGCACAGCTCCCTGGACACCCCATGTCGTCCAGGTACCACACGCCCTTCAGGACATTCGGACTGGAGGGATCGACGAGGAACAGGGTGTCGTCGAATCGCGTCAGGTCGCCGTTGAAATCGGCGCACAGCAGATCGCCGTTGCCCAGCAGGGTCATCTCGTCCACGGGGCCGTCGATCTGGGCCGACGTTGCCCCCAGGCCCCTCAGCTCATCGGTCATGAGGGTGCTCAGCACCTGAAACTGGTTCAGGTGATCGAGAATGTAAATATCCGGCTGCCCCGCCGAGAGCGAGCTCGCCTCGGTGCCGGCCCATACCCAGCGCCGCACCGGGTCGTATTGCAGGGCAAAAAGGACATTCACCGGTGGGATACGGGGTCCTTCGATGACCAGCCCGGCATTGGGGTAGCCGTTGTCCACGCCCAGTCCCCCGCTCCTGGGTGGAGGGACAGGCGAACCGATACGGCCGCTCTGCGCATACGCCATGCTCGTCATGGCGAGGGTGACGGCCACGACCACGGCGACCGCGACGATGACTTCCTTTCGTCCCATGATTCTCTCCACTTCCTCGTTCCAGCCCCTCCGGGCGAGCCCACCTGCATCATGTACACGGGGTACAACGTCAATTTCTGCATCGTCATTGCATGGGCATTCCTTGAGCAAGCGGATTTGCAAACCCTTTGCAGCCGGTGGGGTAGGAAAAATGTTCCCGGAAACCTACACGCCTCCCCGGGCCGAGGTCATCTCTCCGGTGCGGTAGGCATACGCCATGGCCGGGGTGGAATAGCCGGCCGCGATGCGGCCTCGGGGCGTTACCAGGATGATGCCCCCGCGGCCGTCCAGGCGACGGGAAAAATTTTTCAGGGTCGAGGCCACCGCCGCATCCGGTTCCTCGGGGAAGGTTCCGGCCAGGCGGGAAAGAACTTCCCCCGACAGCGTCGCTCGCAGGATCAACTCACCGTTGCCCGTGGCGGAGACCGCACCCAGGGTGTCGTCGGCCAGGAGGCCGGAGCCGGGCAGAGGCGTGTCCCCCACGCGACCGGGCCGCTTGAAGGGAACACCACCGGTGGAGCCGCCCGCGGCCACGTGTCCCCCGGCGTCCACGGCCACGGCGCCCACGGTGTCGCCGAAGGTTTCCCGGCTGTTCGACTCCAGCTCACCGGCCCGCCACCGGCGGAACCGATCCCGTTCGCGATCGAGGATCAACGCCTCGGGATCGATGCAGGCCTCGCCCAGCTCCTCGGCAAGGCCGTCGGCACTCTCGCCGACGATGAACGCCTCTTCCCCTCTCTCGAGGAGGCGCCGGGCCAGGCCCACGGCGCTGCGCACCTTCCGAATCGCAGCCACGGCCCCGAACGCGAGGTCCTCGCCGCGCATCACCGCCGCATCCATCTCGACCCGGCCCTCCCGGTTCAAGAAGGAGCCCACCCCGGCATCGAACACGGGATCTTCCTCCATGACCTGCACTGCCGCCACCACAGCATCCAGGGCGGTCCCCCCCCGCGCGAGCGCCAGGTATCCGGTGTCTGCCGCCCGCTTGCACCCCTCGAGGTGCGGGCCCTTGAGCTCCTCGGGGATGGCCCAGGCGCCGCCGTGAACCAGGACGGCGGGCAGGCAGGCATTGGGATCGGCTATCAATATGAGACCGGTCGATTTCATGGTCCTGTCCCGGAAAGGTAACCAGGAATATATGAAACCTAGATCCGGGACGTGAATCCAGTAGGAGAATGACGGCGGTGGGATTCAGGGACCGGCGGCCGGGAAAAATGTGAGCCGAAAAGATAATATAAACTTTTAAATAACATAGCCTTAGACCAGTATTGCCTTGCGGCTCGACCGGGTTTTACTTATAATTCTGAAGCTTTCACACCCTCTGCACCGTTCAAACCCGTGCGGAGGCTACCGGAGAAAACAGAAGGAAGAACATGTTCGGCCAGTACCTCCTGCATCAGGGCCTGGTCGGCGAGAACGACCTCGAAAAGGCCCTGGACTTCCAGAACAAGTCCCGACCGACCTTCGAGACCCTCGTCCGGGCGCAGGGTCTGCTCTCCGACACCCAGATCCTGGACCTCCTCACCATTGCCCGGCAGCAGAGCCGGACCTTCGAGGACATCGCCACGGAGCGGGGTCTGCTGCGGCCCGAGGAGGTGAAGTCCCTTCAGGAGCGGGCCGGCGAATACCACCTGCCCCTCGGGGAGACCCTGGTGCTCCTCGGCATTCTCGACCGCATGCAGATGGAGGAGATGCTCCTGGACTACTGGAACCAGGACGGTCGGCGGCGGGACGAGGTGGCCCTGCCGGTCAGACGCCAGCAGCCCCTCGAGCGCCTCAAGACCCTGTGCAAACTCTTCCAGGACGTGGGTGCGAGCAAGAGGCTGAGCGATACCCTGAAGCACCTGCTCACGGCCTGCCGCACGAGCGTGCCGTGCGACTGCGGCTTCATCGCCACCGTGGATCCCGAGAAGAACATCAAGATCCAGGAGATCTGGGAAACCCGCGCCCGCCTGGCCGGACTCAAGGACGTGGCCGCCAAGGTCATCGACCTGGAGAAGAACCACACCTCCGGCATCTTCCGCCACGTGGCCGCCACGGGCAAGGCCTACCGCACGGGCAACGTCGAATCCGAAGACGAGATCTACTATGTCCCCGGCTGGCAGGGCGTTCGCTCCAACCTCACGGTGCCCATCCTCAACCCGGAGAAGAAGATCATCGGCGTCCTGCTCATGGAGAGCGTGGACATGGACGCTTTCACCCCCGAGGACCAGGTCTTTCTGGAGATCCTGGCGGGGTACGCGGCCATGGCCATGGACCGTGCCGGCCACGCTGAACGACGGGAAAAGGAAGGCCGGATCCTCTGGGACTTCAGCCACTGCATGCTGGAGGCCGAGAAGGGCGTGGTCACGACCGAGGGCACGCTGAAAGTACTGCATCGGGTCCTGGACCTGTGTCTCGAGGAAGTGGAGGCCAACCAGGGTTTCATCGCCCTCCTGGATCCCGACAAGAAAGCCCTGGAGATCTCCATCGTGAAGGGGGACCGCCTCCTCCCCACCACCAGCCGACCCGAGGTCATCCCCCTCGGCGAGGGCATCACCGGCCGGGTGGCCGCCACGGCCCGGCCGCTCCTGGTGAACGACGTGAACCGAAACTCCGGCTTCATTCCCATCTTCGAGGAGATGCACAGCGAGCTGGCCGTACCCCTCATCTACCTGAACCAGGTCATCGGGGTCCTGAACATCGAGAGCCGCCAGAAGGACGCTTTCCGGGAGGAGCACCTCGACTACTGCACCCGGCTGGCGGACGCTTTCGCGCCCCTGGTCCGTTCCGCCCAGTTCTACGAATACACCAAGGACAAGTTCGGCGTCGGCATCCAGCTCGTGGGGCGGTCCCTGGCCATGACGAGGCTGAAGGAGGTGCTGGTGAAGGCCGCCCGGAGCGAGGCCTCCATCATGCTCATCGGGGACAGCGGCACCGGCAAGGAGTACATCGCCAAGCACATCCACTTCAACAGCCGACGCCGGGCGGGCCCCTTCGAGGTCATCAGCTGCACCAACACCCATTCCGAGCTGGTGGAGAGCGAGCTCTTTGGCCACATCGCCGGGTCCTTCACGGGCGCGGTCACCGACAAGGTCGGGCTCTTCGAGATCGCCGACGGCGGCACCGTGCTGCTGGACGAGATCGGGGACCTCCAGCTGGACCTCCAGGGCAAGCTCCTGCGGGTGCTCCAGGAAGGCACCTACCGCCGCATCGGCGACACTGTGACCCGAAAGGTGAACGTGCGCGTGGTCACGGCCACGAACAAGGACCTGAAGGCCATGGTCGCCGAGGGGACTTTCCGGCAGGACCTCTTCTATCGCCTGGATCAGGTGGCCCTGCACATCCCGCCGCTCAGGGAGCGGCGCGAGGACATCCTCCTGCTGACGGACTACTTCGTAAAAAAATACTCGAAGATCGAGAGCCGGGACGTGAAGGGCCTGAGCGAGGGGGCCCTGGCCCTGCTCTGGCGCCAGGACTGGCCGGGCAACGTGCGCGAGCTCGAGTATTTCATCTACAAGCTGCTCATCTTCTCCGACAACGCAGCCATCACCGGCAAGGACGTGGAGCGCATCGCCGGCATGTTCGACGTGGAACTGAAGCAGAAGATTCCCACCAAGCTCGAGGACGAGGCGCTGAAGCACGAGATCCAGATGGCCCTCAACGCCACTCGCACCGAGAAGCGGCTCTTCAAGGCCCGGGCCACGCGCTACCTGGGCTGGGACAAGAACACCCTGTCCCAGAAGATAAGGTCCCTGGGAATTTCCGCCTGAGCTCCTACGACGAGATCTTCACCATGGTCGCATCGGAGATGGTGCCGATGCCCAGGGGCTGGGCGGAATCCAGGGTGATGAAGGCGAGGTAGAACTCAAAGCCGACGAGGTTTGCGTTGTTGGGCAGGCTCATCCACGCCCGGGCCTCCCCGCGGCCGTTCAGGTAGCCGGAAAAGTGGTTGAAGATGCCGCCGAGGAGGTTGTGGACGGTGAGGAACAGAAGGGGGTCGCTGTTCAGGGGCAGGGTGCGGGTGCCCAGCGGGATGCCCGGTACCTTGCCGAAGGCCGCCCCGACGTGATAGAAGGCGTCCGGCTCAGCGGCCAGATCCACGAATACCACGGTGCCGATGGTCGGCGTGCTCACCACGTTGGGGGCGATGGCTCCGAAGCCGGGGCCCGAGCCGCGGAAGTAGTCGAAATCCACGGGAAGGTCCGGCACATTCAAGAGCGGCCCGCTGATGGCGAGGAGCCCCACCTTGGGCGAGGACAGGGTGGCTGTCGTGGATCCCACCGTGAACCACTCGGCGGGCTTGCCGCTGAGGCTATATTCCCCCTTGTAAGACGTCCCGGACCGGGTGATGCGTAGGTAGACTTCCTGGTCCAGGAGGCGGATACTCAGGAACGTCATCTTCCCGCTCTGTTCGCTGATGAGTTCCACTACGTTGCCGCCGTCCTTCAGGACGTGGCTGCGCACCAGCTTCACGTAGTTGTCGTCGTTGGCGTAGACGATGAGGCCGCCTTGCTGGAAGTCGTAGCTGGGCTGGATGCGCACTCGGGTGTGGAGGACGAAGTCACCGGACCGTGTGCCCTGGACCAGGAGATTCCGGGCGTCCCAGTAGAGGGTGCCGGCAATGTCCCCCCTCTGGGTGGTGATGCGCAGGTATCCCGGCCGGGTCTTCAGGCTCCAGTGGGTCGGATCTTCCCGGATCCAGAACCATTGCGGAGCGAGGCTCGGGGTGGTGAACTCGTCGCCCTGGGCGACGCAGGGGCTGGCCGCCATCACCCAGGCCAGAAGAAACATTGCGGGGGGGACTCGATTGAACATGGCCATCATTCTCTCTGCTGCAATACCCTGCGGGAATGCGGACTTCCGGTGCTGTGGCGAATCGTCCCGGGCATTGTAGCACGGTCTCGGGGTCCCGGACTCGATTCCCGTCGAGATATCCGGAACCGGCTCCCCAGGCGACCCTGGACGAGGATGCACCGCGCATCCCAGGTCACGGTGAGGGCGCCGTGGCGCCAGGTGGCCAGGGTGAGAATGCCCAGGTCGTCCAGGAGGCGGAGGGTTCGGGCGTCGGCGAAGCCACGGCGGGCGCTGTAGAGGGCCACCCGGGGTGCGGCCTTCTCGAGAAACGCCCGGAGATTCCACGCATAGCTCCCGTGGTGCGGGAGCACCAGGACGTCCACGGGTGCATCGAGACACCGGATGAGCCGCGCCAGTCCCGCCTCCTCCACGTCTCCGGGCAGCAGCACCCGAAGGCCGCCCATCTCCACCAGCAGCACCAGGGAGCTGTCGTTGCCGTCCATGATGGCGTCTCCCCCGGGCTGGGGATGCAGCACGCGCCACTGCCAGTCGGGCGTGGCCTGGCCCTGGCCCGCCTCCAGGTGCACCCCCCTTTCCCTGTCCATGCGCCTACCCGAAAAGGCACCCAGCCAGCGCCGGACCCAGCCGTGATCCACGAGGCCCGCCACGCCGCTGATGTGATCCTTCTCCGGATGAGAGAGGAACAGGACGTCGCACCGCAGGATCCCGCGCCAGCGCAAAAACGGCGCGATGACCCGGCCGGTCACGTCCGGCATGTCCGAGGAGCCCGCGTCGTAGAGCCAGGCCGCATCCGGAGCCGGCTGCAGAAACACGCTGAGGCCCTGGCCCACGTCCAGCACGGTCATCCGGGGTTCCGGGTGCGAGGATCCGAACAGGGTTGTGCCCACGAGGAGCACGGGAACCCCGGCCGCGCAGGGGAGAAATCGCCGCGCCGCGACCAGGGCCAGGACGCACGCTGCCAGCACCGCCGGTCCGACCGCGGGCACCCGGAGACAGGCGCCGGGCAGATTCGCTGCCAGGCCCCCCACCGCTTCCAGGCCCCCGGCCGCAGCATGAAACGCCTCACAGGGAATCCAGGAGACCATGCCCCCGACCGGGGCCGTGACCGCAGTGGTGAGGGCCGCGACGAGTGTGACCAGAAACACCGGCAGCACCAGGAGATTGGCCAGCGGCACCCAGGGATGCACGGTGCCGAACACCTCCCAGACCAGGGGCCCGGATCCCAGCCAGGCCGCCGCCGTCACCCGGACGCTCGCCGTAACAGACGCGAGGCTTTTCCGGCCCCACCGGAGCCAGAAGGGATCGCCGGGGAAATCCACCCCACGCCCGGCCTCCCGGCCTCGGCCGGCCAGGAGCAGGATGCCCCCCACCGCACCGTACGAGAGGCCGAAGCCCGGAGAGAACAGGTCTTCCGGCCGCAGCAGCAGCGTGATCCAGGCCGCTCCCGCCAGGAGGTTCCAGGGATCCGCGGCCCTGAGCAGGCACGGTGCGGCAAAAAAACCGGTTGCGAGCACGGACGCCCGCACCACCGGGGTGCGAAAGCCGGCCATGCCCGCGTAGAGGGCCAGGACCGCCACCACCCCGCAGGCCGTGACACCCCGGCCGAAGCCCAGGATCTTCAGCAGGCGGTGGAGGCCCCCGGCCACCAGGGCCACGTGCAGGCCGGAGATGGCCAGGAAGTGGAGGATTCCTCCGCGGCGAAAGTCCTCTTCCAGGCCGGCCGACAGGCTTCGTCGGTCCCCCAGAAGGAGTGCCTTGAAGAGCCCGGCCCGTTCGGGCTGGAGGGTGTCTCCGGCCCAGGCCGCCAGCTTGCCTCGCAGGGCCTCCAGAATCCCGACAGGATGAAGCCCCGAGCAGCGCTCCAGGCACACCGCGCTCTCGAGGCTCCCCCCCCGAAGTCGGGCCCGGACTCCTCGCCTCCGGAGGGCTCGACCCGCATCCCACTGGCCCGGATTCCTGGACCCGGGGAGAGACCTCAGCTGGCCCGCAATCTCCACCCGGTCCCCCCACCTCGGGTCCGCGGGAACTCTGCGCGGCAGGTAGAGACGCACTCGACCCCGGACCGGCCTCCAGGGTAAGCCCGCTCCGTCCACTGCGATGTCGTAGTTGCCCTCGCCGCCCCCCGGGGGCAGGCCCGTGATTCGGCCCCGGATCTGCACCAGGCGTCCCGCGTCCGTGGCCATGCGCCCGATATCCAGGCGCGGATCCGGATGGAGGCACCGGGCCTGGATCTCCACGGCCAGACAGAACCAGGGCAGGCACCAGAGGACCCGGAGCGATGGCCGCAACCGGCCCGCGGCCAGCACGGGCAGAAAGAGCACCAGGGCCCCGACCCAGGCCGGCCCGGGCCGGACCCCGACCGCGTCTGCGGTCCAGATGCCAGCGGCCACGGCAAGGGCCATCGGGACCAGGGGCCGGAAGGGCGGAGAGGGATCGGGGCGCATGGGTCGCTCCTGCAACAACACTCCCGGGCCAGGTCGGATGCCGGAGCGAACAGTTTCGAAAAATCCTGCGTGTCGGCCCCACAAACGGTTTTGGGCCAGAAACCCTGCGTGGGACAGGGACTGCAGCGCGGCTTTTCAACGGGACTCCCTTTCCACCCGCCGGCCACAGCGCTACCCTGCACATGCTTCCCTGGATTTCAGGTGCGAGGGGATGACCAAGATGACGAATCTGCTCTTTGCGGCCCTCGGAATTGGCCTGGTCTTGCTTCCGTCCTGCTCGGGAGTGCGACAGCCCTTCGACACAGTGGGCTACACCCACACGGCGGCCGGCATCGCCCGGGTGGTGAACCACGCCGAGGTCGCCGAGAAGGAACGACTCGCAGCCAACCGCACCCGCCTGGGCCCTGGCACGCACCTCCTCGCGGCCGTGGCCCCCCACGACGACTACCTCTACGCGCAGCGGGTCTACGTCCACGCCCTCCAGCACCTCCGGGCCCGCCACGTGATCCTGGTGGGCGTGGCCCACAGAGCCCGGAAGTTTCCCGGGTGCGAGGGCAAGCTGGTGTTCGAGGCGTTCCCGGCCTGGCACGGCCCGTACGGCAGCGTCCCACCGTCTCCCCTCCGGGAAGACCTGATCCGATCCCTGCCGCCGGAAGACGTCCTGGTGAGCAACGCAATCCACGCCGGGGAGCACTCCCTGGAGGGGCTGGTGCCCTTTCTCCAGCACTACAACCGGGAGGTCGAGATCGTGCCCATCCTGGTGCCCTGGATGTCCTGGCCCAGGCTCCTGGACCTGGCAAAGAAGACCGCCGGCGCCCTGGGCCGGGCCCTGCAGTCGCGGGGTCTTGCCCCGGGTGAAGACGTGGCGATTCTCATCTCCTCGGACTCGGTGCACTACGGGGACGTGGGCTGGGGCGGGCGCTGCTTTGCCGACTTCGGCACGGACGGTGTGGGGTACGACCGGGCCGTGGCCCGGGATCGGGCCCTCATCGCCGACCACCTGACCGGCGAGATCTCGGCCAAGGACCTGGAGGCCTTCTACCGGAAGGTCAACGCCGAGGACTTCCGCCAGGCGCGCATCTCCTGGTGCGGCCGATTCTCCATTCCATTCGGCCTGGCCACCCTGGACTACCTCGTGCGCGATCTGGGACGGGCCCCGGCCCGGGGGGATCTGCTGCGCTACGGCACCACCCTGGATCCGGGCCAAAGCGATCCGGGCGTGAAGGGCCTGGGCGTCACGGCCGGCGCCAACCTCCACCACTGGGTGGGCTTCGCGTCCATCGGCTACCGGTGAGTCGATATCTTCTTGGCCCCACAGCCACTTCTGGGCCAGAAATGGGCCAAAGCAGACCCGTGGGATTCCCCACAAGCCCCAAACGGCCCATTTTTGGTCAAAACTCCTTTGTGAGGAGGCAGGACCAGGGAGGAGATCACTCCCCGGAGCGCAGGGTGGATTTCTTCCCCGACTCCCTGCACAGGAGCGCGGCGCGACCTTGAAGCCACGCGACCAGTCCCTCGATGCGGTTCCCGGGGAGCTTCACGAGGATTTCACCGGCATCTCCGGACGGCTTTGCGATCTCTTCGGCCAGATCCAGGAGAGCCTCGAGGGTCTTCCCCGCTTGGGGCCGGCCGGCCAGGGCCATGCGGAACCGGGCCTCCATCTGCCTGGGGGTGATCCCCTTCTCGCCCCGGGAAAACTTCACCCGGGCATGACGCACGGCGTGGAGGAGGATCTCGACCTTACGCACCTCGGGTGGGATCTCACCGGCCACCACGAACACGCAGTAGTCGTCCCCGATGAGGAAGTTCACCATCTTGATCAGGTACAGGGTGTAGGTCCCGGTCACGAGGGAGAACGAGATCCTGTCCCCCTCCCGCAGGGGCGTCTGCCCCACCAGGATTCGGTCTTCGACCTGGACGCTCGTCAAGGTCTGACCGGCCGTGACGTCGCCGATGTGGACCGTTACCCGTTGATCGAAACCCGGCACGACCTCGGTCCCGCGCTGCACTACAACGAAGCTTTCGGCCGCTCCGTCAACGCCTGTGCCTTCCAGGGCCGGGGGATTCTCTTCGGTTCCGGGCTTTTCCGTGCTCTGGCATCCGCAAAGCAGGAGGATCATGCAGGCGGCAGTGGATTGCACAGGATACCGGATCAGAAGGCGAAATCCGAAGAGGGTGTCTAGTGCCGGAATCATTTCAGTTCTCCCGTCAGTGAGCGATTCGAGAGCGAATAAATCCCACCCCGGGCCAGGATACCCGGAGCCAACACGACTGTCAGGAGGGTTTCTCCCCCTCAGCGGAGTCCTTTCTGCATATCCTGCAGGATCTTCAGGATGCGCGGCGTGTCCGGATGCCCCCGATCGTGCTTCACGAAGTTGGCGTAGTGGAAGTAGGCCTCCTCCCGGTGGTGGTGGGGCCCCTCGGCCAGGTAGAGGTCGCCCAGGAGCTTGTGCGCCAGGAAGCCCGACTCGTCGGCGAGGGCCTCGAACGTGAGGACCTCAATCCCTTCTTCCATGCGGCCGAGGCCCAGGAGGCACCAGCCCCGGTAGGTGGCCAGGAGGGCGTCCTCGGGCCGGGCGATCCGGGCCCGGTCCAGCACCGTAAGGGCCTCGGCGTAGCGACCGGCCTCGGTGAGGATCCTGCCCCGGGCCCGCGCCACCACGGGCCGATCTCTTGCCGTGTCCGTCCAGGCCAGGGGCGTGCCGGCCTGGGCATGGGCGAGGAGGTTCAAGGCCTGCACCTCGGACACCTGCCGGGGCAGGGGCCGGAGCACCTCGAGGGATTTTTCGGGCTTCCTGGCCTGGAGGTAGGCACCGGCCAGGTAGAACCGCACGGCCCGGTTCGAGGCGTCCAGGGCCAGGGCCTTCTCAAAAGACTGCACCGCATCGGGAAACCGGCGCACGATCCAGTTGAAGCGGCCCAGGGCCGCCCAGGTCCGGGGCTCCCCCGGGACCTCCGCGGCCAGGCCCTCGAGGCGCTTCTTGATGTCCAGCTTGTTCCGGTCCTGCCTGAGGAGCCACTCGGCGTGGTGCAGACGCTTGAGGAAGGACTTACCCATGGCCTCCGGCACCGAGGGCTGGACGCCGGCTCCCGTCTTGAGCCGAGTGCACGCCGTGAAGGTCCAGTACGAGGCCACAGCCAGGACACCGAGGCTGATGCCGGCGGCCGACAGGGTGCGCGCCCAGGCCGGCAGGGTCCGGAGGGCCAGGAGCCGCTTCACCCCCAGGGCGAGCAGGAGTCCGGGCATGAACGTGGCCGAATAGAGCACGCCCGAATGGACACCCTCCCCGGCGTGAAGCCCGGCCACCCCTCCGGGCACGGGGAGCAGGAGGCAGGCCCCCAGGGCCGCGGCCGCGCTCCCCAGGCCGGAGGCGCCCGTGGCGTTCCTGCGCAAGATCAGGGCCAGGCCGAGAACCACGGCAAAGGCCAGGGATACCCCGCAGATCCAGTAGGCACCGGGATTCGACCACGCCCCGGAAAGCGCTTCGACGCTTCCACCGGGCCCGGCGCCCGGCAGCACCGGAAAGAAGAGGGAACCCATGGCCCGGCCCAGGATCAGCAGCCCCTGGATCGGAGTTTCCAGGAGAGATGCAGGGGGAAACAGGTCTCCCGCGGGGAGACAGGGCCAGGCGCGCTGGCCCGTGGCCACGGAAAGTAATAGACCCGCCAGGACCCCGACACCGGCCCAGCTCAGGGACGCTCTCGGAAGGCCCACGCCCGGAGCCAGCCAGAGCATCAGGGCGAAGAACACCGGCAGCATCAGGCCGGAGGGATCGAGGATCACGGTGCCGGCGAGCGCCACCCCCCCCAGGGCCGGGACCCGAGTGCAGAGGAGCAAACAGGCCGCGAAGAAGGCCGGCTGGGCCGCCACTGCCAGAAGATTCACGCTGCCGTCCAGAACAGCCACGTGAAGGGGATGGACGCCGAACAGGGCCGCCCCGGCCAGAGCCGCGGTCCAGACCCCCACGAGCCGGATCAGGAAACAACCGGCCAGAAGCGAGGCCACCCCATGAAATCCGAAACGCAGGCCCGAGGAGCCACCTTCGGATTCCAGGACCAGTCCATGGCCCGGAAAGGGGTTGGGGAACTCGTTCTGGAGGCTGGACTCCGGGTTGTAGGGGATTTCCGGTCTCTCCCCCACCGTGATCAGGAGATCCAGGTGGCTGAGGGCCAGAAAGCCCAGAAAACCGGCCAGAATCACCCAGCACTCGAGTCGGCGGGGCGAGAAAAGGGGCAGCCGGACAACGGATTTACCCCGGATCTTTCGCCCTCGACCTTGTGAACTGGAAGCCATGTAGAGTATATTTGGGTCTCTCTGCCTCGGGCTTCCGGTCCACCCGGTTGCACCTCGGGGCCGGGGACACAGGTTATCGCACGGTTACTGGATTGACGACTGCCCCCTCCAGACGAGGGAAGAGCAGGACCGGATTGTATCCCGGCGGGAGAATCCGGGAGACCCTGAACACGATTATTTCTGGAACGGTCATGGGTGGCGTAGACAAGCAAACACTCTTCTCCGGCCTGATTCTCCTGGCGCTCTTGACGGCTCCGCTGCTCTCCGGGTGCAGCAGCTCCGGCAGCAGCCCCCTGTCCGTGGGCAGTGTCTCGGGCGTGGACTCCTATGCGGGCCCGGCGATCCGGCAGCAGAACCGGACCGATTCCAGGGCCGATTCCTTCAGCCCCGGGTACCGCAAATACCTGAGCCGCCTGGCCGCACGGCGGGCGGGCCTGGGTCTGCCCCTGCCCCCCGAGTTCCGCATTGCCGCGCGCCGCGAACGCTACAAGGGCGTCTTCGACGTGCTCAAGGCCACCAAGTCCGTGCTAAAAGAGGTGGCCCAACCCGTGACCCGGCACATTCCCTACCTGGGCCCGGTCCCGGTCGGCACGGCCCTCACCCCGAGTACGCTCACGGGCTTCCGGTCCCCCGCCACCCAGGCCGCCAGAACCCTGCTGTTCCGGCCAATCAACCCGGCCACGAGAACGGGCGACCAGTAACCCCTCGATGAGCATTCCCGTACACCGAGCACAGGCGCGACCGCCTGGCCGCGCCTGATGGGATCCACCCACGAGAAGGTTGCGAAATCGATCAGTCCGGGTTGATCAACCCAGGACCTTTTCCATGGCCCGGATCCGCGTCATCTCCTCCTCCTTTTCGAGGGAGGGATCCTGGGCCTCGACGGTCGTCCTGCGCCGGGCGACCTCTTCCTTCTTGGCCTCGAGGAGGGCCTGATTCAGGGCCTCCCCCTCCAGCCCCTCCTCGGAGATGCGGCCCTTGAGAGTCCGCCGGCTCTCCTCCTCGTCCAGATCATCCAGCACCAGGGCGTCCGGCATGAAGCCGCGCTCGGGCAGGATGAGTACCTCGTTGTCCACGACCTGGTAGGTGCCGCCAGTGACGAACAGGCGGTAGTCCACGTTGTCCTGAATCTCAAGGGTACGGTCCATGAACTTGGCACTGGGGATCTTGGCTGCCCGGGTCGTGACCCGGACCTCGCCGCTTCCCAGGAGTCCCACCATGGATGCATGGCCCTGAAGAATGCACAGGCTGCCGTCGTGGGCGGGTAGCGCCACCTTGGTGGCGGTGACGTAGCCCAGGCCCACCTTCTCCCGCACCTCCTTGCCGGCATCCGTACCCACCTGGTCGAGGAGGAAGGGGGTGCCGCGCTCGGGCGTGTTCACGTGGACCAGGAGTCCCTCGAGGCGGGCCTCGAGGAGAGTCAGGGCGTGCTGGTTCCCGGGGGCTGGATTCTCATCCATTTCCGCCTTCTTCCGGGCGATTTCCGCTTCCAGTGCTTTGCTGGCCATGGTGCTCTCGTTTCAAACGGATGGGGGACACTTCGAAAAACCAGTGGGGAAAAGGTAATGGATCCTCTCCGGCCGGGCAAGGCCGGATCCCTCCTCCGGGCCTTGCTCACGAATCCTGTTTCCGGTAGACCACCTCCCCGGCCACCAGGGTGGCCAGAACCTCGGCCGCGCGCAGGGCCTCGGGTTCGCAGCGGACGGGATCCACGGGAAGCACGGTGATGTCGGCCCACTTCCCGGGCGTGAGGGTGCCGGTGAGGTGCTCCTGGAAGGCTGCATAGGCGGCCTCGAGGGTGAAGGCCCGGAGGGCTTCTTCCCGGGACATGCGCTGGTCCGGGCCGTAGACTCCTTTCCCGGGCGCATCCGTGCGGCGCCGGGTGATGGCCGAGTAGAGGCCCAGGAGCGGATTCACGTGTTCCACGGGAAAATCGCTGCCGCCGGCCAGGTGCGCGCCCGAATCCAGGATTCGCCGCCAGGCATAGGCGCCCTTCAGGCGCTCGGGGCCCAGCCGGTCCCGGGCCCAGGGCATGTCCGAGGTCAGATGCGTGGGCTGCATGGAGGCGATCACACCCAGTTCGGCCAGGCGCGGCAGGTCTTGGAGGCTGAGGACCTGGGCGTGCTCCAGGCGGTGGCGAGCCTTGGGGTTTCCGGTCTCCTTCATGGCCGCCTCGTAGGCATCCAGCACCTCCCGGTTGGCGCGGTCGCCGATGGCGTGCACCGCGGCCTGAAGGCCGGCTCTGGCGGCCGCGAGGATCCACTTCCGGAGTTCCCGGGGCGAGGTCACCAGGAGGCCGGTGTTTCCCGGCTCGTCGCTGTAGGGCTTGAGCAGGGCGGCCCCGCGGGATCCCAGAGCGCCGTCGGCGAAGAGCTTCAGGGTGCGCACGGTGAGGCGACCGTTGCACACACCCACCTCGGGTCCGCGGGCCAGGTAGTGATTCAGGAGCGGCCCCGGACCGTGGACCATGGCGTTGATGCGAAGCTTGAGCTTACCCTCGGCGTAGAGCTCACGGTAGAGGTCCAGCTCCACGTGGCCCACGCCGGCGTCGTGGACGCCGGTGAGGCCGAACCTGTGGCACCAGGCCGCGGCCTCGAGGATGGCCTTGCGCCGGGCGGCTTGATCCGGCCCGGGCCGCTTCACCAGGCCCATGGCATTGTCCACCAGGATGCCTGTGGGCCGCCCGGACCCGGGGTCCCGGTGGATGAGGCCGCCCTCGGGATCCCGGGTCCGGGCATCGATGCCCGACACCTCCAGGGCCCGGGTGTTGACCCAGGCGGCATGGCCGTCCACCCGCGTCAGGTAGACCGGATTCCGGGGTGCCACCCGGTCCAGGTCCCGGGCGTGGGGAAAACGCGTCTCCGGCCAGTCGTTCTGGTCCCACCGCCGGCCCAGGATCCACGCTCCCGGCCCGGCCTCCTTCACGGCCTCGGCCACCCTGGCCTGGATCTCCTCGACGCTCCGGGTCCCGAGCAGATCCAGGCCCAGGAGCAGGCGCCCCTGGGACGAGAGGTGACAGTGGGCGTCCACCAGGCCGGGCACGGCAACACCGGGCCGCAGATCCAGACGCTCGGTGCCGGCACGGCCGTGCCGGGCCTCGAGATCCTCTGCGGCGCCCACCGCCAGAATGATCCCGTCCTTGACGGCCACGGCGTCCGCACCCGGCGGTGTGGCCGTGTCCAGGGACACCACCTTGGCCACCCGGAGGATGAGATCCGCAGACTCTGCTTTCACGGATTGAGTGCTCCGGCACGAACTAAGCAGGGCCGCGGCCGCCAGGACCAGGGCCACGCCCGACATGGAATCCAATGCCAACCCGGATCGAATCATCTCGTATCCCCCGAAACCAGAGGCCTTGCGCACCCCTGCGGCGCCGGCGGCGTCGACGGGCAGTGCACGGAACGGAACCTCGCCTATTTAAGAGTTTTCCGCCGCAAGATCCAAGATTCTTGTGGTCCCTCCCCGGAGAGGCCGATATGGTAGGCCGGGAATCACGGATGGAAATAGAGCCTGAAAATGACAAGCAAAACGCCTGATGCTGCGGCCGAGGCCGCCCGATTTCGCGAGGCCGTGGCCGTGGTGCGGGCCGAGCTGGCCCGGGTCATCGTGGGCCAGGACCGGGTCCTTGACCAGATGCTCATCGCGCTCCTGAGCGGGGGCCACGTGCTCCTGGAAGGCGTGCCCGGCCTGGCCAAGACCCTCATGGTGCGGAGCCTGGCCTCGGCGCTGGATCTCACCTTCTCGCGCATCCAGTTCACGCCCGACCTGATGCCCGCCGACATCACCGGGACCCAGATCCTCGAGGAAGGGGACGGCAAGGGCCGCCGGTTCCGGTTCGAGAAGGGGCCCATCTTCGGTAACATGGTGCTGGCGGACGAGATCAACCGCGCCACCCCCAAGACCCAGTCGGCGCTGCTGGAAGCCATGCAGGAGCAGGGCGTCACCGTGTCCGGAACCCGGCACGTCCTCGAGGAGCCCTTCATGGTCCTGGCCACCCAGAACCCCATCGAGATGGAGGGGACCTATCCCCTGCCCGAGGCCCAGCTGGACCGGTTCCTCATGAAGGTGGAGGTATTGCCGCCGGCCGTGGAGGAACTGGTGGAGGTGGTGAAGCGCACCACCGGCGTGGAAACTCCGCCGCTCACGGCCGTGGTGGACCGCGAGGCACTGCTCGGGTTCCGGCGTCTCGCGCGAGAAGTGCCGGCGGCCACGGCCGTGGTGCGGTACGCCGCCTCCCTCGTCAACATGGCGCACCCCGAACCCGCCGGCCACGAGGCCGTTGCCGCCGTGGCCCGGTACGTGCGCTACGGCCCCAGCCCCCGGGGGGCCCAGGCCCTGGTGCTCACCGCAAAGGTCCACGCCCTCATGACGGGGCACCATCATGTGTCTCACGAGGACATCCGCGCCGTGGTGCACGCCTGTCTCCGCCATCGACTCATCCTCAACTTCGATGCCGAGGCCGACCGCATGCATCCGGACGCCATCATCGATGCCGTTGTGGCAGCCGTGCCCGAGGATCCCCCCGAAGTGCGAGACCTGCTCGAGGAATGAGGTCCCAATCCGACTGCTGACAATCCTGACGGCCTGTTTTGCCCTGGGCGGGATCCCGGCCGTTTCCCGGTCCGAGGTCGTGGCCCAGGAGGCAGCCGAAACCGTGGCCTTCCACCACTTCCACAAGGGGGAGCGCGTCGGCACCACCGTCCTCACCCCGGTGAACGGACCGAGGATCATCGAGGAGCGCACCCTCCTCGACCGGCAGCTGCCCTCCCATCCCCTCGGCACCTACACCGCGGCCACCACGACCTTCGACTCCCGGAACCGGGTGGCCGGGTACCACCTGGCCACCGTCTCCGGGGGCATGTACGGGGAACGCGAATCTACCCTGATCTGGCCCGAGGAAGCCACCGCGGACGCCCGGCCCATGATGAAACGCACCGTCTGTAGCGGGGAAGATCGTCCCTCCACGACCAAGGTTCCCCTGTTCAAGTCGCTCCGGCTCCTGGTGCTGGACCTCAACCACCTCGGGCCCGTGGTTCGATTCACCCTGGGGCGGTCGTGGCGACCCGACTTCAACGCCCTGAGCCAGACGAGCCGGATCCAGGTGCTCCTCGAAGGCGCCCCCGGCGTGTTCGAGGCCAGGGAGGCGCGGTGGTTGAAGCGCACCTCGCGGGAACGCTTGCCTCTGGAAGACCGGGTGGTGGGCTGCACGGTGTTCGCCCTGCACCTCGAGTCGCGCGTCATCCTGTTCAGTGTGGCCGGTGAGGGTGGAGACCTCATGAAGATCGAGGAGCCCGCCCGCGGATACGAGATCCGCCGCACCTTCACCCCGCAACCCATGCCTCAACCGAGGGGCATGGCCGTGGTGGAGGCCTTTGACAGACTCACACGACTCACGAGCCACCGCACCCTCGGCCTCGGCCTGCGAGACCGGCACCACCTGGAGGCCGTCACCTACGTCCTGGACATTCCCTGCGCCGGCCAGACACGGCCGCAGCGTCCGTGGCAGTCCTTCACCGGGACGCTCGAGGCCGGCCGCCTCCGGGGCACCCTCACGGTGACCGCCGCCCAAACCGCCAGAGACATTACCGCCAGAGATATTGCCGCCGAAGCCCCCTCCGAAAAGCACCCCCCTGATGCGGAGAAGAAACCGTCACCGGAAATCCGGGCGCTGGCCGCGCGTCTCCGGGCCGAGGCGGCCGGAGACGAGGCCTACGTGGAGGCGGTGGGCCGGTATTGTGCCGGACACCTCGGCTTCGTCTTCAATATCCAGAATCCGAACCGGGCCCTGGAGACGGGCTTTGGAAACGTGAAGGCACGGGCCGGCCTTACCGAAGGGCTGATCCGGGCCGAAGGCCTGCCCCTGCGTATTGCCACCGGCATGGTCTACACGGGCAAGGCCTTCGTTCCCCACCGCTGGATCGAGGTCTGGATCGCGGCGTCCCGGCGCTGGATGGCCGTGGATCCCACCCTGGGAGAGACAAGCGGACTGAGCCCGCTGCACCTGACCCTGGGCACGCCCTGGACCCCGCCGGCGGGCAAGGAGTCGTTCTCGGTGCGCGTCGAGGGCATCCGGTTCAAGGCGGGCCAGACAGGGAAGCGGAACCGACTCCGGTGGCCCAATGGCGAAAAGCGGGTCTATGCCCTCTACAAGAAGATGTCCACCGGCCCCGAGAAGCTCTTCGGATACCTGGACAGCACACCGCAATGGGAGGGCAAGGAAAAGATCCGCTTCAAGACCAACCTGATCCTCGACTGGAGCCGAATCGGCAGCAACGGCTATTTCAACGGGAAGGCCTCCAGTATCTTCGATGCCTACGGCCATCCCCGGTGGTTCAGCCTCCAGACCTGGAGCGGTGGGAAACGATACACCTTCGTCACCCGGATCAAGACCGGGGTGGCCGTCATCCAGCAGACCGCGGTGCCAACGGCCCGGGTCAAGCTGAAGCCCGAATCGTTCCTGGCCTTCAATATCCTCTACAACCACTGGGCCGTCTTCTTTGCCGGACTGGATCCGACCCTGGAGAAGCGCATGACCGTGTCCGTACTCCGACCCAAGAAGGAGAGGCTCTACAGCTATACCCTGATCCGCCGGGGCCGGGAGAAGGTCCAGGTGGCCGCCCTGAACCGGGAGGTAGAGGCCCACGTCTTCGACCTGGTGGAGAGGAACATCCGGTTCTGGGTGATGGATTCCAGGGTGCTGGTGAAGATCCAGGACCGCGAGTCCGGAATCGTGGGCCTTCTCGAAGAGGAATCCCTGCGGGAGAGATTCTGAATCCCCCTGATCTCCTGGAGGCGTCGGGTAGAGTCAGTCTTTCTTCCGGGTGTCCTTCCGGGTGGATTCCTCTGCATCGGCCTTGCCCCGCTTCTTCTTTCGCACCTTCTTGGCCTCGCAGTAGAAGCAGACCCCCCCCTCGATGCCATTGGTTCCGCACACGGGACATTTCATGATTGGACTGCTTTTCAGAAGAGATTCCTGACAAACTGGCATCCGGAACCCGAGACCCGGGTCCGAGAGGGGACATTTTGACACACCGCGGTGGCGAGACTCAAGCGAAAAACGGCGATAAGTCCTGGAATCAAGAAGAGTAAGAAGATCCGGTCCGGAAGACTTCATTGGTACCTGATTTGCTTTCTCGAGGCGTTCTGTTTGGGCCCGGGCGGGGTTGCACGCAGACCGCCGCAGGGGGAAACCGACGTCCCGCCCGGTCGAGTGCAATCCCGATCTCGGAGAGAGGATCCTTCTCCATGGTCAAGGTGGAAAAGCCGACCGTCCTGGTGGCCGACGACGACACCAGCTGCAGGGATGCGGTCCAGGAAGCCCTGGAGACCGTCGGCTATCTCACGGTCCCGGCCTCCACCGGCCTGGAAGCCGTGGAGATGATCCAGTGCACCACCGAGATCCACCTGGGCGTCTTCGACGTCCACATGCCGGAGATGACGGGCATCGACGCGCTCCGGTTTCTCCGCAGCGAGGAGATCTGGATCCCCGTCATCGTCATGACCTCGGACCGGTCTTCCGGCATCCACGAGCGGGCCATACACGAGGGCGCCGTGTCCCTGGTGCTGAAGCCCATCGACCTCGACACCATCCGCCATGCCGTACGGCAGGCATTTCAGAAGTACGTTTGAGCCACGTTTTTAAATCCATCCAGGAATACAGGCATCGGGAAGGAACATCTCCATGGCCAAGATCACACCGATCGGCGACAAGATTCTGATCCAGCGCCTCGAAGCGGAAGAGGTCACCAAGGGCGGCATCGTGATCCCGGACACCGCCAAGGACAAGCCCGCGGAGGGCAAGGTCATCGCCGTGGGTAAGGGCCGCCTGCTCAACAATGGAAAGCGCGTGGATTTCCAGATCAAGAAGAACGACCGCGTGCTCTTCAGCTCCTACGCGGGCAACGAGATCAAGATCGACGGCGAGCCCCACCTGGTAATGAGCGAGGACGAGATCCTGGCCGTGGTGGAGTAGGATTGGAGTAGGGATACAGCCTCTACTCATAGTTTCTATGACCAATGCGCCGCGGCCGGATCCGCCGGCGGCGGATCGAGGCGGGTCGGAAAGGTCCTGCCCGTGGTAGCGGCGCGCTCAATGGCATCGTGGATCTCGAGGATCGTATCCCGGGTGCGGTAGGTGCCCCACCTCCCCTCATCGTTTCTACGGACAATGGGAAACGTCTCCAGGATGTGGCCCACGTCGTCCCGGGCGATGCCGTAGAGGTGAAAGAAGGCCGCGTCGAGTTCACACCGGAGAAGAAAGCGCCGCCCCTCATCCCACTTGAACGGCGGGCCGCCGTATCCGAGATCCGCGGCCATGGGCTGCATTTCTCTCGCCGTGTACATCAGCTCGAGGACGCGGGAGAGGATCCAGTCCCCCCGGCTCTCTCCGCCTGACCAGGCGGCTTCCTCCGCATAATCCCCCGGAGTAAGGACCGGAAACTGATTGACGAGGAAGAAGTTCAGGTTCGTGCCTCCCATCTTCTGCCGGACGATGTAATCGAAGCAGAAGCTGCTCAGGTTCGCCATGAGGCCGGCTAAGCCCTCCTGCACCTGCGGGAACACCGTGAAGATGCTGTTTCCCGGCCCGACCCGGGGCAGGGCGGAGAACACGAAGGTGCGCTCGTTGGTGGCATTGCTGATCAGCCGCGCTCCCATGAACCACGCCCGGTTCCACCGGCCCCGGACGCGGCTGTCCACCTCGGCGGCCGGGATCCAGTATTTCGGCATGACCACGTAATCGGGATCGGCCAGTCGCTCGGGGGGGATTTCGGGAAGAGCCGATGTCCGAGCCCCCTCCGGATAGTCCCGGTAGTCCCCGAACCTGTGATTGAAGTGGTGGATCATCTTGGCTTCGTACAGGGGAAGATATTGGTCGTCTCCGCACTGGAGGGTATTGCCCTGAAGCTGCCACGCCTCTCCCATCTCCTCGCGGGTCCGGAACAGATTCGAGGCGCTGGTCATGTTGAACAGGCCCTGCCGGAAGGAGATCCCCCAGGGATTGTCCACCGGCGGCCCTTCCTTCAAGAGCACCGGAACGCGGCGATAGATCGCCCGGGTCAGGTCCGCATCGCGCCGGGACCGGAAGATCGAACACGTGCGCGTGTTCGGGTTCAGGAGCTCGACGTCCTCGGCGGTGAGAACGAACCGCCTCTCCGGCTCCTCGAGGTCCTCCACCCGCCGGGCGAAGAACACGAACTCCGCGCCCCTTTTTCTGGAAAGCTGCGCACCGACCAGGGTGAGGAGACAGAACTTGTATCGCCCGTGACCCACGCCGGGAAACAGGCCCACCGCGTTTTCAAAATCATACAGACTGACGATCGATCCCCTGTCCATGAGGTCGCGAAAGAAGAACTTGGTCGTATCGTCCGTGGCGATGCCCGAGGGCACGATGCACCCCACGCGGCCTCCCGGCGCGAGGGTCATCCGCTTGGTTTCCGCAAAAACGGCATAGGTGTTGATCCGACCCCTTCCGCACAGCGGGAAGCGGCCGGAGCGCCTGATGAAATGACTCGTTCCTTCCGCTTTGTGCACGGCCCCCTTGAATGCGGAGTACAATCCGGGGTCCTCCTCTTTCAACCTCTCTATGCGCTGCTTCCGTGAAGAACCCGTTCTGGCGTGGAAGATGTCCGGCCGCCGCTGGGCAAACCACTCCTTCTCCTTGATCTCGGTGTGCTCCCACGGCGGATTTCCCAGCACCACGTCGAATCCGCCGGTCCACCGGGTCTGCTCGTTCTCCGGTTCCCCATCGCCGTCCGAAATCCGGAACACGCCGGGAAACGCGAGGTGCCAGTGCAGGAAGTCGTGGCGCCGCCTCAGGGCGAGGATCTCCTCCCGGACTCCGGGATCGATGCTCCCGGGGGCAGCACAGATCTGCCGGAACACCGCCTCGGTAACGGGCGGGGGCGCCTCCTCGGTCTTGCGCCACAGAAACGCAGCACACCAGGCATCGGCCGCAAGACGAGCCCCTCTGTATTCGGATGACCGCATCAGGCGCCTGTGGAGCCTCTCTTTCTTCCGGATGCCGTCGATGCTCACCCCGTCCACCGCATCGATTTCTTTTGCCCGGTCGGACAGCGTTCGCCACCCCGCACTCAACCCTGCCGGGATCCGGGTCAATCCGGACGGCCGGCCCTCGCGCTCGGTGCGGTTGATCCTCCTGAATTTTCTGACCGCACGGCCGCAGTCCCCGGCCATGGCCTTGAACGCCGCATCCGGGATCCCTCCGGCCATGAGCGCCGGCGTGGTGCCGACCAGGCTGTTTCCACGGACGATGCGGTTCTCGAGGAAGCACAGGGGTTTCCCCGCCTCGAGCGCTTCCATCCAGAGGCTCATCTTGCAGAGCTCCACGGCCACGGGATCCACGTCGACCCCGTAGAGGCAGCAGCCGATGACGTCGCGTGTGGCGCGCTTCATCGCCTCCGGCGCCGGCTCCGCCTCGCCTGTCCGCACCCTTGCCAGTCGCTTAGCCATGCGATGCGCCGCCGCCAGGAGAAAGCGGCCGCTTCCGCACGCCGGGTCGCACACCTTGACGTCCAGGATCGCGGCCTCGGGGTCGGCCTTCCCCATTGCCTCCTCCAGGACGGGCTCGAGGGCGGAATCCAGGAGACACTGGACCAGGCTCGAAGGCGTGTAATAGGTCCCCGAGGTCTTGCGCTCGTGGCCGGCCACGGTCACGATCTTCAGGGCAAAGGTGCCGGCAGCGACATCCAGGTCCGGATGGAGCTCGAGGAGGGACTCGTACACACTCCCCAGGTCTTCCGGGCCCGGACTCCCGGGTTCCCCGATCCCGTCCAGGGCCAGCGCACGAACCGCTTCAAGCAGGTGTCGGTTCTCCAGCTCCAGGGCCATGAGGTCGGGGACAGCTTTTTCCGACCCGAAGTTCTCCACCACCACATTGACCCCGCGCCACAGGTCCGCGCCGAGGCGGGAATCTGCCGGACGGCGGGCGAGGCGCCGGAGCCGCGTGGTTGCGAAGCGGCGGTCATACGCCCTCCAGGCCCCCCCGGGCGCCGAAGGGTCCGGGAAAAAACCGTGATCCTCGGCCACGAAGAGAAAGAGCAGCCGGTAGGCGAGGCGAAGCAGCTCCCGGTAGTAGTCCCGGGGATCGAGGGCCCCGGCCTCCAGCTTCTCGGCAAGCTCCCGGTTCTCCGGATGGACGAGGAATCCCCGGCCGAATGCGGTGATGGCCCGCATCACCCCGTCACGGAGCCGATCCAGGTGGTGGGAGCCCCGCGCCATGCTCAGGTCCCTCCCAGCGCAAGACAGCCCGAGGATAGATTCTCGAGGACCGGAACCGGCCCTGGGAATCCAGCCTGCTTGCTCTCACCGACAGGCGACCGGTATACTGCACATCCTCCTGGATCACAGCCCCGAAAGGATTCGTAATGACGTCCTGGCAGTCCCCTCGGTGGGCGGCTCTCGCCCGGATCACGGCCTGCGCCGTCTTCTTCGCCGTGGCCGTCTCCTGCGGCCTGGAGTCCCAGGGGGCCCGCATCGAGGCCCTCGACCGGGCGAACAAGCTGCTGGAACGGGGGGATGCCCGGGGTGCGCTGGCCGTCATCGAGAAAGCGGCCGAGACCTGCAAGGACCCTCGCATCCTCCGGCTCCAGGGCTATGCGTTGGTGCTGCTTCGCCGGGACACCGAGGCCGAGGCAATCTTTCGCGACCTGGTCAGAGATAACCCGAGCGACGGATACGCCACCCTGGAACTGGCCAAGCGGCTCCATGCGCGAGAAGCCTATTCCGAGGCGGAGAAGTACTATGGAGACTTCCTGGCTTTGAGGCCGGATCATGCCGAGGCCCGGGACGTCCTGGAACGCCTTGCCCGGGCGAGGCGCGACTTCGAGGCCAAGGTCGACAAGGTCCGTGAGGGTGAAAAGGCCCTGGTCCTCCTGTCGGTCCTGGCGGGCGGGATGATCATCGCGTTCGGGCTCCTGGGCTACCTGCTCCTCCGGCATAAAACGACCGCCTGAAACGCCTCCCCACCCCGCCCTCTCTACCGCCATTACCAGCATTACCGGGAATACCGGGCCGTGGTGGGGGCCAGGTCCTCGGTCGCCAGGATCTCAACCGGGCAGTCGTCGTCGGTGAACACCGGAGCGCCCGGGTGGTCGGGAAACCGGAGTACCCGGCCCGACGCCGTGAACGCGGTCCAGAGCGGGGCCAGCTCCTCCGGAAGGGAATCCCCGGAGCGCGGATCCGGGGGCCACGCATCTGGTCGGTCCTTGAACGCGAAGAGCATGAAATTGTTGGGGCAGGTGCCCCCCATGAAAGCCTCGCCGAAGGCTCTCGCCATGGTGTTCACTAGGCGGGGCAGGAGGCCCACCCCCGGATTGTACGAGCTGGCGTTGAGGGCGACGATGCCGCCAGCCTCGAGGGCGCTGTTCACCTCTCTGAAAAAGCTGACCGAGGCCATGTGCGGCGGCATGTAGACCTGATGGGTATAGGCATCGATGATGATAATGTCGTAGCGCCTGCCGCACGCCTTGAGGAAGAGCCGGCCGTCGATGACGTGAACTACGAGGCGGGGCTGGTGCTCGGCATCGAGGGCGAAGTGCCGGCGGGCGAGATCCACCACCAGGGGATCCACCTCGACCCCGTCGATGACCTCGAGGCGGCCTGGAAAGAAGGCGTGGTACTGGCGGCTGATGACGCCGCCGGCGAGGCCGAGGATCAGGACCGAGATCTCCCGGCTCTCGGAAACGGGCCGGGAAATCATGCCCGGCAACAGGGCGTAGTATTCGTAGTAGGAGCCGGTGAGCAGTTTGTCCCGTCTCCAGAGCGAATGGTAGTCGGTGACGGGCTCGTTCACCTGGAGCCGGAGATAGTCTACGCCGGCCACCGTGGTTTCACACACCCGGACGTACTGGTACTCGGACTCCCCCTCCTCGATCAACCGGTCCCCGTACTCCTCGCCGCGAATCGGGGTGAGCCCGACCACGACCACGGCGGCGCCGATGACCAGAAGCGCGGGCGCGCCGGCCGCGATGCGCCGTCGATGCGCGACGTAGACCCACAGCGCCACCCCATCGAGGAGCGCAGCGGCCCCGAGCACCGTGGCCCGGCTTCCCAGCCACGGGATCAGCAGGAACGTGGGCAGGAACGTGCCGAGGATCGATCCCACGGTGCCGAGCGCGAAGACCGTTCCTGCCGTGCGGCCCACCCGGTCGTGCGCCGTCAAGCAGCGGATGGTGAACGGCCCCACCACGCCGAGGAGCAGGGCCGGCGGAAAGAAGAGGCAGACGGCGGTGACCAGGGATCCGAAGCGCAACAGGTCGTAGGCCTCCGGGAGGCCTAGACCTGGGGGCAGGATCGTGCGGCCGAACCAGGGCGTGGCCACCGGGATCACCGCCGTCAGGGCGCACCCCCCCATCACGATGAGCGCCAGCAGCGCCGGGCTCGGCCGGCGGTCTGCGAGGCGTCCCCCCACGTAGTAGCCGAGAGAGAGAGCGGCCAGGATCACCCCGATGACGTGGGTCCACACGTGGACCGAGGTGCCCAGGAACGGCCCGAAAATGCGCGGCCCCGTGATCTCCACCAGCATGACCGTGAGGCCCGCGGTGAAAACGAGCAGGTAGAGGAGCCCTCGCACGGGCTTGACGGCGTGATCCTTCATTCGACACTTCGTTCCCGTTCGCCAGGTGCGGCGGCGTTCATGACGCGGCCCGGCGGCGTGGGGTTTCCGGCAAGGGCGGCAGGCCCCAGAAGCTCTTGAGGAATCGATGCCCAAGGTTGAAGATCGTCCGGCCGATGAACGATCTTCTCTTCTCCTTCACGTTCTGGAGCAGGTTCAGCATGGTCTCCGCCATGAGCTTGGAGCCGACCTTCTTGGCCGCCTGCTCATTTCCACGTTCCTTGCAGATGTTCACCAGAACGGCGGCGAGGTCCTTCATGGCGTATTCGTCCCAGTGCCGGCCCGCCCTTCCCATGTGTCGGCCGATCTCCAGGACAACGTGGGAGGGTTGCATCTGCAGCTCTCCGGCCATCCATCCTAGGGTACGGACGGCGTGGATCTTGTTGTACGCGGTGTCGATGGCGTCCTTGAGGTTGACCAGATCCTGAACGTCCTGCGTAGACAGGGTGGAGGTGGAGGTGATGATGTGGTTGTTCTTCGGATCGTACTTGCAGCGGTATTTCCTCGCCTCGTCGAACAGCTTGGTGCCGGGCAAGATCTTCAGGACGTAGAATCCGATCCTGGAGGGCACCAGGCCGATCGTGTAGTCCAAGGACTCGAGAACATCGGACAGCGAGTCGCGGGGAATCCCCCCCATGAGATCGATCATGACGCCGCGGAGCGGGCTGTAGCTGCAGGGCCGGTAGATGCTCGCATTCATGAGGGAGAGCATATTCGCCTCGAACTTCTCCTTGTTCAGGGTGCGTTTTACCGCCTTGAGCGCCCTGGGATTCGTCGATTGCAGGCCGACCTCGACGAAAAACTCCAGGGCCGCGATCGCCTGGATCTGTTCCTCGTCGAGGAGCTCCGCCATGATCTCGAAGCAGAAGCGCGCGCGCCGCTTCAGCGAGCCGAGGAACTGGAAGAGCTCCAGGGATCGTTTTTTGTTGTAGTTCACGTTCGTGTCGTAGAACTCGATCTGGGTGACGCCCAGCCCCACCAGGTGCGCTACCTCTTCCTTGACCCGGTCCAGAGGAAACGCCCTTACCTTCTTGAATCCCCGGTGCTCGAAGCAGTAGGTGCAGCTGAACGGGCAGCCGCGGGTGGATTCGAGGGGGACCATCGGAACCTTCGTCACGGTATCGCCGAAGGACCCGTTGAGATACGGGGAGGGGATCGTGGAGAGGTCGGCGATGGGCGGCCGGGGGGGATTGACGCGGATCGCCCGCCCCGACCGCCAAGCGAGACCCTCGATGCCGCTCAGGTCCTTCAGGACGGGGGCCTTGAAGTCCTCACCGAGACCCCGAAGGAGGGCGGCGAAGGTCTCTTCTCCCTCGCCGGACACGACGACGTCCACATTGTCGCATGCCCTGAGCACCCGCTGTGGTTCAGGCGTGACTTCCACTCCGCCGAGCACCACGAGGGGTCGGGTCTCGGGGGAGAGGTGTGAGACCACATCCTGAACCACCTGGATGTTCCAGGAGTAGCAGGAGAAGCCGACCAGGTCGGCTCCCGAGCCCTCGATGGCAGCAACCACCTCCTGGAGATCCGTATTCCTGCACATGTGGAGAATATCGAGGGACCAGGTCTTGCGGATCTCCTCGTCGGCGTCTGCATACGCCTTGACGAAGCCGAGGGCGAGCGAGATGCCGGGCTCCCCCTTGCAGTGAAGATAGATCAACAGTGCCTTGCGCATAGAAATCGGACAGACTTTCTTCCTGAGGTCAGGAACAGATTCATCTCTGAACAGTGGATCCGAGGATTTCCGGGGGCGCTGTGTAGTCTATCATGGAAAGGTTCCCCATGACTTCAACCTTCCTCTCCGAGTTCCGAGGTCGCTTCGCACCCGGTGCAGGGGTTCGGCCTTGATCCCGCGGCGAGGCGGCCTGCGCCTCGAAACGGCGGGCGGAGGACGAAGAGCAACGTGAACGGAGAGTCGGTCCACCCCCCGGACCGGAATCGCCACAAAATCTCCCCTTCAAGTCAGATGACAATCCTGGTATCCGGCCTTTGCCCCCGGATCGAAGGCGCGTTATCATGGAAGGGTCCGAAAGATGGAACTGGCCAGGACATCGCACTTACCGGCTGGTTACGGCGTTTCATCCTGGTAACAGCCGGGGTTTGAATCTCGATCTCTGGCAACCAATCCGCTGCCTGAAAGAACCACATAATCCTCTGAAAATAAAGGAGTTTCGAGTCTACCGGATCATATCGAGAGACACCGTTGGAACCTTGGTCCGGTAGTTGCTGAAGGAATTTCACTGGAGTTACCGGAAGATAACCCTACGACTGAAGTGCGGAGTTTTATCCCGCGGGCCTTTCGCAGCCTGTCAGCGAAATAGGAGTCTCAGTTATGCAGAAATTCTTCCTCGCGTGTCTTTCATTCGCCTTTTCCCTGATCTTCGCGAATTCGGCTCTCGGCCATGGCGGGGGTCACCCGGTGCCGTACAACGGCCCGAGTGGCAGCGTTCCCCCGAACCTGCAGCCGCCACCGCAGCCATCGCCACAGCCCAATCCCAATCCCACGCCGACACCGACGCCGGCACCCACACCGGCACCGACCCCGGCCCCGACGCCGGCTCCGACACCAACTCCGGCACCCACACCATCAGGAGCATCTTCAGCGGGCGCTGCAGCCCGCGCCGGTGGCGCAGGCCCCGGCGCAGCTGTCTCGAGGCGTGTCAACACCCGGACTCCGGGCACATTCGAGGACTGGGACTTCTGGTGGATTTTCAATAACCAGCCCTTCCTCAACCTGAAGAAGAACCTGTTCAAGAACATCCAGGAGTCAGAATCGGCAGAGTTCTTCTTCGGCCGAAAGACCAAGGAGTCGACACGAGACACGGCCCGACCGTCAAAGGAGTTTGTCCAAAAGAACCTGATCCCACGCATCAAATCGGTTCTCAAGGACCGGCACTCAGACGTTCGAGACAGTGCCTGCGTTGCCCTGGGCAGAACAGGCGGTGCTTCCGAGATTCCTGTCCTCATCGACATGATGAAGGACAAGAACAACTACGTTCGGAGGGCCGCCGTCATCAGCATTGGACTTCTCGAGTGCAAGGAGGGTATCGAACCCCTGCTGCACATCCTCAACGCAGACAAGGAAGGATCGAGAATGCGCGGCGGCCGCAATCCCGAATGGGGCATGCGCGCCATGGCTGCAGCCATCCTCCCGCTCTGCGGTGACAACGAGAAGAACGACGTTCTGGAAGCGCTGAAGAAATACAGCGTGAACAACGACGTCAACAAGGCCATCCGGGTGAACGCCACCCTCGGACTCGGACTTTTCAAGAGCAACAACAAAGACTACTGCACTGACCTGCTCACTCACCTGAACGGCCTCGCTTCGAAATCACGCCACGACGACTTTGTTCGGGCCCATGCCGTGGTGGCCATCGGCCGCGTCATCCAGCGGAACCAGCTGCAGATCGATCCCGAGACCATCAAGTTCATCTGCCGTCTGGCCCGCCGCGACAGGGTCCACCACGTGCGCCGGAGCGCGGTCATCGCACTCGGCACGATTTTCACGGACAAGGGCAATAGCGTCGATCCCGAAGCCCTGAAGACGCTCCGCAAGGAGTTCGCCGGGAGCAAGGGCGGCAACATGTCCAGGAACTTCTCTGCCATCGCCCTCGGCCACATCGGTGGACAAGTCGCCTTCAATGCCCTCTACGCCACCGTCTTGAAGGACCGGAGCATGCGCGGTGCCTATGCCGCACTCGGTCTCGGCATCATGTGTGACAAGCTTCGAGACAAGAAGGAAGAGGGAGACAAGCAGCTGCTCCTCAAGGGCCTCAGCGCTCTTCGCACGGCATTCAAGAAGGTCAGGAACCCGCATGTCCAGGGCGGCTACGCCATAGCCCTCGGCATCGCCCGTGACCGGGAAGCCGGCCCCATTCTCCTCGAGGCCATGAAGAAGAGCCAGCAGATCAAGTTCCGCGGGTACATCGCCCTCGCTCTGGGCATGGTGAACTACTCCACCTCCATCGGGTACCTGAGGGACGTCCTGGAGAGCGCCGACAACCTGCCGCTACTCAAGCAGCAGGTGGCCATCGGCCTCGGCCTCATGGGCAACCGCGAGGTGGCCCAGCTACTGGTGGAGCAGATGCGGAAGAGCGGTTCCACCGCTGTTACCACATCGATCAGCAAGGCGCTCGGCTTCGTCGGCGACCGGAAGACCATCGCGCCTCTGGCCGAAATGATGACCGACGAGAGCCAGCAGGCCCTCACCCGGGCTTTCGCCACGGTGGCCCTGTCCACCATCGGAAGCGATTCCCCCATCCCGGTTCTCTCAAGCCTGTTCTACGGTCACAACTTCATCGCAAGCATGCAGACCTTGATGGAGTTGCAGAGAATCATGAACGCCTGATCCTATCTGGCAAAAAAAACCGCCGGCTCCGCCGGCGGTTTTTTTGCCCACTCCCCCTGATTGCTGCCGGAAAACGACTGTTTTCCAGGGGCCCACGCCCATCCAGCCCATCCCCTTCTGAGGCATCCCCTCATATTATTCCAAATGTAGCGGTCTCGGCAGCGTGCTCTC
>CAZKRK010000031.1:0-32884 GCA_964555035.1 uncultured Victivallales bacterium | reverse complement strand
AATGCGTTGCGAGTCATGGCGTCAACTGCGGAGCAGTTGAACTGCCGGATATAGGATCACTCCACTTCGACCCGGTAGAATCTCCGGCCAGCTATCGCATGCGTGGCTGTGTGGACGTTGACCGATGGAGTGGCGGGGATGCCGGATTGAACCACCTGCCATGCGTTGGCAATGAGGTCCGTTGAGCTCGCAAGCGTATAGGTGCGGTTGGAGACGCTCAGCCACCGCAGGACGATGTCGCCGCCCCCGGGCAGCTCCGCCACGTCCACGAGTGCCAGGACCGACGTGTCGCTGGTTGGCGATGTTCCGGCCGCGATTTCATCACCGTCGTCCATGCCGTCGTCGTCGCTGTCCGCGAGGTTGGGGTTCGTGCCGTACGTGTTGGTTTCTTCCCAGTCGGTCAAGCCGTCGCCGTCGGTATCCACCCCGGCATCCGCGTCGGCGTCACGCACCAGGCGAACGAAGCTGAAGACACGCCGGACGTCGCCCTCGGGGGCCGTGGCCGGAGCTTGGATAGTCTCCCGGGCTTCCCGTTTTGGGGTCGCTGCGCTGACAGCCGGCGCCGTGCACATCGATGATGTTGACGCTGTCCATGGTGCCCAGTCCGCGGCCGAAACAGACGTAGGAACCATTGTCGGCGCTTCCCGTGAACTTGAGGTGTGTCGTGCCGCTCCAGTACCAGGGGAAGTCGGTCCGGCCGGCCATGTTGGTGATCTGCGTAGCGGAAAAGACGGGGTCGATCGCGGCCGATGCCGTGGTGTCAGGCGAGCGCGCATAGTCGACAAGGCTCTGCAGTTCCTTCGTGTTGGGCAGGCGCCAGTCGGAGTAGCCGGCCAGCTCGGAGCTCTCCGCATAGGCCAGCGCACTGCTCCAGTCCATGCCGACACCGCTGTCGGCCCGCGCCCACATCAGACCGCTGGCGCGGTCGGTCACCGTGCCGTCGCCGTTGGCCGCGAAGTCGTTGATCCCGTAGTCGGAATTCCCGCGGCAGTAGTAGGCATAGTAGGTCTTGCCCTCGAGCGGATAGCCCTTGATCCGGCCGTCAACCAGATTCAGCCCGAACATGGCTCTCTGGCTGTTCATGACGTAGTGGACGTAGATCGTGGTCGTGGCAAACTGGGAATCGATGATCCGTTCGCCGGCGCCGACGTCGCCGTAGCCGATCTCGAAGTAGTTCGTGTCGATGAAGGGCGTGAGTCCCGAGGAGTCGCTGGCGGCAACATTCGGGTCGGTGCCGTTGAACAGGATGAGCGAGTAGAGTTCCTTGATGGTTGGCAGCCGCCAGTCCCCGTGCCCGCCGACCCGACACGTAGATGCCTTCCCCGAGGCCTCCGCGAAGGTCTTCTTCTCGCCCGGGTTCTGCGTCCACATCAGTCCGGTGACGAGATCGGAGACGGTACCGTCGCCATTGTCCCGGTACGCGGGCTGTGCTCCCCGGTACTGCGCGTCCTGCCCGCTCAACAGGGCGCCGGTTGCGGGCGCAGCTCCAGGCGCGCCGTCCCGGCCGTAACAGGCGTCCTGGCCTGTGTCGACGACCGGTGTGGTTGGCGTGTTCCGGGCGGCATCCGCCGTCAAGGCCGTGCCTACGAACAAGAGCGATACTGTCAGTTGGGTCATCAAGTGCTGCGAGCAAGTGCACCGCCAAGTTGCCGGCGCGCTCCCCTTTTGAAGACAGCGCAAGAACACGCTTGTCCCACCGTGAAACGGTGTGAGATGCTCTCATCATGTCCGAAGATCGCGACGGAACCATGGTAGGCGCGGCCCCTATCCAGGATACGCGGTGGTCGCTGGTGGCACGTGCCTCAACGCCGGATCCCGATGCCCGCAGGCAAGCGCTGGATGAGTTGCTGCGGCTCTACTTGCCCGTGCTGGACCGTTTTCTGGCCTCACGGTCCGGGCTGCACGCTGACCGGCGCAGGGACGTCGTGCAGGGGTTCGTTGCCTCGCGCGTGCTTCAGCGCGGTATTTTCGCTTCGGCCGATCGAGAACGCGGCCGCTTCCGCAGTTTTCTCCTCAAGGCCTTTCAGAACTACGTGCGGGACGAGTATCGCCGCTCCCGGGCAGCCCGGCGTGCGCCGAAGGGGGGACACGTGCCGTTTGAAGACGTGATGGACGTTCTCGGCCGGAAAGGGGAGCTTGAGCGTGAGTTCCGTCAGGCCTGGGTACGGCAGGTGGTTTCGGAGGCATTGACGCGCATGCGGCTGGCGTGCGAGGTGGATGGGCGCGGTGACGTATGGTCGGTGTTTGAAATCCGGGTTGTCGGACCGATGCTGTGCGGAGATACGCCGGAACCGTATGCCTCGATGGTGGACCGGCTGGGGCTGCAGTCGCCGGCTCAGGCCGCGAATCTGTTGATTACGGCCAAGCGCATGTTCAACCGGCACCTCCGGCAGGTCGTGCTGGATACGGTGACGACACCGGAAGGAACTCCGGCCTACATGTCGCCCGGTGTCGCCGCCGGCCAGGCCGAGGACACGCGTTGCGACATCTATTCTTTCGGCGCCGTGTTGTACGAGATGCTGTCGGGGCGTCCGCCGTACCAGGGCCGTGCGCCTGACGGCTGCCGCGGTAGTGACGGCGCTGATCGTGATTGTGATGGGAACCGCGTGGTTGGCGTATCTGAACCGTGGTCCAACGACCGCATCCGCCGACGAGTGGTGCCGAAAGGCCGATGCGCTGTACGAAACCGGCGACTATGCGCAGGCCGAGGCCGTCTACAACGAGCTCGTGAAGCTCCAGCCAATGCACTCGCGAGCGCTTTTCGGCTTGGGCAGGATCGCGCTCAAGCGCGGCCTGCGTCCGGTTGCCGCGGAGCATCTCACTCAGGCCCAGAGGGCGAACCCGAAGGACGCCGAGATTGCCAGAACGCTCTTTGAACTGCTGGTGGAGGTCGGTCACATGCGACCTGCGCGACATACGCTCCGTCTTTGGCTCGAAGCGGACCCGGGGAACGAGGAAGCCCTCGCGCTGAAGGCCGGTCTCCCCAGAGCTGACGACCCGGAGCGTGCGAGACGGCCGGAGTTCGAGCACCACCGTCCGCTCCCGCCGCGCGACAACGAACGGGGCCGCCGCCATCCTCCCCTCCGCGGCCCGCGCTCTCCGGGACCTCCATCGCTGTAGGTCCGATTCCGACATCCCGCTTGCGCGGGCCATGACAAATGCGGTAGCTTCATCCGTACGTCAGTAGTTTGACGGGGGATGCTGTTCTGGACCGTTGTCGTTCCGCCGGCGGGGACGGCAGTCGCCGTGGAAGTGGTTCTCCAGGTGTCCGGCACGGCGAAAGGACGCACCGCGGGCTATTGTGAAAGGGGCCGACGCGACCATGACGGAGCGGGTACGGCGCGTAAGGCGCAAGAAGATCAGTCGGCGGTCGAAACGGATCAGCCGTGTCATGTTCTCGATCGGAGTTACGGGGCTGGTGTTGGCGCCTGTGCTGGCAGTGGTGGGCTTGAAACTCGAGAACAACCGCGTGTTGCTGAGCGCCGTTGGGTATGTGCTGTGCGCGCTGCTGGTGCTCTGCATTCGGCAGATTATGGAGAAGATGCACCAGATCCGTAAGCGGAAGTACACGCGCCGCTGAGGTGCATCCGCCGGCGCTTTTGTGGAACCGAACGCGATGAACGCCACACGCTCCAATGCCTTCGCCAAAGGGACCGCCCAGTGGGCGCGTTGCGCTTTTGCGCTGGACGTACAGGGCGGGCGCGTCGTGGTATGCCGCGGCGAGCGCCATGGACGTGGCGTTCGCGTCAGTGCGGCCGACGTTGCGCAGGCTGTCGCGCAGTCCGGGACGGGACGGGCGGCCGTAATTGCCGCTCTCCCGGCACGAATCAGCTTCACGCGTTGGCTCGAAGCGCCGTTCGCGTCCAGCGCCAAGGCGCTCAAAGTGGCGCCAACCCTTCTCGATATCCAGCTCCCTTTTCCACTGGAGCAATGCCTCCATTCCTTCGTAGCGTCCATGCCGACGGATGACGGCAAGACACGCTGCCTGGCGGCGGCAGCCCGCCGGACGGACGTTGAAGCCGAGTTGCGTACTCTGCAGGAGCTTCAGCTCGATCCCGTTGCGCTTGACCATACCGGTCTGACGCTCTGGACGCAGGCGTTGCGGGAGTTTCCCGCTGCCGGGGCCACGGACGTCGGCGTGCGCGCGGTCGTCTGTCTGAACGGCGACCGCTCCTGCGTGGTTTTCGGGCGGGGGACTGACTTTGTCTCTTCCCACGCCTTTCGGGAAGAGAACCCGGACCAGGTTGCCCGACTGCTGCACGCACAGCTCCCGGAGCTCGGTGCGGACGAGGCCAAAATCGAGTGGATATGGTGTGGTGCTGGGACCGCCGATCCGGCGCGTCTGTCGCGCGCGAGGAACTCGCTTCTCGACCGGTATCCGGGCTCCTGCGGCGTAGCGGAAGAGCCGGAAACGTTCCTGATGAGGGGACTGCTTACGCGAGCCCTTTTCGGGGGATCGTTGCGCTGCAATCTGCGCACCGGACAGCTCACGCATTCCGAGGTGGTACGCCGCTCGACACGCGGTTCGCTGGCGGCGGCTCTCGTTCTGTTGCTTACCGCCGCGGCGCTGTTCGCGGGCAACGTGGCGGCCCGCATGCACCTGGCGTCGCGCGAAGGGGCCATCGACCGCGAGTTTGCATCGGTCCGCGACGCTCTTCTGGGCTACCGGCACAACGTGAAGGGCGAACGCGCGGTCGAAGCGGTGCGGTTGAAGCTGGAGAAGGACCGAAAGGAGCTGTGGCCGTTTCTCGAAGTGTTCCGGCCGGGAGTCGCGGCCACGCTCGGGGAGATCATGGCGAAGGGCAAGGAACAGGGCATGACCTACAGCGTGGTCACGCTCAGTGCCGACAAGGTAACGATCAGGGGCACGGCGCCGGACTACGATCGGCCGCAGGCTCTTCGAGATTTGCTCAAGGCGCGGGGATATGCGGTGCGTGTGGAGCGCAAGACCGTAACGGAGGATGGGCGCGTGCCGTTCACCGTCGTTGAGGAGGGGACGCCGTGAAAACCGTGCCCCTGAGATTGGTGCTCTGGTTGGCCGGCGGCTTGGCCATGGCGTCGTCGGTTGCGCTGACGCTCGCCACGCTGCGTGACCTTGAAGAGGCTCTTCCCAGGCTTGAGGGCAAGGCCGGGAACGTGTCCGAGCTACGCAGACTGGGCGACGACGTGGCGGAGTACCACGCGGCGCAGCGGATGTTCGCCGAGCTCGGAGACGGGGCGGCGCGCGTGAGTTTCGATCAGCTCGTCGCGGCGGCGTTGCCCGGTCACAAACCGGAAGACATACGGCGCCACCGCGCGAGTTTCGGTCCCGGCTGGACCGTTGAACACGTCGAGGTCTACCTGCCCGAAGTGCCGTTCGAATCTCTCGTGCCGTTGATTGAGGCCGCGGAGACGCTGCGCCCGCCGTGGCGCCTCACCAAGTGCGTCTTGAGCGGTTCCCCCCGCGCCCCCGGCACCGGCCGCGCTACCCTGCAGTTCGAGCGGATTTGCCGGGAGTGATCCGCGACAGTTCAAAGTAGGAACCGCGGTTCGCGCCTACCCGTCCTCGCTCCCCTCCGCACCCTCTTCCGTCCGCACCGGCGGCAGAAACGAGGGGCGCTCCCATGGTGTGCCCTTGGAGAGGAACAGCTGGGCCGGGCCGGCGGGGGGGATGGCGATGGCGTTGGTGTAAGGGAAATTGACGTCTTCGGGGATCTGCCGGCGCAGGATGGAGTTCCACGAAGCGAACATCCCGCGTGGATGACTGCGGTTGACGGTTTCCGATGTGAGATAGATTCCGCCGACCGGTGTGTTCGTGAAGACCGGGTCGGTCAGGTCGGAGGGGCTGACCGGAAGCAGAAGAGACGGGCTGTTTCCGTACCACGCCGTGGCCCAGGGGATGTCCGTGCAGACCACCTCGTCCGGATTCACGAAGTCACACACACCGGCCGCCAGCCGGGGAGCATAGGGCGGATAGGGCAGACGGGCGTTCGGCCCGGCAAGCTTGAGCAGGGTTGTGAGGGCGCAGAGACCGACGTAGGCCGCGATCATGGCGCCGTACCAGTTCATGTCGAGAAGCTCCTGCCGAGTAGCGACCACGTAGAAAAAGGCCGTGGCGAACACGACGAGAACCGGGATGAAGGCCCCAAGCACGGATGCGTGTCTCCCGCCGGCGACCGCGGCAGTGCCTATGATGCCGACAAGCGCAAGCACGACGGCCCACCGCAGGACGTTGGCATCGGGCGCTTCGAACTTGTGGAAGCAGGAGACAAGGAAGAACGCAACCACGAGCCCCGCGCCCAGGTCCCGGAAGTCCAGCCGCGCCATTTCAGTGAGGTTCGCGAACAGCTTTCGACGCAGGGCCCACGCAACGTGGGTGTTCTTCAGCGTGGGCGCCGGGTCGCGGTCGAAGGAATCGCCCTCGTACAGGGCGGAATCATTCAGGCAAACGTGCGGCGCCGTGCCGAGTGCGGAACCGGCCACGCGGTGGTTTCTGACCAGCCAGGGCGCGACCACCATGGCTACGATCAGAAGAAAGAGGACGCCCTGCCCCCAGCGCTTCTCTCCCGTGCCCAAGGCTATGTAGACGGTGAGGGCGACGGCCACGGCCAGAAGCGAGTAGAGCGTCAACGCGGCCAGGCCGGCCAGCACGGCCGCCGCAATGTGGCCGGGGAGCCAGCGCCACACCGGCTTGCCGTCGGCGCGGGCCTGGACGCCGGCCACGCCGGCATAGCAGGCCGTGACGGTCAGAAACGAAGCCAGCGGCAGGGGAGTGCCCGAGAGGGCGTTGGCCAGAACGGTTTCGGTCGCGAAGTAGACGATCGTCGCCGTCGTCGCCACGGTGGCGTCGAACAGGCGCCGCGTCAGGGCGAACACAAACAGGCCGGCAATGACCGTCAGCGCGATACCGATCGGCAACACGATGCGCGACTCCGGGACGAAAATTCCGTTTGGCGCGGTTTCGTTGGGCGTTTTCAGCGCCTTGAAACCCGCGGCGAGGAGCACGGGATATGCGGGGGCGTGTCGCGTGTCCGGGAACTTGCGCAGAGTGGGCATCCCCTCTCCGGCGCCCAGCATGTGACTCACGTCGGACGGCCTGATGCAGTACGTCGTGAAGCCACGCTCCGCGGCCAGGTTCCGTCCCAGCTGGGCGTACTCCATGGCCTCGGCATCGCGTAAACCGCGGAACTGCCCGCGGACGTAGAAGCCGATCAGAACGGAAAGAACAACCGCAACAAGAAACCCTCGGACAAGGCTCTTTCCCACACCCGCGTCGAAGCTGTTGACAATGTCCTGCACAAAAGTTCCGGCCGGCATGTGATACTCCATCCTTCCCTGGTTCCTACATTGCCGCCAGTGTCGAGAGTTGTGCCGCGCGTGTCAAGTATGGGGAACTTCGCGGTTTACGCTGGAGTCATTGTGCGTTAGGTTGGTCGGCAATCGGGTGCTTACTCCGAGTGGCGTGACAGTCGAAAACCATGGGGTACTCTATGAGCGGCGCATACAGGCGGATTCTTCTCAAGCTGAGCGGCGAAACGCTGCAGAACAAGGATGCGGGACTCTGCATCGACCCCGCGGTCGTGGACGGGATCGCACAGCGGGTCAAGACCGTAATGGAGATGGATTTGCAGGTGGCAATCGTTGTGGGCGGCGGGAACATATTCCGGGGTATCAGCGGCGAAGCCCGGGGCATTGACCGCTCCTCGGGCGACTACATGGGCATGCTGGCAACCACGATCAACGGATTGGCTCTTCTCAACTCCTTCGAAAAGGCCGGCATCCCGGCGCGAGTGATGTCCGCCATCGCAATGAACCGCGTGGCCGAGCCGTTCATTCTCCGCCGGGCTTTGCGTCACCTGGACAAGGGACGCGTCCTGATCTTTACGGGCGGTACCGGAAATCCGTTTTTCAGTACGGACACCGCCGCCGCTCTGCGAGCAAGCGAAATCGGCGCGGATGTTCTGCTCAAGGCCACCAAAGTCGACGGCGTGTACACCGCCGATCCCATGCAGGACCCGAGTGCGCAACGGTACGACAAGCTGCAATATGCCGACGCGCTGGCGAGAAACCTCAAGATCATGGATGCCGCCGCTTTTTCGCTTTGCATGGAAAACGAAATCCCGATTATCGTGTTTAACTTCTTCGAGGCCGATAGTATCGAAGCCGTGGCTAGAGGCGAGAGTGTCGGTACCGTGGTCAGCGGGTGATGCCGACAGGTATGCGGAACGAGAGCGGAGGTGTGAGATGGAATCGCTTGACGATGTCCTTCTGGATTGTGAAGACAAGATGTCGAAGTCCGTGGAGTTCCTCCACGAGCAGTTTGTGGGACTGCGAACGGGAAAGGCCTCGCCGGCGCTCGTGGAGAATATTCAGATCCCGTACTACGGCACTCCCACGCGACTTAGAGAACTGGCCGGCATATCGACTCCGGAGCCGCGGCTGATCGTCATCAACGCCTATGACCCGACCGCCCTGGCCGAAATCGAGAAGTCGATCCTTGCAGCCAACCTGGGTGTCACCCCCATGAACGACGGGCGCATCATTCGCATCCCGATCCCCGAGTTGAACGAGGAACGACGCACCGAATTGTCGAAAGTCGCGCGGCGTATGGCTGAAGAAACGCGCGTCGCGATACGCAATGTCCGTCGTGATGCCAATGACCAGATCAAGAAGCTCCAGAAAGACGGGACAATCACCGAGGACGATCGCGACCTTGGCCTCAAGCAGGTACAGGACAGCACGGACGAATACGTCAAGAAAGTCGACGACGCCCTCGCCGCCAAGGAAAGCGATATCATGGAAGTCTGATCTTCCATCCCCAGCTTGACTTGCCCCGGTTTCGGACTAGACTCTAGGCTGTGTTCCAGCGAGGCACGACTGGCTCAGCGTGCGCCCTTCGAGCGGGAGGTGTGCCATGTGTTTGCTCAAACCAGGTTCCGATTTGCCGCCGGAGGGGCGCCCGGCCCGCATCCTCGTCGTGGACGATGACGCCGCCGGACGGCTGGTCCTGACAAGATTGCTGCAACCGGAAGGCTATGAAGTCCGCACCGCGGGCGACGGTGCGACCGGTATCGAAGTCGCTCGCGAATTCAGACCCGACATATTCCTGCTCGACGTCAGGATGCCGGGGCAGGACGGCTTCGAAGTGTGTCGGGAACTGAAAACAATCCCGGAGTTCGTCGACGTGCCGGTCATATTCCTCACGGCGATGGACGACCTCGAGAACATCATGGCGGCCTTCGACGCCGGCGGAGTCGACTTCGTCTCCAAGCCGTTTCATGCCAAGGAAATCCTGGTCCGCATTGCCACGCACGTCAAGCTGCACACCGAAGTGCTCAAGAATCGCGAGTATGCCGTCATCCTCGAACGCGAGCTGAAGCGACGTACCGCCGAGGAAAAAGCCGGTCGCCATGTGCAGTTTCGGCTTCTGCCTCCCGATGATTTTCGAAGCTCCCCCTACCGCTTCCAGCGCCTGCTCATGCCGTCCCTCTCCCTCAGCGGCGATTTCGTTGACTACTTCGACATCGATGACGATACCCTTGCCTTCTACATGGCCGATGTTGCCGGGCACGGCATCGCTTCCGCCCTGGTTACGATCTTCCTGCGCAGCCACGTCGGGTTCTGCCGGGATGCCCAGCGCAGGAATGCGTCAGACATCCTGTGCCGTCCCGAGGACTTTCTGAGGGAAGTCAACGGGGAACTGCTGCAGGAAGCCATGGGCAAGCACGTGTCGGTCTTCTATGGTATTATCCACAAGGGTGAAAACCGCCTGGAATACGCCAACGCCGGGCAGTTTCCCCACCCTCTGCTGTGCTCGGGCAGCGGCGACGTTGGCGCGCTCGAGCAGAAAGCACCCCCGCTTGGCTTGTTCCCGAATGCAAAATACGAGCGCGTCGTCTTGGACTTGCCCGACGAATTCCGGTTGACGGCGTTCTCCGATGGCGTTCTGGAGGTGCTTCCGCAAAAACGACTTGTCGATAAGCTGGCTGCCGTGGAAAGAACAGTCCAGGCGTGTGCGAGCCCCCGCGAACTGGCGGACGACCTCCGGTTGGCAGCACTCGACTCGCTGCCCGACGACATAACCATCCTAACCATATCGCGGGGCGAACACGATGAGTGAAGACGCAACCATGCTGCAGGCCGTCGACGGCGACTGTTGTCATGTTGTCTTGAAAGGCCGCATCACGTACGCCAACAGCCGCGGCCTCGATGAATTCATCGACAGCGTGTCTGCCGACCCGCGAGTCGCCGACATAGTCGTGGACCTCAGCGAGGCCTCCTACCTCGACAGTACCGTCCTCGGGCTCCTTGCCGCACTCGCAACCGGGCTGAGTGCAAAGAACTGCCGCCGGGCCGTGTTGATTTCCACCAATGAGGACGTCACCATCTTGCTCACGAGCATCGGTTTCGACAGCGTGTTCTCTATCGTCGGGAAACCCGGAGACAGAACGCTCGAAGACCTGCAGCCGGTCGCCGAGACCGTAACGGATACACGTCCCTCGGTACACGTCCTGCTCAAGGCCCACCGCGCCCTGATGGACTTGAGCGAGGAAAACCGCGACAAGTTCCGCAACGTAGTGAAGTGCCTGGAACAGGAAGTGCACGATTGACGCTAAGCGGAGTCCGGCCGGCTGCTCCCAGGCAAGAGAGAGAAAGCGCCGCGCGGGCGAACATCCTGTTGCACCGTGCGCACCGACTAGAGTATCATTCTGGCTGTTGGTTCCGAGTTGGGGGAGCGCACTCCGCGCAACCCGTGAAGCTCGGATGAATCCAGGCGTAGGGAAATCCGCTATGGGCAAGGATCAGGAGTCCGTGAACGAAGATCTGGCGAAACGCACACCCCCGTTCCCTGAGGAACGTGTGATCGGGGAACGACTCTACCGAACCCAGTACGGCCACTTCGTGCAGTTCAATGGCGAGGGGAATGTGCCCGGGGAGATCGCTGACTACGAACGCACGCACGGCGAGATGCCGCCATACATGCCGCTGCCGGATGTTCCCGTGGAATTCAACCTGGGGGACGGCTACGGCAAGTCACGCCGCGTACAGTGGCCCGGCAAGGGCCCCGTGCCTCCGCCCGTCCTCGCCTACGTTCGCGACAACGGCGCCCTGCCCCAGTACAACCGCGAGGTCTCCGTCGACTTCTCAGACCCCGACGGCTGACCGGGAACGGACTCAGACCTCCAGGGCCTCCACAGCGGCAAAATCCAGCGTCGCAAAATACGTCTCGAGCGTTTCCGCCCGGCGAATCGGCACAGTGCTCCCGTCTTCGCGCAGGAGCAACTCCGCCGAACGCAGCTTGCCGTTGTAGTTGAACCCCATCGCGTGGCCGTGCGCACCGGCATCATGGATGACCAGCAAATCGCCCGGCTCGAGTCGAGGCAGAGAACGATCAATGGCAAACTTGTCGTTGTTCTCGCAAAGCGAGCCCGTCACGTCATAGACCGTGTCGCACGGCGCGTCTCCCTTGCCCATCACGGTGATGTGATGGTAGGCGCCGTACAGGGCCGGACGCATCAGGTTGGCCATGCAGGCATCCAGACCGGCGAACTTCTTGTAGGTATCCTTGATGTGGAGCACGCGGGTGACGAGGTACCCGTAGGGCCCTGTGATCATGCGGCCGCACTCCATCAGCAGCTTCAAGGGCGCCAGGCCGTTCGCTTCGATCAGCGTCTCGTACTGCTCCCTGACGCCGGCTGACACCGCCTCCAAATCAACCGGCTCCTGTTCCGGCTTGTACGGAATGCCAATGCCGCCGCCAATGTTGACGAACTCGAAACCGATGCCGAGTTCACGCGAAATCTCCACGACCAGCTCGAACAACATGCGCGCCGTCTCGATGAAGTACTCGCCGTTCAGCTCATTCGACGCGATCATGGTGTGAATGCCGAACCGCTTGACGCCCTTGTCGCGCGCAATCCGGTAGCCTTCGAACAACTGCTCGCGCGTAAAACCATACTTGGCTTCCTCGGGGTGACCGATAATGGCATTCCCCTCGCGCAACGCGCCGGGATTGTACCGGAAGCAGATCGACTCCGGCATCCCCGCATGCTCTTCGACGAACGGCAAATGCGTCACGTCGTCCAGATTGACGATGGCGCCGAGCTCGCCCGCCCGCCGATACTCGTTCGCGGGCGTGTCGTTGGACGTGAACATGATGTTCTCTCCAACGATGCCGACCCTCCGCGCCAACTCCAGTTCCGGCAGCGAGCTGCAGTCCGCTCCGAAGCCCTCGGCCTTGAGGATCTTCATCAGGGAGGGGTTCGGCGCCGCCTTTACCGCGAAGTACTCCTTGAAACCGGCATTCCATGAGAACGCCGCGGTCAGCCGCCGGGCATTCTCGCGGATAGCACGTTCATCATACAGATGGAAAGGCGTTGGATACTGCGATGCGATCTCCTCCAACCGCTCCTTCGACAACGGAACATGTCTCTGGACCATGGCGCTCTACCTCTCTATTTCGAATGTAAGGGGCAAAAGACTAACGAACCGGCGCGATGGGTCAAGCCGTAAGGCCGGCTATGCAGTCATCCAGTTCCCTGGCGACGACCGACGCCTTGAAGCGCGCAACGCAGCGTCTACCCCTGTCGGAATCGCCTCGCCAGAGGTCGCCGTCGGCCAAACGGACTGCCAGTTTCGCCAAACGCGCGGCCAGCATTTCCGGTCGACCTTCGTAGAAGAACGCATCCCCGTCGGCAGCCGTGTCAGAGGCAAAGACCTCCGGGTAGGCCAGTCTCCGCGGCACCAGGGGATACGCACCCGCAGCGGCGGCCTCAACCATGGCAATGCCGAAGAACTCGTGGTCCGCGGTGGAAACGGCGACGTCCGAGCAGAACAGCACGTCCCAGCTATCTCCGGCGGCGACCCGTTCGCGGGCTTGCTCCGCGAGTGTCAGCGGAGCATGCCGCATCCGCCAGCGCCACTTTGCGGCCGGCAGGCTCAGCACTGTCCACTCGTGACGACTCCACGACCGCCACTCGTCCAGAAAAGCCTTGTGACTTCCCCCATAGTACGGTTCAAGCGCAAGGACTCTCAACTACCTTTGCCCCCCGGTTCGGCGGACTTCTTGAGACATCTGGTCATGTTGTGGACGAACACCTTGTGCAGCTCGTATACACGTTCTCCTCCGTAGGTCGGCGGCCAGAGCTCACGCGGCAGCAGGGGATCCTCTTCCATGGCCGTTTGGTACGCCAGAATCTCCTCGCGGGCCAGTTGAATCAACTCATCGCGACTGAGCGAACGTCCCTGCAGCATCTCCATCCAATCCTTGTACGCCTGTCCGTACCAGTAGTGGATCTGCTCCAGTCGATCGAAGTCCCAGGCCTCGAGGGCAATCTCCTGGCCGGTCATGCCCAGAACGGTTCTCGCCTCCATCAGGAACGACACGCATTTCAGTCCCGCGGCCCTGGTGAGATCGTCATACTCCGGGCGAATGTCGCGCGGCGTAATGTATACGCTCTTGTGCAGGCACCCCAGTTTGTGTCTTTTCAGGAAGCGCCGCAATGCATCCCGGTAGCCGCGGGAAGTCTCAGGAACATCGTAGCTCAGCAAGTACCAGAACCCGGCCCAGCGCCGACCCCATTCCCGTTCGGGTCGAAAACACGGAGGCATGTGCTCCTCAGCCGCGGGGAGCAGCTCGATCAACGGCAGTTCGGCACCCGGTTTGCGTGTGACGACGAGCCCCTTTTTTCGAAGGCGTCCGAGTGCCCTTTGGTACGCCCTTCGCGATGGGTAGCACGGGGCCGCCCACAGATACGTCCACCATCGGACAGTGCCGGCCCGAGAGTACCAGGCGAGGAAATCGAGGAACGACTCCGTCGCCCGTCGTTTCACAAGCGGCAGACAGATATCCGGATGATGCCAGTAGGCCGACAAGTCCATGCCCAAAACCATAGGTACCCCCCCTATCCACGTCAAGCCGCATATGTGACATCCAAGTTCACGATCGTGAACTTGGTTGTCACATATGTCGGTGGGGAATTGCGGGTGCCGCCGACAGGCACCCGTTTCTGCTTGGGGCACGTCAGCGTTTTGGAGGTTTGGCGGTGCGGACGGCGGCGCCGTGGGTTTCGCTGGCGATGAGAATGGCGAACTCGTCGATGTGGTCGAGGTCGTCGGTGTTGGTCTGTTCTTACCGCATCTGCCGTCTTTTCTTGCCTGACAGGGCTTATTCGCGCATCGCGACCGGCAGCTGCAAGTGTCACCCCGGCAGGGTGAGTAGACAACTCCAAACGGCCGCGCATCGAGGTGTGTAAGGGCCGAATCGGCAAGAAGTGCCGAAATCACGGATATACAACATGTTGTGTATCTGTCAAAAAAATAACGCTACATATGTGACAAAATCGGTTGACAGTTCGTTAGTGGGGTCCTAGATTTGCGTTCAGTCTGTGTTGGGACAGTTTATCCGTTCTCCAAATTCGGTTCCACATTCGAACATTCAAACAACGACGGCGGCGCATGGTGTTTTGTGTTCGCCGGCTACGAGAGGAGCGTAGAGTAGATGGCAGGTCAGCAGGAAGAAGGGGTGCGTCCCCCGTTTGACGGATTTCGGAAGCGGTCCGATCTGGTTGTTCCGTTTCGTATTGAGAAGATCGAGGCGGCGATTCACCGCGCGGTTGAAGCGGTTGCAAGGAAGACGCATGAACCTGTGCGCAGGGAGATCGCGCCGGAAGTTGCCGAGGAGGTCGTCAGGCAGCTTCTGGATCCCAAGGGTGAGTACTACGTCCATCCGGACGCGAACGATCGTCTTGTTCCGGAAATCGAGGACGTTCAGGACCTGGTTGAGATTGTTCTGGCCGAGAAGGGCGAGACGCTGGTGGTCGCGACTTACAAGCGTTACCGCAAGCAGCGCGAGCTGGCGCGCCAGCGCATTCGTGTGCGCGACCTCAACGGGCCGAACGATGTGGACGTCACGGATGCCAGCCTGCTCCTGGTCGAGTCGGCTTCGGACAACATGACGCTTCCCTGGGACCGCAAGCGCATCGTGGCCCAGATTCTGGACAAGACCGGTCTTCCGCCTGAGATCGCGGTAGGCGTTGCCAAGTCGGTCGAGAACTGGATCATTGCCTCGCGCATTCAGACCGTGAACACGACACTCATTCGCGAGCTGGTCAACAACGAGTTGATGGAACGCGGGTTCCAGGAGCAGCTACGCGACCTGTCGCTGTACGGTGTGCCGCGGGATTTTGTCGAGCAGTTGATGTTCACTAAGTCGACCGAGAACAGCAACATCGTCAACAACAACGCGGAGGCGGTGAACCTGGGCATTGCCGAGCTGGTCCTGAAGCAGTGGGCGCTGGACACGATCTTCAGCAGCGACGTCAAGTATGCCCATGACACGGGCGCGATCCACCTGCACGATCTCGGTTATCCGCACCGGGTCTACTGTTCTTCGCATTCGATCGAGTACGTCAAGAAGTACGGTCTGACGGGACTGGTGAACCTGAACACGGAATCGAAGCCGGCCAGGTCGGCCTCGGTGCTGACCGGGCATCTCAACACGTTTCTGGCGTCGATGCAGTCCAACTACGCGGGCGCCCTGGGGATCGCGTACATCAACATCCTCTATGCGCCCTACCTTGAAGGCGCCGGTTGGGCGGAGATGAAACAGGTGGCGCAGGAGTTGATCTTCAACGGAGCTCAGAACGCGTTTTCGCGCGGCGGCCAGACGCTTTTCCTGGACTTCAACATTCACACCAGCGTTCCCTCGTACCTGCGCGGCGTGCCGGCAGTGGGTCCGGGCGGACGCTACATGCTGCGGCGCGCCAACGGCGACAAGGTGCCGCTGACCGAGGTTTTGCGCAACGACAAGGACGCCGGCGGCTACCGCTTGATGGACCTCTTTATCGAAGAGGACGGCGGCCAGCGTCTGGTTTTGCGCGAACTGTTCAGCGAGAAGGAAGGTCTGCATTACGATTCGCGGGTGGCGCAGGAGTTGCAGGGGCGGGGAGAAGCGATTGTCACCTACGGTGACTATCTGAAAGAGGCCCAGGAGTTTTGTCGCGCCCTGCTGGATGTCTTCGGCGAAGGCGACCGCAACGGCCGCATTTTCGAGTTCCCGAAGTGCGACTTTCATATCAGCGAGGAGACGTTCGAGGATCCGGCGCAGTACGAGATCTATCTGGAGGCCTGCGAGCTGGCCAGCAGGAACGGATCGACCTACTTCATTTTCGATCGCGATGAAGTCACGCTTTCCGCCTGCTGCCGTCTGCGGACGACGATCGACGACAACCGTATGTTGCGGCACCCGGAGTGCATGCGTTTCTGCGGTTTCCAGAACGTCACGGTAAACATACCGCAGGCCGCCTACCGTGCGGCTCGCAGGAGTGGCGATGCCGTGCTTCAGGCGTTCTATTCCGAGCTCGACCGCACAATGGACGTCGCAGTCGAGGCCCATCTCCAGAAGAAGGCGAAGATTGCCGAGATGATCTCGGGTCCGGGGCACCCGCTGTGGCAGATCGGCAAGCCGTCCTGTGACGGCATGCCGTACGTCGATCTGGACAAGTGCACGTACATCATTGGGCTGATCGGACTCAACGATGCGGTGAAGTACCTTATCGGCCAGGAGTTGCACGAGGGCAAGGAGGCGATGCGGCTGGGGCTGCGGATCGTTTCCCACATGTATCTGCGCACGCGCAAGCTTTCGAAGAAGCACGGTTTGAAATTCACGCTGGAGGAGTCGCCGGCAGAGAGCGCGGCTCGCCGCCTGGCGAAGACGGACCTGGTGTACTTCCGCAACGAAGCGGAGGATACGGTGAAAGGGCCGGATGAAGACACGGTCTACTACACCAACTCCATTCATCTCAAGGCGGACGCGGAGGTCTCCCTCGTTGAGCGTATTCGTCAGCAGGCGAAGTTCCACAGTCTGATCGAGTCGGGTGCGATCACGCATGCGTTTGTCGGAGAAGAGCGTCCCTCGGCGGAATCCATCGCCCGCCTGATGAAGGACGTGTTCTATCGCACGCAATCCGCGCAGGTTACGGTTTCGCCGGAGTTCACGTACTGCGAGGAGTGCAACTACCAGATGAGCGGTCTGCTCGAGAACTGCACGCGTTGCGGTTCCGACAACGTATTCGGCGAAACGCGCGTTGTCGGCTACTTCAGCAAAGTGCAGAACTGGAACAAGTCCAAGCGTTACGGGGAGCTGCTTGCGCGGCACCGCGGACGCTATGCCGTCGAAACCGCGGGCGACGATGAGCCAAGTGAAATTGTCGCACCCGCCGAGGAGCCTATCAAGGAGGAGGGTCAGAAGCATGCCTAAGCCTTTTCGTGTGCGAGTATATGGCAAGGCCGGCTGTGACAAGTGTGCTGTTCTCAACCAGCGATTGGACCGGTTGCTGGCGCAGGAGCGTTGGCAGGACATGGAGAAGGAGTACTGCGACGTCCTGACGGAAGACGGCCTGGTGACGTTCTGCGAGGCCGAGTGCATCAATCCGCAGCGGATTCCGGCGATGGTGGTCGCACGTTGGAGCGAGACCGGGAAGGAGTATGAGCCCGTGCCGGCCACGGACCCGGGGAATCCGCGGGCGCGCCTCGGGAAGTCGCACCTCTTTCACTACGTTGGTCTCCAGACCGACTACAGTGCGACCGGGCGAGGAGTCATAACCCCTAAGATGATTGAGGCGGTACTGGAAGAAGCTACGGCATGAACCCGACAGACAGTTCACCCGTGTACGGATACCTGCGCAATCCATCGATGGTGGATTTCAAGGGGCACCTGGCCGCGGTCTTCTTTCTCAGCGGCTGTAACTTCCGGTGCGGGTTCTGTCATAACGCAACCCTCATGGGGAGGCGTCGGCGGGGACTGAGCTGGGAGAAGCTCGAGCGTGTCTGCCGCGAATTCGACGGCAACTGGGTCACCGGTGCCGTGATTTCGGGTGGCGAACCGACCCTGCACGACGAGCTGGACGAGCTGATTGACTTCTTCAAGGGATTCGGGTGGGCGGTCAAGCTGGACACGAACGGCTCGAACCCCGATCGACTTGCCGGGATAGTCGAGGACGTGGACTATGTTGCCATGGACGTCAAGGCCGGGCGCACGGAGTGGACCGGAGTCACGGGTTATGGGCGGATCGATCGGATTCTCGAGAGCATCGACGTTGTTCGAACGCGCGCGCGTGACTACGAGTTCCGCACGACGATCATCGAGGATGTCCACAGCGACGAGGAAATGGTCGACATCGGCAGGGCGATCGGCGGTGCCCGCCGATACGTCATCCAGCCGTTCGTGCCCAGAGACAACCTTCCCGACCCCTCTTTTCGCGCGAAGCGCCGCACCTCGCCTGACCGTCTGTCAGCGGTAGCGGCGCTGATGGAGCCGTATGTTGACGAGGTCATCGTGCGGGGACAGTAGTCCGGCGGCCGGCGGTTTTATGCGCAGGCCGGGCGAGGTGAGGACGCCAGGGCTCTCTCTATCGCTCGTCGCACGAGATCGAGCGTGCAGGGCTTGGGAATGAACTCATAGGCTGTTGGCACGGCACTGAAGCGGTCGGCGTATTCGTCATCCCCCGACAGGATGAAGCCGGTAGTGTCCGGCTGCATGGCGGTCACACAGCTGAGCAGCTCGGCGCCGTTCATTTCGGGCATATTGAGGTCTGCGACGACAACGTCGAACGGCTTCTCTTTTGCCGCTTCGAGCGCGTCGACCGGTGAATTCATGAACACGATTTCCCATGTCTCCTGCAATGAGCGCAGCATGCGTTTCAAGGTGTAGAGCACGCAGCTCGTGTCATCCACAAACATGACTCGCGGCCGGTCGTCCTGGAGTTGCGGTTGGTCGAGGTTCATCATCGTGTCCCCTTCACTGGTGTCTGTCTCCGTCAAGATGTCTGACCCCGTTCACGAGTTGTTCCGGGGCTCGCCCAGAGCAAACGAGAAGGTAGCGCCTTGGTCGACCCGGCTTTCACACCACACTCGCCCGCCGTGCAGGTGGACGACGCGGCGTACGATAGCCAATCCCATGCCTTTGCCCTGGTACTCGCTCGGCGAGTGGAAACGGTGGAAAGGCTGGAAGATGTTCTCCTGTTCTTCCGGCGGAAGACCGACGCCGTTGTCGCGGACACAGTACACGTTATCACGCGCGAAGAACTCGATTTCGGCGGGATGGCTTTCGCGCGTGAACTTCCACGCATTGCCTATGATGTTCGCCAGCACCAGTCCGAGCAGTTGGGCGTCGCCATAGGCAATCACGTTCTCGTCCACGGACATCTTGACACTTCTGTGGCGATCGTTCTGCTGGAGCTGCCGCAGAATCGACGTTGCAATCGAGCTGAGGTTCACGGGTTCAGGATGGAATTCGTGTCGCGCAATTCGTGAGAGGCGCACGAGCTCGTTGACCAGGTCCGTGAGTTTCTCGACTCCGCTCAGCACACTGGCCATGTCGCGCCGGAAGTCCTCGCTTGCCGACTCGTCGATTTCTTCCAGTGCCATCCGGGTGAAGCCGTCGACCGCCCAGAGCGGTGAGCGCAGGGCGTGGGTCACGGCGCGCATCATGGCCGCTATTTCGGCGTTGACGCTGTCCGTGGACTCTGCCACCGCGGACTGACCGGGAGGAGTCGTGGTCGTTTCCCTGCCAAAGCGGGTTCTGCTTTCGGGCAGGGGATGGGAGCTAGCGAAACCGGATGCCGCAGCGCTCCGCGGTTCGGCTGTTGACGTGATCATTCTTCCCTCCATCCGTGTCGGATTCCTGCTTTATTGGTTCACGGTGCCAAGTAGAAGCAACCAGCATGCCAACTGGGGCGCCGGAGATACAAACCATTGAAGGCAGGCTGCTTGCGCAAGTTGCTCCATGGCTGTTGAACGCAGATCCCCCGGGTTCTACGTTCGGGGTGGTCCGAAGCGAACAGCATGTGTTCGTACCGTTCGGGCTAGTTTTCCTGGACGGTAGCCAGTTTGCGGTAGAGCTTCGTGCGGTTTATGCCGAGAAGCCGGGCGGCGGCCGATACGTTTTCATTCGTCGCGGCCATGGCCCGGCGAATGAGGATGGCTTCGGCCTCTTTGAGATTGAGGGGCAGTTCCGCCGCCAGTTTCTCGGCAGTTCCCGCGGGTTCCCGGTCCGTTTCCGCGCTTGGTGGCGGACCGGGTTTTGCCGCGGGCGTGCCTGAATCCGCAGTCTGGAGGAAATGCAGATGGTTCGGTTTGACTTCACTGCCGCAGCTCTCGATGAGAGCTCGTTCGATTACGTTCCTCAATTCCCGGACGTTGCCGGGGAAACTGTGCTCTTTCAGGACCTCGAGCACATCCGGATTGAGGGAAGGCGTTGTGATGCCCATTTCGGAGGAGAGGCTCTTTGCAAAATGCTCGGCCAGCAGCGGTATTTCTTCCTTGCGGTCGCGCAATGGCGGAACGCTGATTGTGTAGGCGGCCAGGCGGTAATACAGATCGGGGCGGAAATCGTTGTTGACGATTCTCTCCTGAAGATTGGAGTTCGTTGCGGCAACAACGCGAACGTCCACATTGACACCCCGCGTTCCCCCGACGGGGGTGACGACACCGTCCTCCAGCACGCGCAGGAGCTTGGTTTGCATCGCGGCCGGCATATCGCCGATTTCGTCCAGGAAAAGCGTCCCGCCATCCGCCAGTTCGAAGCAGCCTTTCTTCGAAGACGTTGCCCCTGTGAACGAACCTTTTGTGTGTCCAAAGAGGATCGACTCCGCCAGTTCGGAGGGCACGGCCGCACAGTTGACGGGAATGAACGGCGCCGAAGCGCGCGGTCCGCCGTAGTGAATTGCGCGGGCTACCAGTTCCTTGCCCGTGCCGCTCTCGCCGATGACCAGGACGGACGTCGACGTTGCCCGTTGCACGAGTTGGACCTCGCGGAGGATCCTCTTGATGGCGGCCGAGCGGCCGACGAAGGACTCGATGCCCCACTGCTTGGCCTCGCGCTGCGAGAGAAACGAAACCTGTTCGGCGTAACGGTCGCGTTCCTGGACAATCGTTCTGAAGCGAACGGTTCTCTTGATCGTCTCCATCAGTTCCGACGGCTCAACCGGTTTCTCGAAAAAGTCAAACGCGCCGAGCTTGACGGCTTGAATCGCGGTGGATTTGTCGGCATTGCCGGTAACGATGATCACGTCGGTTGACGGGCTCTGCTCCTTGACGCACCTGAGCACCTCGAGACCGTCAATCCCTTCCATTTGCAGGTCGGTTACGACAATGTCGAAAGTTGTGCCGTTAAGTGCCGACAGGCAAGCTTCGCCGCTTTCGAAGAGCTGTGTTGCACACCCCGTTTTGCGCACGTACCGGGCAATCGTGTCACATATCCGGTAGTCGTCATCAACAACGGCGACTTCTACGCTTTTCCTGTCGCTCTGCGCTTCCTCTGTCATTGTGTCCCCCACGAGATCAATCGCTCATCACTTGGAATGTCGCCAGCCGAAACTCCTCCGCGGTGACCGGTTTCGGTACGACCTTGTCCACATATTCGGGAAAGTCTTCATTGTAGTTCATGATGTCTCCAAATCCAGTAAGTAATATCACAGGTGTTCCGGGGCGGGCTTCCTTGACGCGCCGCGCGACCTCGTCTCCATTCATCCCGGGCATCGCTCTGTCGGTGACGACCAGGTCGAATTCCGCATCGGTCAGCTTGGCGAGACCTTCCGCGCCGTTGGTCGCCGTCTCTACCGTGTGGCCGTCCCGGCCGAGAAAGCGCGACACGATTGCACGCGGACCAAGGTCGTCGTCGATAACGAGGACGCGCCATTTGCGCCCGTCGTCAAAGCTGGGCGATTCCTGGCGCTCGGACTCCTCGGGGGAGTGGGAAGGAGTCCCGGCAATCGGCAGAGACACGTAAACGGTTGTTCCCTCGCCCGGTTGGCTCTCGATCTCGAGTCGTCCCCCGTGCCGTTCGATAATACCATGGCACATGGCCAGTCCGAGTCCCGTGCCCTGGTCACCCTTGGTGGAGAAGAAGGGCTCCAGGCAGCGTTTGCGCACGTCTTCCGGCATGCCGTTTCCGGTGTCCGAGATGCTCAGGGTCACGTTATGTTCATCCGCAACGCCGGCGAGAGTGATCTTGCCTCCCTGGGGCATTGCATCCACGGCGTTGAAAATCAGATTGGTAAGCACTTCCCTCAGCCGCGCTTCGTTGGCCATGATGTCCGGCAAGTCCCCGGCAGTGACGGAGACGGTGATCATGCGTCCGCCGGCTTCGCTCTGTGTCTTCCATTTCGGTTCCGTAAGATGCGTGACCTGCTTCACGAGCGTTTCCACGTGCACGGGCGCAACCTGCAGTGTCTCATGCGGTTTGTAGAACTCGCGCAGGCGCCGCACGATCTCGCGGGCATCCGCGGCTGCAGAGCGGATATTCCCCACGATCTCCATGACCTCCTGCCGGTCGATGAGTTCGCCGTCGTCAGTCACGAGCAGCTCGGAGAGACCGACGATCGGCATGAGTACGTTGTTGAAATCGTGGGCAATGCCGCTGACCATCTGGCCCAGCGCATTGAGTCGTTCCTGTTGAATGACCTGATCTCGCGTCTGCTGTAGTTCCTCGAGGGCGTGGGCAAGTTTGGCGTGGCTCTGTTTCAGCGCTTCTTCGTTCACCTTTCGATGGGTAACGTCGCGAAGTGACGCCAGGATGACACTACCTGCCTGCCACTCTATGCCTACCGTGTGCACCTCAACAACCCGGTCCGGCGCATCTTCGAACGGTATTGTCAGTTCCATCGTGTCGCCCACGCAGACGGGATACCCAAAGTCCTGTCCCACAAGCACTTCGCGGGGTTTGCGAAACAGCTCTTCCGCCGCGGGATTGACAAAGCGCACGATGCCCTCGCCATCGATAATCACAATTCCGTCAGCGTTGGCTTCGATTATTCGGCGAAAACGCCTTTCGCTCCTGCGCAGAGCGTCAACCGACTCGCGTTTCTCGATCGCGCGCAGAATAGTGACCAGCAGTTGATCGACCTCGAACGGTTTCTGCACGTAGGAGAAGGCACCGATGTTGACTGCTTCGATGGCGGTTTCCTCCGAGGCATAGCCCGTCAGGACGATGCATTCGGTGTGGGCGGACTTCGCCTTGATGTCTCGAATCAACTCCAGACCCGACATATCGTCCAGTCGGAGATCGATGAGGGCCAGGCCCACATCGCGGTCGGCCAGGAGTTCGAGAACTTCTCCTCCCGTTTCGGCACCGATGACGTCATACCCCTGGGCCCCAAGGATGTCCGTCAGTGTCTTGCGGATATTCTCGTCGTCATCCGCGATGAGGACCGTGTGCCTGATTGGTGCCTGTTCGTCCATCTGTTATTCCCCGTTCTGCCGTAGCGGTACGGCAGTACAGAAGCCGCGAATCTTCTCCAGCAGTTCCTCTATGTCGAGTGGTTTGGTCATAGTAGCCGCCGCTCCGGCGTCCATCCCGTCACGAAGCACGTCTCCGCTGTTGTAGGCCGTCATCAGAATCACGGGCAGGGACGGGCAGCGTTCCTTGAGGACCCGGCAGAACTGAATGCCGCTCATATCGTGCATGCGAATGTCCGCAAGAACACAATCGACGTTCTCAATCTCTTCTTCAGCCAGGGCGGCAACCCCCGATCCGGACGTACGAACACGGTATCCGACATAGGCAAGAATGTCTTTCAGCGTGTGACGAACGCTTGGGTCATCGTCGACGACCAGAACTGTTGAACCGTCTACTGTCATCAGCGGTTACTCCTGTGCACTATGCCCGGCAACCGGAAGGAAAACCGTGAACGCGGCGCCTTCGCCCTCTTTGCTGTCCACTTCGATTCGGCAGCCGTTGGTTTTGGCCAGATTCCGCGAAAGTGTCAACCCCAGTCCTATGCCGCGCGCCTTTGTGGTAAACGTGGGTTCGAAGATCTTGTCGAGGTTGTCCGGGGAAATCCCCTCCCCGGTGTCACGCACGGTAAGCGACACCTCTTCTTCACTATTACGCACGGCTTCGATCGTGAGTTCCCCACCGCGTGGCATGGCCTGATAGGCATTGATCACCAGATTCGAGAGGATCTGATTGAGATGATCGAGATCCGCGACAACCGCCGGGAGATCGGCGGCAATATCGGTATCCACCGTTATCCCGCCCGGGGGCGGCACCTTTTCGATCAGCTTGCCCACAAGGCTGCGCACGGAGATCTTGCCGGGGTTGGTTGTCTTGATGCGCGAGAAGATAAGCAGCTGCGACACGATTCGTTTAGCGTTTGACACCTCGGCTGAAATGATGTCGTGGTACTCCCGGACTTTGTCCGGCGCATCCGGCTGAATAGTCCTCAAGAAGTACACGGCATTCGATATGACGCCCAGCGGATTGCGGAGCTCATGCCCCACACCGTTGGCGAGTTGTCCCAGAACGGTCTCCTTTTCCTGGCGAACAAGCTGCGCTTGTGCATCGCGCAACTCCCGAGTGCGCTCTTCCACCATCCCGCGGACTCTCTCCTCGATTCCTTCTCTGCCGATTGCGGCGCCAAGAGTCGAGGCCGCGGCGCGAAGCGCTTCGATTTCCTCCGAGGACCATTGACGCTCCACGCGGCACTCCTCGAAACTCATTACGCCCCACCACTTGTCCTCGACGAAAACGGGAATCGCGACCGTCGACAGCACCTGGTCCCGGGAGAAATGCACCAGCTCGCCGGGGTCACAGGTGGATGCCAGGCGTTGCACGACTTCCCCCGCGGACAGGGCCGCCTGCCAGTCCGCCATGCAGGCCGGGCAAACCTGTTCCTGCTCGTGCTCCGCCGCATCCAGCTGCGTGAGCAAGCCGGCATCGACCCAGGCGTGCAGCGGTGCTGCCACAGACGTTCCGGAGTCATTCGTGTCGACTTTGAACAGCGTCACGCGGCTCGACTCCGAGGCACGTCCCAGATGCTCCAGAACATCCGCGGCGTTGTCTCTCCATGAACGTGTCTGAAGAAAACGGTCGGCCGCATAGCCCACCGCGTGCATGATCGCCCCGCGGCGGCGAAGCTGCGCCTCCGTGGCCTGGTTGCGTTGCTCTACGTCTGCCAGGCGCTGGGTCTCCTCGCTCATGCTCACAAGCTGTTCAAAGGCAACGTGGCGCGATGACTCGCGAACGTCGCCCCCTTCCATGAGCATCTTCAGCACGCCGGGAAGCCTGTCGAACTCCGACGACTTGTCGAAGAAGAACTCTGCTCCCGCTTCCATGCACTTGCGGCGATACTCCGGGTAAGGGTAGTTCGTGAGCATGATCGCGACAGGAGAGATTCCTTTTGCGCGAACGGTCTTCAGGACCTCGAGACCGCCGCCGCCGGGCATCCGAATGTCCAGGATCGCAACGTCGGGATTCTCGGCCTCAATCCGCTCGACCGCCTCGGAAGTGCTTGACGCCTCGCCGACGACATTGACGTGCGGCACATCTTTCAACATGTCGCGAATGCACGTCCGAATAGTGTCGGAATCGTCCGCAATGAGTACGTTCACGGGACACACCCCTCCTTGACCTTCTTCTGCACCACTATACAACAGACCGTGAATAGCACAACAGCATGAAGGCTCACGATTTTACCGTCGGCTCCGTCCTACAAATCCCTTCGCACGCGAACCGCACAACCGCCGTCCATGCCCTTGGCCGGCGGGACGTTGGTCCAACTGGACTCGACCGTCAGGTCGGAACGGTTCGCAATCGCCTCGGCGACCAGCTCTTGTCCCTCTTCGGGTTCCATACTGCAGGTGCTGTAGACCAGGACGCCGCCCCTTTTCAGCTTCTCAACCGCCTGCCCGACCATCCGGCGTTGCAGTTGAACCGCATCGCCAAGCGTCGACAACGAAAAGCGCCAACGCGCGTCCGGGCGGCGACGCAGCACCCCCGTGTTCGTACAGGGAACATCCAGGAGGATTCTGTCATACTCCGGCGGGCCGGTGCAATCGCGAAACGAAGCAGACGCAAAGTCTGCTTGTACCGTCTTCACCCACGTCAGCCGCATCCGCTCAAGATTCTCCCGCAAACGTGCGATCCGCTTTGCCGCGACGTCCGCGGCAATCAGAAAGCCTTCGTTGCGCATCCGCTCGGCGATCAGAACGGTCTTGCCGCCCGGTGCGGCACACGCGTCGAGAACCGCTTCTCCGGGCCGCGGGTCGAGCAGTTCGACCGCATGCCACGTCGAAGGGTCCTGAACGCTGAAGAGCCCTTGGTCGTATCCCGGCAGCGTGCCGACCACCGCGCCGTGCGGCACGGTCAGGAATCCGCCTTCACCCAGCTCCGTCGCCGCCACTCCGGCCTCATTCAGCCGTGCCGCCAACTGCGCCGCGTCGATCCGCCCTGCGAAAGGGTGAATCACGACGTGCGGTCGTGTGTTGTTCCAACGGCACAGTGCTTCGGTCCGCTCTGCATCGAAGTGCTGCAACCAACGCGTGACAAGCGCTTGCGGATGCGATTCCCGCACATGCAAAGGCCGTTCTCCGATCGCATCGCGAAGGGCCTCGGCTTCCCGTACGGCCCGCCTCAGCACTCCGTTGACGAAACCGGTCGCGCTGCGCGTGGACCGGTTGAGCTTGGCAGCGTTGACGGTTTCGTTTACGGCGGCGTACGGTGCGACGTGGTCCATCAGCAGGAGCTGGTAGAGCCCGACGTAGAGCAGGGCCCGCACCCTGTCAGCCGGCGGACGGTCCACGAAGCGCTCGATGACCCAGTCAAGCAGTCCGCGCCACCGCGCGATGCCGTACACGACTTCGGTCAGAAAGGCACGGTCCGCGGTCACGACAGCCAACTGCCGATCGGGAAATGTGCCCGCCTGCAGCCAGCGCGCGACGATTCGGGCCGCTTCCGCCCGCGAGTTAGTGTTCTGATTGCTCTTCATGTCGGTGCGAATGGGGCTGAAAGCGCAATTGTCCGCAGGCAGCCTTAAGTGTGCTGCCTTTCGACATCCGCAACGTAGCGTGGATTCCTGCGCGGTCGAGCTCTTCAATGAACGTCTGCGCCGTTTCGGGGGGTGAAGGCTCGTACGGATACTCCTCGACGGGGCTGAGAGGGATCAGGTTGACCCTGCACGGAATCCGTCTGAGCTGTTGCGCCAACCGGCGTGCCTGCTCGATGCCGTCGTTGACGCCCTTGATAAGCGTGTATTCGAACGTGACAATTCGCTTGGTGCGCTCGAAGTAGCGCGCGCAGGCGGGCAGAAGCTCAGCGAGTGGATAGCGCCGGTTGACGGGCATGAGACGCGAGCGGAGCGTATCGTCGACGGTGTGCAGGGAAATCGAGAGCTCGACCTGCAGGCCTTCGTCGGCGAGTCTTTCGATTCCCGGAGTGACACCGCACGTACTGATCGTTATGCGGCGTGCGCCGATGTTCAACCCGTCGCCGTCGTTGAGAACCCGCACGGTCCGGAGCACTGCATTGTAGTTGTCGAACGGCTCCCCAATCCCCATGAAGACTACGTTCGTCGGCATTTCGCCCCACACCTGTGCCGCGAAGAGCACCTGCACGACGATCTCTCCCGCCGTGAGGTCGCGCAGGAACCCGGCCTGTCCGCTGGCGCAGAACGTGCAACCGAACTTGCAACCCACCTGGCACGACACGCACACGGTTCGCCGTCGCGTGGCGGGAATCAGTACGACTTCAACGCGCTCCCCGTCCGGCAGCCGCACAAGAAGCTTGCGCGTTTCGCGCACTTCCCCATTCACTTCCAGCAGCGTGGCCAGGTCCAGGGAAAAGCGCCTTCCAAGCTCTTCGCGCAACGCCTTCGGTACATTGGCCATCGCATCCCAGCTGTCGACGCGTTGAACGTACAGCCATCGCCAGATCTGGTCGGCCCGAAATCGCGGCTGACCCAGTTCTCGGCACACGGCGGTCAGCTCGTCACGCGACAGGTCGTAGATCGGCTCTCTGTCGGTAGTTGCCATGCGTGGTTCAGTCTACAGGTCCTTGATCGCATCGGCATACGCGTCGCTGGGCTTGAAGCGTTCTCTGAAGCCCGGCGAAACCCAGATCTGAAGCGGCTGTTTGTCTTCGATCAGCAGCACGTGTGACTTCGGGAACCGTTTCAGCGCCTTGCGCGTACCATCGATTCCGAGCACGAAGAATGCGGTCGACAACGCGTCGGCCTCGACGGCGCTACGGCTGAGCACGGTTACGCCGGCTATGCCCTCCACCGGCATTCCGGAGCGCGGGTCTATGATGTGCGCGTAGTACTTGCCGTCGATCTGAATGAACCGTTCGTAGTTGCCGGACGTAGCCGTTGCCCAGCCATCCGTCACTTCCAGGCTCCCGACAATGTCGCCGCCGTCAAACGGATTCTGGACCCCGATCACCCACGGGCTGTCGCCACGCGCAACACCCATGCAACGCAGGTTTCCGCCGAGGTTGACCATGAAGTTCTCGCCGCCCTGCTCGATGAGCTTGCCGTAGGCCACATCGACCGCGAGCCCCTTGGCAATACCGCCGGGATCGACACTCATCCCCTTCAGTTCGAGATGAGCGTTGCCGTTCGAGACGACGAGATGTTCGTAGCCGCATGCTTCCAGCAGCGGCTGGACGCGTTGCGTGGTCAGCGGACGGAGCGGCACGTCGCCTCCGCTGAATCCCCACGCCTGCACGAGCGGAGATATGGTCGGATCGAACGCGCCGCCGCTGCGTTCGGCGTAGCGCTGAATGTGCCGCAACAGCTTCTCCGTGACCGGGTCGAGTTCGATCCACTTCTCGCCCGCGCCGGCGTTGAGGCGCGAAACCGTTGTGCTCGAGTCGTAGATGCTCCAGGAGTTGTTGAGTTCCTCGAAGGCCAGGCGTGTAATGGCCGTGTACATGGCGAGGTTGTCGCTCTCGGCTGCCGGTACACTTACGGTCGCGAACGTTCCCATGATGTTCCACATGCGGGTGGCCGGCCTGCGTTTGTCCCGACACCCTGCCAACCATAGGCCACATACCGTCGCCAGCAACGTCACGCACAAGGTTCCCGCACGTCGACTACGCATCATTCGTCGTCCTTCCCGAGCACAAAACGCTCGTACGTTATGTTGTCCGCTTTCCGCGGAAAACGTTCCCGAAAACGTTCGTACAGCTGACGGGCCCGGTTTTCGCTACCGGCGTCGTGCAGACTGCGCGCTGTCCGCCGCAGGAAATTCACGTACGCGTCACGTACGCTCTGCTCTTCATGGTGCCTCAGAGCTTCTTCGTATGCCTCCAAGGCCCGCGGCACGAGCGCCGGCGCGGGCGAAGTCTCGTACCGGCCCGTCTCGGCTTCAAACCGCAGGTTGCCGCTCCTGACCATTGTGGCCATGGATTGGAAGATCATGCGGCGGCACGAGAGCTTGCGGTCGCCCTTTCCGTAGCGCAGACCGCGATAGGCCCAGTACACCGCGTGCGTCTCGGGCAGGCGCCAGTCGAGCGGGCCGAATTCCTCGTCGACCGCGCGCATCAGCTCGGCGTCCAGCTTCAGCTCGTCGCGCAGCCGCGCACGCGTTGTATTGCTGACGGAGGCGTAGTCCGGACAGCCTGTGCCCAGCACGTCTTCCACGGTCTCGGCCCAGCGCAGCTTGAAGTACATGTGCAGCGGGTCGACCGGCGCGCCGATCTTGTGCTGAAACAGCCAGCCGAGTTCCTTGTGCAGCTCCGGGTCGGCCGGGTTGTATACGAGCCCCTCGTCGCGCAGCAACAGGATGCCGTTTCGGACCCAGCGCCAGCGGTCCTCGGGATCGGCCATGGCCACGCTGACGTTGTATGCCATGTTCCAGGCATGGAAGGCCCAGATGGAGGAGCTGCGCGGTTCGAGCTTCGTGATCCAGTCCGCGAGCTGGACGATCTCGAAGTAGCGCCCCCGGTCCTGCAAGGCGCTGACGCGCAACCAGAGCACGTCGGCGAGCACGCCGCGGAAACCGCCCAGCACGACGGTGGTGAACGCGACCATCGGCGGCGCGTTTTCCAGCGGCTGCGCCGCATTGATTCCCGCCTTCTCGCGCCGAGCCAGCAGGGCCCGGTTCCGGTGTGCGGCCAGGCAGAGGCAGACTACCGTCAGCAACCCCAGCACTGCCGGTGTGACGCCTCGCCTCATGTGCACTTCTGCCCGCATGGTTCCTGCTTTCCCGGGTGTGTCAAACTTCTGATTTCCTGCACAGGTCCAAAGCTGAATCCCATCGGCAAAGATGTCAAGCCTGACCAGTAACTTGCCCTCAAACCACAACATGTTGTGCCGGTGAACCGTGGGCACCACAAGAGGGGAGCGGCCCGCAGATGACGCAGATGGGCGCAGATGGGGAGTTTCCTATCAGCGTCAATCAGCGTCATCTGCGGGCCGCTCCCAAGTTTCCACCTCGAATTGCCGCTCCGCTGCGCTCGGGATGACAGGGCGGGGTTGCAGTTTCTCTGACGAATTGTCCAAGGCCCCAGTGCCTTGGGGCGGAACTGACCAGAAACCTCACGCCGGGTGTTGGCCATTGTGGAGACGGCGGTCCTCCGCCGTTACCTACCCGGGCAATGCCACTTCCCGGCGCGCGAGGCAAGCGGTTGCTATGAGACCGATGGCGAAGGGATAGACGACCAGGAGTACCGCGGTTGCCCCGGCGGCCTGTCCCCAGGAGATCAGGATTCCGTCCGACAACCTGGGAAACGCGCTGTGCCCCATGGTTGGCGCCACGATCACGTCCAGGGCTCGCGCGGCATGTTGGCCGGCCGTGAGCAGCGCCGAGGGTTCGGACTGTTCGTGTTGACAACCGTGGTGATGTTGGTGTTCTCCGGCATAGGGATCTTTGGACGCATACGAGAAGAAGTGACAGGCAAACGCCATGACGATCAGGGCACACGCCACGAAGCCGGAAACCGGCGAAGAAAACAGGGCGCTCGTTCCGAGACCGAGCGCGGTGACCAGCCCGAGAGTGCCCAACGCGATCGACAGCGCCCGCAACAGGTTGGTCTCGAATGCGCCGGCGGTAACCAGCAGTTCCAGGGGGGATTCCATGTCGAAAACGGCCGTACCGCTTTGGCCCCTGGGGGCGTTCACGAAGCGTACGGTCCACGTCCCCGTTTCGCGCAACAGACCGCCCGGCAAATCTATGACGTGACTGCCGCCGGAGCATTTCTCGACGGGTATCTTCGCGAGGGGCGCCCCATCCGCGGGCCCGATTTCCCATTGGCCGGAGACGGGCAACCACACCAGCACGGACGCTGCCAGGCGAAACCGCAGTTGGGCACGGGCGCCTTCGCGATGGCGTCTACCGCGAAGATCGATGCGCCACTCCCGCGAGCTGCCCGGCAGGAGCGCCGCGCGCCGCATTCGGGCGTCCTCAGCCAGTTTCTGCCGCAATTCGACATGACACGTGTCTTCCGGGATGGCGTTCCGATCCTGAAGACGCTTGAAGAGGGTCTCCACTTCTCTGGTGACGTCTTCCGGCAACGGGCGGTACGGGCGGCGGGCAGTCAGTATTTCGCGGCGCAGTTCTGTCAGCTCGACCGTGGAACTGCCCGCATTGCGGACGTTCAACATCAGGAACGCGTAGACCGCCATCCCGCAAACGCTCACCACGGCCGCATTGAAGCAGAGAAGCCCGAGCCATTTGCCCGTCCAGACCTCCCAGCGATGCACCGGTTTGACCAGCAGCAGTTGAGCCGTGCGGTCTTCGATCTCGCGCGACACGGAGCCGCAGGCGATCCACAGCGTGACGGCTCCCGCCACCGCTACGGCCGATCCAAGCGTGTAGCGCAGCAGGATTCGCACCTGGCCCGCCAGCGTGCCGTCCCCCTTGACGCTTAACGGCAGCCCCACGATCACCACCGCCAGCAACACGAGCGCCACGAGTGCCGCGCGCGACTTGATGACGCGCCGCACTGTCAAACCGGCCACGGCTGCGATTCGTCTGGCAGTCTGTCTCACGCCGTTCTCCTGCTGGAGTGCGACGCAACGCGGGCATTGCCCGCAAGCCAATTCAGATGCCGGCAGGGGAATGTGGATACTGTCCTTCTGTCGTTCATTGCTTGTTCTTCTTCGCAGCACCGCCGGGATGAGCCGCTAATCGTCCCGGCTTCCCAGGAACCCCGGAATGGCCAGCTCATGTTCGCCGGATTCCGATCCGCCGCCGGATTCCCGCGTCGCGTCCGCCACGACGTCCAGAAAGAACTGCTCCAGGTTCATCGCGGGATGGTCTACCGACGGTTCCAGGGCGTACTGCTCGCGGAGCTGCCCGATAAGCGTCTTGAGTCGGTCGGCCGGCAGCGCCGGCATGGTCAACCGGCACCGGTCGCGTTGCTCCAGGAGGTCGTTGACGCGACCGCGGGCACGAATCTCGCCATTGTAGAGAATCGCGATGCGGTCGCATACGTCCTCGACGTCTGCCAGCAGGTGCGAACAGAGAATGATCGTTTTGCCCTGCTTTGCCAGGGCCAGCATCAGGTCCTTGACCTGGCGGCATCCGATCGGATCCAGGCCCGACGTCGGTTCGTCGAGTACGACCAGGCGCGGATCGTTGATCAGGGCCTGCGCCAGGCCGACCCGCCGGGCCATCCCTTTGGAGAACTCGCCCACGGGTCGTTCCGCGGCGTAGGCCAAGTCTACCATCTCAAGCAGTTCTTCCGTTCGTTGCGCAAGCTCCGGTCCCGGTATGGAGAAGAGCTTGCCGTAGAACCGCAACGTCTCGCGCGGGGTCAGGTGGTGGTAGAGATACGACTCCTCCGGGAGGTAGCCGATTGCGTGCTTGGCCGCGACGTTGCGGGGCGACTTTCCCAGGACGCGAACGGAACCCGACGTAGCGTGAAGCAGACCGAGCAGGACTTTGATCGTCGTGCTCTTGCCCGACCCGTTCGGGCCCAACAGGCCGAAGACTTCGCCGGGCAGGATTTCGAAGTCGATTCCCCGTACCGCCCGAGCTTTCGAACGGCCCCAGAAGTCGCGGAACGTCTTGCTCAGCCCGTGCACTTCGACGATCGGCGCCGTTCCCTGGTCTGACGGTTTCTCGCTCACAACATGGAGGATAGCAAAGACAGTGCAGGCGCGCAATCACCGCGGCAAGCGCA
>CAZKRK010000030.1:0-33515 GCA_964555035.1 uncultured Victivallales bacterium | reverse complement strand
TCGCCGCCGAGGCCAGCAGGCTGGCGTCGTCGGCCGCCGTCACCGAAGCCGTGATATCAAGGTTGCCACCCTTGGCTTCGAGCAGTACGTCGTCGTTACGACCCTCGACCGCGTTGGCAACCAGCAGACCCGCCGCCGCCTCGATCTTGGCCGACTGATCGGCCGACACACCTTCGAGCAACACGCCGGCCTGGTTGGTCGTCGTGCTGTCCATGTAGATCCGGTTCACGTCGATCGCCGCAACCGAGCCCAGCGTCAGGTCGTCGGTCACTTCGCCGATGTAGATCCCGCCGGAGCGGTTGGTCGCCGCCAGCGTCATTGCCGCCACATCGATCGGACCCAGATTCTGTCCCGCGGGCCGGCCGATCGCGTTGTGCGCTTCGAGCTGTACTTCATTGGCTACGATGTCGGTGTGCGTATCTCCGTTGTCCACGATCGCGCCATTCGTGGCTTCCACGCGGACGTTGGCCGGAGTCGAAAGACTGCCCAGGTGCACGTCCTGCGAAGCCAGGTAGCGGATGTTCTCGCCCGCCGCCGTGATCGCGTCGTCATCCATCGTGATCGAACCGCCGCGCGCTTCGGCATCCACCGTGCCGCCCGCGGTCACGTCGCCTATGAAGGACTGGTCGATTCCCAACGCGGCCAGCAGGCTCACGTCGTCGGCAGCGGTGACCGCGAACCTTATGTCCAGATCGCCGTCCTTGGCTTCCAACAGCACGTCGTCGTTACGCCCCGTGACCGCGTTCGTCACCACGAGGTCGCGCTTCGCCTCGATCTTGACCGACTGGTCGGCCGAAACGCCTCTCAGGAGCTCGCCGGACTGCACCGTCGTGGTGCTGTCGATCCCGATGCGGTTGACGTCGATCGCCGCCACGCCGCCAAGCGTCAGATCGTCGCTCACTTCACTGACGTAGATGCTCCCGGTGCGGTTGGTCGCCGCCAGGGTCACACCCGTCACGTCGATGGGGCCGTTGTTCGTCCCCAGCGGCTCGCCGATCGCGCCGCCCGCCACGAACTGGATCCCCGTGGCCACCACGTCTACGTGCATGTCGCCGCCGTCGACGATCGCGCCGTCCGTGGCCTCCACGCGCACGTTGTCGCCCTCCAGGCCGCCCAGCGTTACGTTGGTCGCCGCCAGGTAGCGGATGTTGCCGCCTGCAATCGATTTGGCGGCATCGGTCATCACGATCGAATCGCCCATCGCTTCCGCGTCGATCGAGGCCGCCGTCGCCGTCACCGTCGCGCTCTGGTAAATGCTGTTGCCGGCCAGCAGGCTCATGCCGTCGGCCGCCGTCACCGCGTCCGTGATCTCAAGGTCGCCGCCCCCGGCCGCAAGCAGCACGTCGTCGTTGCGGCCTTCGACCGCGTTGACCACGACCAGGTTGGTGGCCGCCTCGATCTTGGCCGACTCGGCAGCCGAGACGCCTTCGAGCAGCACGCCCGGCTGGTTGGTCGTCGTGCTGTCGATGTAGACCCGGTTGACGTCGATCGCCGCCACGGAACCAACCGTCAGGTCGTCGGTCTTCTCGCTGATGTAGATGCTGCCGCTGCGGTTGGTCGCCGCCAGCGTCACCGCCGTCACGTCGATCGGACCGCTGTTCGTGCCCAGCGGCTCGCCGATCGCGTTCTGCGCTTCGAGCTGCACCGCATCGGCCACGATATCCATGTCGCTGTCGCCGCCGTCGACGATCGCGCCGGCCGTGGCTTCCACACGCACGTCGGCCGGAGTCGAAAGTCCGCCCAGCGTGACGTTGGTCGCCGCCAGGTAACGGATGTTGCCGCCGGCCGTCGTCAGGGCGCCGTCGGCCATCGTAATCGACCCGCCGCGCGCTTCGACATCCACCGTGCCGCCCGCATCCACGTTGCCCGTCGCGGACTGCACCACGTCGCCGGCCGCAATCAGGCTCGCGTTGGTCGCCGCCGTTACGCCGGCCTGGACGATCAGATCGTCTACGGTCGCATTCAGCAGAACGTCAGTCACGTCCGCCAGCACCGCGTTGGTGACCGTCAGCGTGCCGCCGGCAAGCACCTTGACCCGGTCGCCCGTCAGACCAACCCTGTCCGCCAATGCAACGGCATTGGTTGTGGAATCCGCATTCGCGCGGATCACGGTCACGCCCACCGTACCGATGTCGAGCGCCTTGTCGTTGACCAGGTAGATGCCCTCGTCGACGGTCACGCCGGCAAACCGGGCAACCGAAGTCTCGATCGGATCGGCGCCCGAGCCGAAGCCGCTCCGGGCGTCCACTACCAGCTCCGCCGCGGTCACGTTCATGGCCGCCGCGTTGGCGTCCATAATCGCCTTGCCGCTCTTCAGGCCCACCGTCCCGGCGGCAGTGACTACGCCCAGCTCGATATTGCCGCCGGCGTCGATCAGGATGTTGTTGCCCGCGCCGAGCAGACCGGACTTCCAGATGGAGTCACCGGTAGCGCTCAGGTAGATGTCGCCGTCCCTCGCCGTGACGTTCGAGAACTGCTCGACGTCGCCGTTCCCCGCTATCAGGGTGACATGGCGCGTCGCCTCAACGGTGTTGCTGACGGTGACACTGCCATCCTCGGACAGCAACAGCACGTCGCCCGCGGTGGCTCTGATAGGACTGGCGATAACCAGGGAGTTCGTCGTGACCATCTTGATACGGTCGGTCGTCAGGCCATCCTCATCGGGCAATTGCGCTTCGGCAGTTGTGGAGTCGGCAACGGCATACGTGACGGTGCCGCTTATCGCGCCGATCTCGTATGCCTTGTCGTTCGCAATGTAGATGCCGCCTGTCACGGACGTGCCGGCCAGGGTGTCGATCGAAGTCTCGATCGGATCGGCGCCCGATCCGACGCCGGTCTGAGCGTTAAAGGTCAGCTCGGACGCCGTGATGTTGGTCGCGCCCACATTGGCATCGACGATCGCGCCGCCGGCCCTGAGGCCCACCGTGTCGCCCGCCGCCGTGACCACGCCGAGGTTGATGTCGCCGCCGGCCTCGATCAGGATGTCGTCGTCAGCCGAAAGCGTCCCCGACTTCCAGGTCGAATCGCCGCCCGCCTTGACATAGGCATCGCCGCCCTGGGCCGTCACGTCGGCGTCCTGGACAACGTCGCCCGCATCGGCAATCAGCGTCGCGTGACGCGCCGCCGTCACGCTGTTGCTGACAAGCAAATCGCCCGCCGTCGCATTCAGCAGTACGTCTTCGGTCGTCGAGACGACCGCGTTCACGACCGTCTGCGTCCCGGCGGAGGTCACCTTGACGCGCTCGGCGCTCAGACCGCTTTCGGCCGCAAACACCTCCGTGTCGGTTGTCGAGTCGGCCTTGGCGTAACTCACCGTCACACCGCCCGTGCCGATCTCCAGGGCCTGGTTGTTGTCCAGGTAGATGCCTTCCGCAACCGTCCGGCCCGCAACCGTGTCAACCGCCGTCTCGATCCGGTTGCTGCCGACACCCACGCCCGACTGGGCATTGAACACGAGCTCCGCCGCCGTCACGTTCAGGGCATCCGCATTGGCGTCGACGATCGCCGCGCCGCTCTTCAGACCGACCGTGTCGCCCGCCGCCGTGATGGCGCCCAGCTCGATGTTGCCGCCGGCCACGATCAGCACATCGTCGTCGGCCGAGAGCGTACCCGACTGCCAGACTGACGCGCCGTCTGCTACGACGTAGACGTCGCCGCCCCGGGCCGTCACGTCCGCATCCTGGATGACGTCGCCGGCATCGGAGTCCAGCGTCACGTTGTCCGCCGCCGTTATCGACGCGCTGAGATCAAGGTCCCCGCCCCGGGCATGCAGCAGCACATCGTCGTTGCGGCCTTCGACCGCCTTGACCACCACCAGGTTGCTGGTTGCGCCGATCTTGACCGACTGATCGGCCGAGACGCCTTCGAGCAGCACGCCGGCCTGGTTGGTCGTCGTGCTGTCCATGTAAATCCGGTTCACGTCGATCGCCGCCACCGAACCCAGCGTCAGGTCGTCGGTCGTTTCATCGATGTAGATCCCGCCGTTGCGGTTGGTCGCCGCCAGCGTTGCCGCCGTCACGTCGAGCGGACCGTTGTTCTGCCCCACCGGCTCGCCAATCGCGTTATGTGCCTCGAGCTGGACCGCGTTCGCGTCGATGTCCATGTGCGCGTCGCCGTTGTCCACGATCGCACCGCCCGCGGCCTCCACGCGCACGTTGGCCGGAGTGACAAGGCCGCCCAACCGTACGTCCTGCGAAGCCAGGTAGCGAATGTTCCCGCCCGCCGTCGTCAAGGCGTCGTCAATCATCACGATCGAACCGCCGCGCGCTTCGGCGTCAACCGTGCCGCCCGCGGTCACGTCACCGGCAGCGGCCTGGTTGATTCCGGCCGAGGCGAGCAGGCTCGCATCGTCGGCCGCCGTTACGGTTGCATTGATGTCCAGGTCGCCACCCTTGGCCTCGAGCAGAACGTCATCGCCGCGGGCCTCGACCGCGTTGTCCACCACCAGCCCTGCCGCCGCCTCGATCTTGGCCGACTGCTCGGCCGAAACGCCTTCGAGCAGCAAGCTCGTCCGCAACCCGCTGGAACTGTCAATCCCGATGCGGTTGACTACGATCCCCGCGACCGAACCGATCGTCAGATCGCCCCCGACCTCACTGACGTAAATCCCGCCCGCACGGTTGGTTGCCGCCAGTGTTGTCGCCACCACGTCGATCGGACCGTAGTTCTGGTTGGCGGGCTCGCCGATCGCGTTTTGCGCCTCGAGCTGCACTTCGCCGGCCGTGATGTCGACGTCTGTGCCGCCGTTGTCGACGATCGCACCACCCGTGGCTTCCACACGCACGCCGGCCATGGTCAAGAGACCGCCCAGGCGCACGTCCTGCGAAGCCAGGTAACGGATGTTGCCGCCCGCCGCCGTCCAGGCGCCGTCAGCCATAGTAATCGAACCGTTGCGCGCTTCGACATCCACCGTGCCGCCGGTGGCGTCGACGTTGCCCATGAGGTACTGCTCGATCGCCGCCGAGGCCAGCAGGCTCACACTGTCGGCCGCGGTAACCGCGGCCGCGATGGCGAGATCGCCGCCCTTGGCTTCCAACAGCACGTCGTCGTTACGGGCCGTGACTGCGTTCGTCACCACGAGGTCGCGCTTGGCCTCGATCTTGACCGACTGGTCGGCCGAAACGCCTCTCAGAAGCTCGCCGGACTGCACCGTCGTGGTGCTGTCGATCCCGATGCGGTTGACATCGATCGCCGCCACGCCGCCAAGCGTCAGATCGTCGCTCACTTCACTGACGTAGATGCTCCCGGTGCGGTTGGTCGCCGCCAGGGTCACACCCGTCACGTCGATGGGGCCGTTGTTCGTCCCCAGCGGCTCGCCGATCGCGCCGCCCGCCACGAACTGGATCCCCGTGGCCACCACGTCTACGTGCATGTCGCCGCCGTCGACGATCGCGCCGTCCGTGGCCTCCACGCGCACGTTGTCGCCCTCCAGGCCGCCCAGCGTTACGTTGGTCGCCGCCAGGTAGCGGATGTTGCCGCCTGCAATCGATTTGGCGGCATCGGTCATCACGATCGAATCGCCCATCGCTTCCGCGTCGATCGAGGCCGCCGTCGCCGTCACCGTCGCGCTCTGGTAAATGCTGTTGCCGGCCAGCAGGCTCATGCCGTCGGCCGCCGTCACCGCGTCCGTGATCTCAAGGTCGCCGCCCCCGGCCGCAAGCAGCACGTCGTCGTTGCGGCCTTCGACCGCGTTGACCACGACCAGGTTGGTGGCCGCCTCGATCTTGGCCGACTCGGCAGCCGAGACGCCTTCGAGCAGCACGCCCGGCTGGTTGGTCGTCGTGCTGTCGATGTAGACCCGGTTGACGTCGATCGCCGCCACGGAACCAACCGTCAGGTCGTCGGTCTTCTCGCTGATGTAGATGCTGCCGCTGCGGTTGGTCGCCGCCAGCGTCACCGCCGTCACGTCGATCGGACCGCTGTTCGTGCCCAGCGGCTCGCCGATCGCGTTCTGCGCTTCGAGCTGCACCGCATCGGCCACGATATCCATGTCGCTGTCGCCGCCGTCGACGATCGCGCCGGCCGTGGCTTCCACACGCACGTCGGCCGGAGTCGAAAGTCCGCCCAGCGTGACGTTGGTCGCCGCCAGGTAACGGATGTTGCCGCCGGCCGTCGTCAGGGCGCCGTCGGCCATCGTAATCGACCCGCCGCGCGCTTCGACATCCACCGTGCCGCCCGCATCCACGTTGCCCGTCGCGGACTGCACCACGTCGCCGGCCGCAATCAGGCTCGCGTTGGTCGCCGCCGTTACGCCGGCCTGGACGATCAGATCGTCTACGGTCGCATTCAGCAGAACGTCAGTCACGTCCGCCAGCACCGCGTTGGTGACCGTCAGCGTGCCGCCGGCAAGCACCTTGACCCGGTCGCCCGTCAGACCAACCCTGTCCGCCAATGCAACGGCATTGGTTGTGGAATCCGCATTCGCGCGGATCACGGTCACGCCCACCGTACCGATGTCGAGCGCCTTGTCGTTGACCAGGTAGATGCCCTCGTCGACGGTCACGCCGGCAAACCGGGCAACCGAAGTCTCGATCGGATCGGCGCCCGAGCCGAAGCCGCTCCGGGCGTCCACTACCAGCTCCGCCGCGGTCACGTTCATGGCCGCCGCGTTGGCGTCGTCGATTGCGCCGCCGCTCTTCAGGCCCACCGTCCCGACGGCAGTGACTACGCCCAGCTCGATGTTGCCGCCGACGTCGATCAGGATGTTGTTGCCCGCGTCGAGAATTCCGGACTTCCAGATGGAGTCGCCGGTAGCGCTCAGGTAGATGTCGCCCGCGGCCGTGATATTGGCGTCCTGCTCCACGTAGCCGGCTCCTGCCACCAGGGTGACATGGCGCGAAGCGCTGACGGTGTTGCTGACGATGACGCTGCCTTGGAGGGATTCCAACAGCACGTCACCCGCGGTGGCGTTGATTGCACTGGTGACGACCAGGTCGTTCGTTGTGACCATCTTGATACGGTCGGTGGTCAAGCCCATCTCATCGGGCATGTTCGTTACGCTGGTTGTGGAATCCGCCATAGCGTACGTGACGCTGCCCGTTATTGCGCCGACTTCATATATCTTGTCGTTCGCAATGTAGATGCCGCCCGTCGTCGACGAACCGGCCAGTCGGTCGATGGATGTCTCGATCGGGTCGGGACCCGAACCGACGCCGGTCTCGGCACTGAATACCAGTTCGGACGCCGTCACGTTCGTCGCCGTGCCGTTCGCATCGACGATCGCGCCGCCGGCCCTGAGACCGACCGTGTCGCCCGCCGCCGTGACCACGCCGAGCTCGATGTCGCCGCCCGCCTCGATCAGGATATCGTCGTCAGCCGAAAGCGTGCCCGACTTCCAGGTCGAATCGCCGCCCGCCTTGACATACGCATCGCCGCCCTGGGCCGTCACGTCCGCGTCCTGGACAACGTCGCCCGCGTCGGCAATCAGGGTCGCGTGACGCGCCGCCGTCACGCTGTTGCTGACAAGCAGATCGCCCGCCGTCGCATTCAGCAGCACGTCTTCGGTCGTCGAGACGACCGCGTTCGCGACCGTCTGCGTCCCGGCGGAGGTCACCTTGACGCGCTCGGCGCTCAAACCGCTTTCGGCCGCAAACACCTCGGTGTCGGTCGTCGAGTCGGCCTTGGCGTAACTCACCGTCACGCCGGCCGTGCCGATCTCAAGGGCCTGGTTGTTGTCCAGGTAGATGCCTTCCGCAACCGTGGAGCCCGCAACCGTGTCAACCGCCGTCTCGATCCGGTTGCTGCCGACACCCACGCCCGACTGGGCATTGAACACGAGCTCCGCCGCCGTCACGTTCAGGGCATCCGCATTGGCGTCGACGATCGCCGCGCCGCTCTTCAGACCGACCGTGTCGCCCGCCGCCGTGATGGCGCCCAGCTCGATGTTGCCGCCGGCCACGATCAGCACATCGTCGTCGGCCGAGAGCGTACCCGACTGCCAGACTGACGCGCCGTCCGCTACGACGTAGACGTCGCCGCCCCGCGCCGTCACGTCCGCGTCCTGAATGACGTCGCCGGCATCGGAATCCAGCGTCACGTTGTCCGCCGCCGTTATCGACGCGCCGAGGTCAAGGTTGCCTCCCCACGCGTTGAGCAGCACGTCGTCGTTGCGGGCTTCGACCGACTTGACGACCACCAGGTTGCTGGACGCGCCGATCTTGACCGACTGGTCGGCCGAAACGCCTTCGAGCAGCACGCCGGCCTGGTTGGTCGTCGTGCTGTCGATGTAGATCCGGTTCACGTCGATCGCCGCAACCGAGCCCAGCGTCAGGTCGTCGGTCGTTTCATTGATGTAGATCCCGCCGCTGCGGTTGGTCGCCGCCAGCGTTACCGCCGTCACGTCGAGCGGACCGTTGTTCTGGTTTGCCGGCTCGCCGATCGCGTTCTGCGCTTCGAGCTGAACCGCGTTGGCGTCGATGTCCATGTGCGCGTCGCCGTTGTCCACGATCGCGCCGCCCGCGGCCTCCACGCGCACGTTGGCCGGAGTGACGAGGCCGCCCAACCGTACGTCCTGCGAAGCTAGGTAGCGAATGTTCCCGCCCGCCGTGGTCAGGGCGTCGTCAATCATCACGATCGAACCGCCGCGCGCTTCGGCATCCACCGTGCCGCCCGCGGTCACGTCGCCGGCCGCGGCTTGGTCGATTCCGGCCGAGGCGAGCAGGCTCGCATCGTCGGCCGCCGCTACGGTTGCGTTGATGTCCAGGTCGCCGCCCTTGGCCTCGAGCAAAACGTCATCGCCGCGAGCCTCGACCGCGTTGTCGACCACCAGTCCTGCCGCCGCTTCGATCTTGGCCGACTGCTCGGCCGAAACGCCTTCGAGCAACACGCCGGCCAGGTTGGTTGTGGTGCTGTCCATGTTGATCCGGTTGACGTCGATTGCCGCTACCGAACCCAGCGTCAGGTCGTCGGCCGTCTCGCTGACGTAGATCCCGCCGGCGCGGTTGGTCGCCGCCAGCGTCGTCGCCGCCACGTCGATCGGGCCGTTGTTCCGATTCAGCGGTTCGCCGACCGTGCTGCCCGCCTCGAGCTGGACCGCGCCCGCCACGACGTCCGTGTGCATGTCGCCGCCATCGACGATCGCCCCGTCCGTAGCTTCCACGCGTACGTTGGCCCCTTCCAGCCCTCCCAGGGTCACGTTGGTCGCCGCCAGGTAGCGGATATTGCCACCCGCAATCGACTTGCCCGCATCGGCCATCACGATCGAGTCGCCCATCGCTTCCGCGTCGATCGAGGCCGCCGTCGCCGTCACCGTCGCGCTCTGGTAAATGCTGCCGTCAGCCAGCAAACTCACGCTGTCGGCTGCCGTCACCGCGGCCTGGATGTCAAGATCGCCGTCCCCGGCTACGAGCAGCACGTCGTCATTGCGGCCTTCGACCGCCCTTACCACGACCAGGTTGGTCGCCGCTTCGATCTTTACGGACTGAGCGGCCGAAACGCCTTCAAGCAGGATGCCGAACTGGTTGGTCGCGGTGCTGTCGATGTACAGCCGCTGCACATCGATCGGCCCCACCGAGCCCAGCGTCAGATCGTCGGTCACTTCGTTGACGTAGATGCTGCCGGCGCCGTTCTCCGCCGCCAGCGTCAAGGCCTCCACGTCGATCGGGCCGTTGTTCACGCCCAGCGGTTCGCCGATCGCGTTGCCGGCTTGGAGCTGCACCGTGCCGGCCACGACGTCGATGTGCTCGTCGCCACCGTCAACGATCGCCCCGCTCGCCGCCTCCACGCGCACGTTGGCCCCTTCCAATCCACCCAGCGTCACGTCGGTCGCCGCCAGGTAGCGGATGTTGCCGGCGGCAATCGACTTGCCCGCATCAGTCATCAGAATCGAACCGCCCATCGCTTCCGCGTCGATCGAGGCCGCCGTCGCCGTCACCGTCGCGCTCTGGTAAATGCTGTTGCCGGCCAGCAGGCTCATGCCGTCGGCCGCCGTCACCGCGTCCGTGATCTCAAGGTCGCCGCCCCCGGCCGCAAGCAGCACGTCGTCGTTGCGGCCTTCGACCGCGTTGACCACGACCAGGTTGGTGGCCGCCTCGATCTTGGCCGACTCGGCAGCCGAGACGCCTTCGAGCAGCACGCCCGGCTGGTTGGTCGTCGTGCTGTCGATGTAGACCCGGTTGACGTCGATCGCCGCCACGGAACCAACCGTCAGGTCGTCGGTCTTCTCGCTGATGTAGATGCTGCCGCTGCGGTTGGTCGCCGCCAGCGTCACCGCCGTCACGTCGATCGGACCGCTGTTCGTGCCCAGCGGCTCGCCGATCGCGTTCTGCGCTTCGAGCTGCACCGCATCGGCCACGATATCCATGTCGCTGTCGCCGCCGTCGACGATCGCGCCGGCCGTGGCTTCCACACGCACGTCGGCCGGAGTCGAAAGTCCGCCCAGCGTGACGTTGGTCGCCGCCAGGTAACGGATGTTGCCGCCGGCCGTCGTCAGGGCGCCGTCGGCCATCGTAATCGACCCGCCGCGCGCTTCGACATCCACCGTGCCGCCGGCATCCACGTCGCCGGTCGCCGACTGGTTGATCGACGCCGCGGCCAGCAGGCTTGCATCGCCCGCTGCCGTCACAGTTGCGTTGATGTCGAGATTGCCGGCGCCGGCTTCGAGCAGGACATCCCGATTGCGGCCCGCAACCGCCCCGGCCACTACCAGGTTGGTGGCCGCTTCGATTTTGACCGACTGGTCGGCCGAGACGCCTTCGAGCAGCACACCGGCCTGGTTGGTGGTCGTGCTGTCCATGTATATCCGGTTGACGTCGATCGCCGCCACCGATCCGAGCGTGAGGTCGTCGGTGGTCTCGCTGATGTAGATGCTGCCGGAGCGGTTGGTTGCCGCCAGGGTCGCCGCCGTCACGTCGAGCGGACCGTTGTTCTGACCCGCCCGCTCGCCGATCGCGTTCTGCGCTTCAAGTTGGACCGTACCGGCGTCGATGTCTGCGTGCATATCGCCGCCGTCTACGATCGAACCGGCCGTAGCTTCCACGCGCACGTTGGCGCCCGCCAGTCCGCCCAGCGTCACGTTCGTGGCTGCCAGGTAGCGAATGTTGCCGCCGGCCGTCGTCAGGGCGCCGTCGGTCATCACGATCGATCCGCCGCGCGCTTCGGCGTCCACCGTGCCGCCCGCGCTCACGTCGCCGGCCGCGGCCTGGTTGATGCCGGCCGAGGCGAGCAGGCTCGCGTCGTCAGCCGCGGTTACGGCAGCAGTGATGTCGAGGTCGCCGCCCCTGGCCTCAAGCAGGACGTCGTCGCCGCGCGCTGCGATGGCGTTGGTCACTGCCAGCCCGCCTGCCGCCTCGATCTTGGCCGACTGGTCGGCCGAGACGCCCGCGAGCAGCACGCCCGCCTGGTTCGTAACCGAACCGTCCGCATAGACCCGGTTCACGTCGATTGCCGCGACCGTGCCGACGGTCAGGTCGTCGGTCGCCTCGCTGACGTAGATCCCGCCCGCGCGGTTTGTGGCCGCCAGGGTCACGGCCGTGACATCGATCGGCCCGAAGTTGGTTCCCGCCGGTTCGCCGATTGCGCCGCCGGCCTCGAGCTGGATGCCTTGGGCCACGATGTTGACGCCGTTCGTCGCCGCGGTAATCGAACCCGCGACAGCCTCGACCCTGACTCCCGCGTTGGTTGCGTGAATGGCGCCGAGGGCTACGCTGTCCGACGCCCTGTACAGGACGTTTCCGTCGGCAACCGCCAGGGCATTGCTGGCCATCCGGATCGAACCGCCGTTGGCCCGCATCCCGAGCGTACCCGCCGCGCGGATGTCGGCATTCTGCTCGATGCTGCCTCCCGCAACCGCCGAAACGTGCCCGCCCGGGCCGTCCACGGTCACATCGTCGTCAATCCGGATATCCGAGTTGCCGCGGGCCTGCAACATGAGAACGCCCTCGACGTCCACCGTGCTGTCGATCCAGACCCCCAGGCCGGGATCCACCGGCAGTGCGGGACGATTCGTGGACAGCTCCGTTCCGACGATCGCAACGCCGCCGGTTGCCGTGAGGCCGTGACCGCCAATGTAGACGCCGCCGTAGCCGACAATGCCGCCCTGGGTATTGACACCCCCGTCCTCATCGGCGTTCAGAACGAGGACACCGCCACTCATGCGGATCTCCCCGTCGCCGGTTACCAGGATATCGCGATCGGCGGTGATCTCCCGGTTACCGGTGATCACCTGCAGGCTGTCAATGATGACGTCGACGTTTCCGCCGCCACCCGCTACGAGGATCGTCGTTCCTACGCCGGCCGCCAGGTCCCCGTTGTCGGTGAACGTAACGCCCGACTTCACCCATTCGGTGCCGCCGACACCGTTAAAGGTGGAGATCTCCTCCCGGATCGTCAGCAAGCCGTCCGAAATCACGGAGATGTTGTTTGTGGTCGAATACAGGCCGGCCGTTCCGAGTACATTTCCGACCTCGACGCCGTCACGCTCCTGCAGGAATATGCCACGTCCGGCGGCACCTGCCACCGTGTCGAAGTTGTTCGAAGCATTGGGCAGGTCCACGTTGCCCGCTACGTCGAAGAGGAGATTGTCGGCTGCAACCGGCGCGGCCTGGTACAGGTCGCCGGACTGCACGGTGACATCGAGATCCGAACCCACGTTCAGGGCCGTCAACTGCAGCGTGTTGACGTCTACGAGCTCGAGCGACTGGCCGACCGTCCCGCCGAGGCTGATGAAGTTGTTGTTATTTGCCAGAACCGCATCGCCGCCTACGTCGAGTGTGACCGCGCCGGCCGTGTTGGAGGAGTTGCCCGTCAAGTTGCCGCCAACCGTCAACCGCAGGTCGTTCGCGCCGACGTGCACCTCCTGCACCGTCAGGTTATTGACGTCGCGCAGGGCCGTGGCGCCGCCGGCCGTTCCGCTAGCACTCGCGAAATCGTTGCCGGCATGGTCGAGAGTCACACCGTTCGTAGCCGCAAACGTGAGGGCGCCGGCCTGGTTGGCGCCGCTGTCGGTGAGAGCGTCGCCAACCGTGACGTTGAGCGCATTTGTGCCGGCATCCAGGCCGGCCAGGTCCAGCGAATCCACGTCCGCCAGGGTAACATTTCCGCCGGCCTGTCCGGAGATGTTCGAAAGGCTGTTCGCGGAACCGAGGTGGATCGCACCGCCCGCGTCTACGACCAGGTCGCCCGTCACCGTCAGCGGAACGCTCTGGGTGATGCTCGTGCCGGCCGTGACGCCCATGTTGCTGACGGTCAGCCCGCTGTCGAACGCCACGTAGCCCGCCTGCCCTTCGATGGTCAGCTCGTCAAGCGTCGACGCGTTATCCGTCAGGGTCGCGTTCGTGGCCGCGGCCAGCTCGAGAACGTCGAAGCTCTCGTTGGTCAACGCGCCCGCCGTAATGTTGCCGGCCACAACGCGCACCGTGCCGCCGGTGAAGCTGGCCATGTCCGCCGTGTCGAGGACGAGGGGCGCGCCGGTACCCGTGACGTTGCCGAGGTCGGCGTTGCCGCCCTCGAGCTGGGTGACCGTGATCGTGCCGCCGTTCGCCGCCACGACCCCGGACTCGAGATCGAGATCGCCGCCCACGCCCAGCGATACGTTGCCGTTGGTGCTGGTGATGCCAACGAGGCCGTCAAGCGTACTGACGGTCATGTCGTTCATGTCGTTGATGAGGATGCTGCCGTCCGCGACGCCGGCGACCTTGGCAAAGTCGTTGGAAGGCCCGGCCAGCGCAACGTCGCCGGCGGCGACGCGGAAGATGAGGTTGCTGGCGACGTTGCCGCCGGCGTTGCTCAAGTTGCCGGTCTTGACGGTGACGTCCAGGGTCCCGCCGTGCGTGTTGACGCCGGTCAGCACCAGGCCGTCGGCATCGACAACCCGCAACGCGCCGCCGCGTACGTGACCGGTCAGGCTGGTGAAATCGTTGTCCGCGTCCAGGATTGCGGCCCCGGCCACGTCCAGCGTAACGTCGCCGGCCGCGTTGGCGGCCGAATCGGTCAGATCGCCCGCGGCCAGGGTCACGCCGAAATCGTTGCCGTGCGTATCGACCCCCGCGAGGTCCAGCGTATCCACGTCCACGATGGTGAAGGCGCCACCGCGCACGTGGCCGGCCACACTGGTGAAGTCGTTGGAGTTGTTCAGCGTGGCCGACCCGGCAATGTCCAGGGTCAATGCCTCGGCCGTGACCACGCCGGTATCGGTCAGGTTGCCGCTGTCGAGAGTCACGGAGAGATTCGTGGCAACGGTCAAACCGGCCAGCTCCAGCGAGTCGACGTTGATGAAGGTCGCCGAATCGCCGACCGTTCCCGATATGCTGCTGAAGTCGTTGGTCGCATCCAACACGGCACTGCCGCCCACGTTCAACGCCACGGCGCCGGCCGTGTTGACGGCGCTGTCGGTCAGCTCGCCGCCGGTCGTTACACTCAAGGCATTGGCGCCCGCGTCCACGCCGGCCAGGTCAAGGTCGTCCGAGTCTACCAGGGTGACGGCGCCGCCCGCCGTGCCGGCCGCACTGTCGAAATCGTTGTTCACGTTGTCGAGGGTCACGCCGTTCGTAGCCGCAAACGTCAGGGCGCCGGCCGTATTGGCCCCGCTGCCGGTCAGCGCGCCGCCCGCCGTCACGTTCAACGCGTTCGTGCCCGCGTCAACCCCCGCCAGGTCCAGGGCATTCACGTCCACGACCGTGACCGCGCCGCCGGCCGTACCGGCCACACTCGTAAAGTTGTTTGCAGCGGCGTCCAGCGTGACGCCGTTCGTAGCGGCAAATACCAGGTCGCCGGCCGTGTTGGCGACGCTGCCGGTCAACGAACCGCCCACGGTAACGGTCAACGAGTTCAGACCAACGTCCAATCCCACCAGCCCCAGCGAATCGACGTCAACGATCGAAAGCGCGCCCCCGACCGTACCCGAGACGGTGCCCAACTGGTTGGAACCGCCAAGCGTCACCGGGGCGCCGATGTTATTGAGCGAGAGAGAAGCGGCCTTCAGCATGCCGCCGTTGCGCTGCAGGACTTCATTGTCCGTTGTGAGCGATATCTCGTATCCGTCAGCGGAAATGTCGGCGTTGTGGAAAATCATGCCCATGCCGTTGGTCAGCGCGGTGGCCTCCATGGACAAGTCGCCGGCCAGAACGTTGATGGAAGCGTTGCTGACGACGATGCCGCCAGCCCAGATTTCTCCCGCGCCTACACCGTCGTCCTGGTCGGCAGTCAGTGTCAACGAACCCGCGCTGGTGGTCTCCACTCCAGCCGTGTTCATGATAATGATGTCCCTGTCCGCACTGATTGACCAGTTACCGCTGTATTGGAACACGCCGTTGGTGCCGCCGCCATCGAGAATGACATCCAGATCGTTGCCTTCCAGACGAATGAGTAAACCTTCACCGGCCTTGAGCCATTTATTCGTACTCCCCGGAGGAAGCAAGACCTTGACGCCATCAACCTGGACGTCTCCCTTCTTACCGTTCCCGTTTTCTATGCACTCTGACAGCGTAATCGTCTTGCCTCGGGTCATGGAGATCGTGATGTTCCCGCTTGTGGAATAGATGCCATCCTGGGAACCGCCGCCAAACGCCGTCACACTGCCGATTTCGACATCCTGCTGGCTGGCGTACCGGATCTCCGCATCCGCCGTGCCGCCGATCACGGCAAAACGGTTGCCCGCGGTGAGCTGCACGCCACCGCCGGCCTCGAAACTGAGCTGATTGCCCAGATTGGTGGTACCGCCCACCTGCCCCAGATCGCCTCCCACACTCACCAGGAACTCGTTGGCTCCCACGTTGACTCCAGCCAGATCCAGGTCGTTGACGTCGCGAATCCTGACATCATTGTTCAAGGCCACCCCGGCTACACTGGTGAAATCGTTGCCCGGATCGTCCAGCGTCACCTCGTCTCCCGCCGTGAACGTGAGGGCGCCGGCTGTGTTGGCGGCACTGTCCGTCAGGTCGCTGCCGACCGCTATCGTGAGCGGATTGGCGCCGACGTCAAGACCGGCCAGGTCCAGGCTGTTGACGTCCGCGAGCGTCACCGCGCCCCCGGCCGTGCCCGATACGGTGTCGAAGTTGTTGGCGGTGAGACCTCCGTCCAGAATGGCGCCGTTGCCGGCGTCAAGAATCAGGTTGTCCACCGTCGTGGCCGCGCTGTCGGTAACCTGCCCGCCCACGGTAAGACTCAAGTCCGTTCCCCCGAGGATGATTCCGACCAGGTCGAGATCGTTGGCGTCGGCCAGCGTGACGTTGCCGCCCGCCGTAACCGTAGCAGTAACGAAGTCGTTTGTGATGCTGTCGAGGACGACGTCATTGTCTACGTCGAGGACCAACAAACCGGCGCGGTTGCCGCCACTGTCGATCAGGTCTCCCGTCGCAACCGTCACGCTGAGGTTTGTGGCAACCGCCAACCCGGCCAGTTCCAGCGTATCGACGTTCACCAGGACTGCCGATCCATCCACCGTGCCGGCGACACTGTCGAAGTTGTTGGCGTTGTTCAAGGTCGCGTCACCGTCGACGTTCAGCGTCACGGCACCGGCCGCGTTGGTCGCGCCGTCGGTCAGATCGCCGCGCGTCGTGACCGACAGGCCCCCGGAACCCACGTCAACGCCGGCCAGCACCAGGTCGTTCGTATCCGCCAGCGTCGCGGCCGAAGCAGTCCCCTGCACACTGACGAAGTCGTTGGCAACATTGTCCAGCGTCGCGCTGCCGCTCTGTACATCGAAGACCAGCGCCTCGGCGCTGTTGGCGCCGCTGCCCGTGAGATTGCCGGCTTTCACGGTCACGTTGAGGTTCGTCCCCACCGCCAGGCCGGCCAGGTCCAGCGTGTCGACGTCGACCAGGGTGGCGGAATCGCCCACCGTCCCGGCCACGCTCGTGAAATCGTTGTCGGCGTCCAGCAACGCATCTCCACCCACGTTCAAGGTCACCGCCCCCGCGCTGTTGGCGATACTGTCCGTCAGGTCGACAGGCACCGTGACCGACAGGGCCGAGGTGACCGCAAGCCCCGCCAGCTCGAGCGAATCGACGTCTACGAAGGTAGCCGAACCGTCCACCGTACCTTCGACGCTGGTGAAGCTGTTGGTGTGATCGAGGATCGCATCGCGCCCAACGTTGAGCGTTACCGCGCCCGCCGTGTTCACGGCGCTGTCGGTCAGGTCCCGGCCGGTAACGACCGAGAGTGCGGTGACGTTGACACCCGCAAGGTCAAGGTCGTTCGCGTCCGCCAGCGTCGCGTTGGCGGCCGTGCCGGTCACGCTGTTGAAGTCGTTGTAGCTGCTGTCCAGGATCGCGTCCCCGGCGACATCGAGCGTCAGGACATCCGCCGTGTTCGTGCCGCTGTCGGTCAGGCTGCCGGCCTCAACGGCAAGGTTGGAAGTTACGCTGAACCCGGCCAGCTCCAGTATATCCACGTCCACAATGGTCGCGTCCCCCGCTGTCGTCCCCTCGACGCGCGCGAAGTTGTTCGCTTCGTCCAGGGTCACGTCACGGGCGACGTTAAGCCGCAGCGTGCCGGCCGCGTTGGGAGCACTGTCGGTCAGGTCGCGGCCCGTCGTCACCGCAAGCACTCCGGTGCCCGCACCCACATTGACACCGGCCAGGTCAAGATCGTTGACATCCACCAGGGTCGCATTCGCCGCCGTGCCGGTCACGCTATTGAAATCGTTGGCGCCGTTGTCCAACGTCGCATCGCCGTTCTGCACGTCGAACGCCAGCCTGTCGGCGCTGTTGACGCCGCTGCCCGTCAGGTCGCCGTCCTTGACCGTGACGGAGAGGTTGGTGTTCACGGTCAGGCCGGCCAGGTCCAGCGTGTTGACGTCGATCAAAGTAGCGGAATCGCCCACGTTCCCGGCCACGCTCGTGAAGTTGTTGTCGGCATCCAACACCGCGCTGCCGCCGACGGCAAGAGTCACGGCCGCCGCCGAGTTCGTGTTGGCATTGTCGGTCAGGTCCTGACCGACCGTTATGGACAGGTTTCTGCCCACGTCAAGCCCCATCAGCTCGAGCGAATCGACGTCAACCACCGTCGCGTCGCGAGCCACGTCCCCGGACAGCCCGCCGAAGCTGTTGTCTTCGTCCAGGATCGCATCGCGCCCCGCGTCCAACGCGACCGCGCCGGCCGTGTTGGGCGCGCTGTCGGTTATGTCGTTCCCCGCCGTCACGCTCAACGCGCCGGCGCCGACGTTGACGCCGGCCAGGTCGATGTCGTCAACATCGGCAATGGTTGCGCTCGCCGCCGTTCCCGTCACGCTGTTGAAGTCGTTGTTGACGTTGTCCAGCGTAACGCTGCGGCCGGCGACGTCAAATTCGAGCCCGGCGGCACTGTTGGCGCCGCTGCCGGTCAGGTCGCCGTTGAGCACGGTCACATCGAGGTCCTGCGTCACGGCCAAACCGGCCAGGTCCAGCGTGTTCGTGTTGACGATGGTTGCTCCGCCGTTCACCTGCCCTGCCAGGGAGGCGAATTCGTTGGTCGAATCCAGGACGGCATTTCCGCCCACGTCGAGGCTCACGGCGGCGGCCTTGTTGGCGGCGCTGTCGGTGAGGTTGTTGGTCGTGCCGACGGTAAGCGTTCCGGCGCCGACGTCGATGCCGGCCAGGTCCAGGTTGTTCACGTCCACGATGGTGGCGTTGTTCGCCGTTCCCGCCGCACTGACAAAGTCGTTGCCCGGGTCATCCAGGATCGCGTCTCCAGCCGGAACGGTGAACGTGAGCGCTTCAGCGCTGTTGGCGTCGCTGTCGGTCAGGTTGCCGCCCAGCACGGTCACTGTCAGGTTCGTCCCGACGGTCAGCCCCGCCAGGTCGAGCGTGTTCACGTCGACCAGCTCGGCCGAACCTACCACGGTTCCGGCGACGTTTGTGAAATCGCTGCCCGCATTCAGCGTCGCGTGGCGGCCGACGGTCAACGTCACGCTGCGTGCCGTGCCGGCCACGCTCTCCGTGAGATCGCCTCCCGTCGTGATTTCGAGATCGTTGCCGGCCGCATCGATCCCGGCCAGGTCCAGCTCGTTCGCATCCCGCAGCACGATCGTGCCGCCCGCCGTGCCGGCGGCGCTCGTAAAGTCGTTGCCGGCGTGGTTCAGCGTCACGCCGTTCGTGGCCGCAAACGTCAGGGCGCCCGCCGTGTTGGCACCGCTGTCGGTCAGCGCGCCGCCCACGGTAACGTCGAGACCGTCAACCCCGGCGTCCACCCCGGCCAGGACCAGGTCGTCGACGTCCCGCAGGACGATCGTGCCCCCGGCCGTGCCGGCGGCGCTCGCGAAGTTGTTGCCGGCGTGGTCAAGCGTCACCCCGTTCGTGGCTGCGAACGTCAGGGCGCCGGCCGTATTGGCGCCGCTGTCGGTGAGAGCGCCGCCAACCGTAATGTCGAGACCGGCACCGGCGTTCAGGCCGGCCAGGTCCAGCGAATCCACGTCGACCAGCTTCACGCCGCCCCCGGCCCTGCCGGAGATGTTCGAAAGACTGTTGGCGGAACCCAGGTTGATTGCGCCATTCGCATCCACAACCAGGTCGCCGGTCACGGTCAGCGGCGCACTCTGCGTAATGCTCGTGCCGGCACCGATGGTGAGATTACTGGCGGTCACTCCGCTGTCGAATGCCACGTAGCCCGTCTGCCCCGTGACGACGACGTCGGCGAGCGTCGAAGCGTTGTCGGTGAAAACCGCGTTCGTGACGGCGGACAATTCCAGCGCATCGAAACTGACGTTGGTCAGCGCGCCGGCCGTGATGTTGCCGGCCGCGACGCGCACCGTGGCGCCCGTGAAGCTCGCCATGTCCGCCGTGCCGAGAACCAGAGGCGCGCCGGTGCCGGCTACGTTGCCGAGGTCGGCACTGCCGTCTGCCGTCTGGGTGATCGTAATCGTGCCGTTCGCCTTGACCCCGGACTCGAGGTCCAGATCGCCGCCCACGCCCAGCGACACGTTGCCGTTGGTGCTCGTGATCCCGACGATGCCTTCGAGCGTAGCCACCGTCATGTCGTTCATGTCGTCGATCAGCACGCTGCCGTCCGCGACGCCGGCCACCTTGGCGAAGTCGTTGGAAGGACCGGGCAGGTTGACGTTCCCGGCGGGGACCCGGAACACGAGGTTGCTGGCAGAGTTGCCGCCCGCGTTGGTCAAGTCGCCGTTCTTCACGGTTACGTCGAGATCGTTACCGTGCATGTTCAACTCGGTCAGTACAAGCCCGTTGGTAGTGACGACCGTCGCGTTGCCGCCGCGAACGTCGCCGCTCAGGCTGCCGAAATCGTTGTCGGAGTCCAGGGTCATGGCGCCGGCCACGTCAACCGTCACGGCCCCGGCACTGTTGTCGGCGCTGTCCGTAAGGTCGCCGCCCTGCACGGTTATCGTGAGATTCGTGCCGACGTGCAACCCCGCCAGGTCGAGGGTGTTGACGTCGACGAGCTCGGCCGAGTCCGTAACGGTTCCGGCCACGTTCGTGAAGTCGTTGGCGCTGTCCAGTATCGCCGATCCGGCAATGTCCAGGATCAATGCCCTGGCCGTGACCACGCCGGTATCGGTCAGGTCGCCCGCCTCCAGGGTCACGGAGAGATTGGTGGCGACGGCCAGGGCAGCCAGCTCGAGCGAGTCGACGTTGACGATTTCGGCCGAGCCGCCGACCGTGCCACCGACGCCGTCGAAGCTGTTCGTGTTGTCGAGGATCGCGTCGCGCCCAACGTCGAGCGTCAGCGCGCCCGCGGTGTTCACCGCGCTGTCGGTCAGGTTGGTGCCCGTCTGCACGGAAAGCGCGCCGCCGCCCACATTGACGCCGGCCAGGTCCAGATCGCCGGCGTCCCGCAGAGTGACGTTCCGCGCCGTACCGGTCACACTGTTGAAATCGTTGTTGGCATTGTCCAGCGTGACGTCGCGGCCGCCGACGTCGAATTCGAGCTTGTCGGCGCTGTTGGCGCCCGTGCCCGTCAGGTCGCCGTCGATAACGGTCACGTCCAGGTTCCGGTCCACCCCCAGACCGGCCAGGCCCAGGGTGTTCGTATTCACGAGGGTGGCGTCGCCGGTCACCGTTCCGCCGACGGAAGCAAATTCGTTGGTGGAATCCAGGACGGCGTTGCCGCCCACGGTCAAGGTCACGCCATTGGCCTTGTTGGCCGCGCTGTCGTCAAGATTGCCAACCGTCGTCACCGTAAGGGCGCCCGTGCCGTCGTTGGCAACTACTCCGGCCAGTGTCAGATCGTCCGCGTCCGCTAACGTTACGTTTGCGGCTGTGCCGGTCACACTGTTGAACTTGTTCCCGGGATCGCCGAGGATCACATTCCCCACCACGGCGAAGGTCATCGTGTTCGTGACCCCGAGGGAGGCGGTCTGGGTTACATGGTTGCCCGCCACAATCTCCAGGCTGGTCGCGTCCACCGCGGCGTTGAAACGGGCATCGGCACCGGCGTCGACCACCAGGTCGCCAATAGCGGACGCGGCGTTGGTGAAAGCCACTCTGCCGGCGGCATCGAGCTCGAGCCTGTAGCTCTTGTTCGTCAATCCGCCGGCGCGGATGTTGCCGGCCCGAATCTCGACCGTGTCGGCCGACAGGTGGGCCAGCTCGCCGTTGGTGATGACCATCGTGCCGCCCGGCGCAGGGAGAACGCCCACGTCCGCGTCCAGTGCGGCCGTCTGCTCCAGGACGATGTTGTTGCCCGCCGCGCTGACGCCTGCCAGGATCTCGAGATCGTCGGCCGTCCCGAGCAGAAGGTCCCCGGCATTCGCCGTGACGGCGCTGGTGACGGAGAGCGAACCGCCCGCGTACACTTTGAGAACGTCAGCCTGCAAACCGGTTGCCCCGGTGAAGGTGTCGGTCCCTATCAACGTGCCGCCGGAAGTGGCGAATTCGTAGTCGAAGTCGGGAACGGCGCCGACGGTCAAAGCCGCCTGGTTCGTGACGTAGATGCCGCCCGAAGTCGAGCTGCCCGCGAGCGTGCCCACGCTCGTTTCGAGCAGGTTGTCCGTCGCGCCCACACCGGTTGCGCTGTCCACGATCAGGTCGGCCGCGGTCACGTTGAGTGCGTCGCCGTTTGCATCGGCTATGCCGGCGTTGTCGCTCTTGAGGGCAACAGTTCCGGACGCGGCCTGAATGGCGCCGACATTGAGATTCTCAACAACGTGAATAACCACGTCGTCGCCGGCGCTCAAAGTGCCGCCGGTCCAGTTGAAGTTCGTCGCGTCTCTGACGTAGACATCGCCCGAGGTCGCCGTGATGTCGGCCCCTTGGTTGATGCTGCCTGCGTCTACCTCGAGCGTCACGTTTGTGCCCGCCCGGACTGCTGCGCCAACATTCAGGTCGCCTTCGAAGGCATGCAAACGAACGTTTCCGTTGTCCGCCGTAAGCCCCGTGACCTCCGCCATCTCGACGTCCTCCAGCGTACCGTTCGTCGCGACGCTCTTGACGGTGACGCCGACCGTGCCGACCGTAAGCGAAGCCGTGTTGTCATTCTCGATCAGGATGTTGCCGTTGGTCGAGACACCGGCAATGGTGTTGACGGCCGTGTCCATGTCCCGGTCGGAAAAGGAACCGCCGGTACGGAACACGAGGCCGCTGGCCACGATGTTGTCGACGACGGCGCCACCGGCCCGCAGGCCTACGGTCTCACCCGCCTGTATCTTCTCGACAACGATGTTGGTCCGGGCATCGATCAGGATGCTGCCGTTCTGGGCCCACAGAAGGGCGTTGTTGGACGTCATGTTGTAGTTGGCGCTCGCGCTGGCGTAGATATCGCCGTTGGTGGCCGTGACGTTGGCGCCCTGCAGAATGCTGCCGTCGCCGGCGATGAACGTGATGTTCGACGCCGCATTGACCTTGCCGGCGATGTTCAAGTCCCCGGTCAGCGCTTCCAGCCGGATGTCGGTGCCGCTGATGCTGCCCGGCACAACCTGGAACGCGTCCTTGTCAACGATCGAGATGGCCCCGCCCGCGCTGCCGTCGACCGTGGCGAAGTCGTTCTCCGCCTGCGCCAGAGTCACGTCGCCGCCCGCTGAGAACTCGAGGGCCCCGGCCTCGATCTTGCCGGCAGTCTGCTCGATGTCGTCGTCTGTGCCCGTGCCCGCGGTCATGTCCAGCTTGCCGCCGTTGAGCAAAATGTCGTCGTTGATCTGAATGTTGCCGCGGGCCAGGAACGTAACGTCCAGGTTGTCCGGCGTGGCGGGAGTACCATCACTGATGCCGGCGTCGATGATGATGTTGTTGTGAGCGTCGAACGTGAGCGTATTGCCGGCGACGCCGTCGAAATCGAGAGCGGCCGACAAACTGATATCGCCTGTCTCATTGTTGGTCCCACTAGTTGTCGTCTGGATCCAGACATTGCCCGTCGTGAGAGCATTCGTGATGAGATCGACACCGATCTTTGCACCATCCTCCGTCGACTGCCACGGGGAGTCGTTGGTGACCGTGTTAATAAGGCCGCTGCCCATAACGATCTCGATGTCGTTCGGATCGATCAGCCATGCACCGCCTTTCCCATTGTCAGCGCTGACGTCCGGGGTGGCGCCGATGCGGAAGCCTTGCCGGCCGGAGGTCTCGATGAAGCCGCCGTCGCCGCCGAGGCTGCCGCCGCGGGCGGAGAGGCGGGCGCCGGTGCCGATGCCGGCATTCTCTTCTCCTATTATATATATAGAGCCACCGTCGCCGTTGAGACCGGCATCGGCGGTGGTGACGCTCTCGCTGCCGACGAGGACCGTTTCCTGCGCGTGCAGGGTGATGTGGCCGCCGTCGCCGACCGTGCCGTCGGCGCGCATGTCGCCGAACTGGCCGACGCGCCGGGCGTCGATCAGGATCGTGCCGCCGACCTCGCCCGAAGCGTCAATCACGCCCTCGTTGATCACGGTCAGCTCGGAGCCGACGTCGGTGTCCAGCTCCTCGGCGAGGGCATCGACACCGGCGTCCGCCGCCGCGTCCGTACCGTCCGGCGCCGCGCCGGCGGGGTCTGCGTCGACGATCAGGCGGATCTCGCCGCCGGCCACCTTGTCGATCAGGATCGAGCGCTCGCCCGTGGCCAGGATCACGTCCGAGGCGGAGATGGAGCCGAGGTTCTCGACCGAGTCGCCGAGCAGGTAGGCGAAGTCGGCGTTGATGCTGCCCTCGTTGACGACGCTGCCGCCGGGACCGGTGAAGCGCAAACGGTTCTCGAGGAAGTCCTGGTCCGCCATGTCCATCGCCGCCGCCACCAGGCCGCCCACGTTGACCTGGGCGCTGGGCGTGAAGATGATGCCGTTGGGGTTGATCAGGTAGACCTGCCCGTTGGCGTTCATCTGCCCGGCAATGGTGCTGCTCGCGCCGCCCGTGACACGGTTGAGGATCCTGGCCCTTGCGTCAGGCTGCAGGAACTGGACCGTCTCCGGGGTCGCGATGTCGAACGTACTGTAATTGACGATCGCCGCGGCCGACTCCTGCGCGATGCGCATCAGGTCGCCGTCGCGCTCGAAGCTGACCGTGCCGTGCACGACCTGCTCGCCGGTCGGCAAGGCCAGCAGCGGCGTGACCGGTGTCATAACGATGTGCAACATCAGCAGCGCAGAGACTGTCCTGATGAACTTGCGACGACGCATCATTCGCTTTGTAAACATAATCGCCCTCCTCCAATTCCCGAACGGGCATGTTCTGTTATATGTGAGCTCTACTGATCGCGTTTACCATCCACATCTCTAGATCTAGAACTGTAGCTGAATATTCAGGTGACCGGCGCCGATGTTGCTGGACTCGTCCGTCTCCCTCAGCGGAAATCCCCAGTCCAGCTTCAACTGGGAGTAGCTGGTCAGCCCGAGCCGCATGCCCAGGCCGACGCTGGCCAGCGACTGCGAGTCTTCTTCGCCCGGCAGCGGGTCTTCGATGATCAGGTATCCGGCGTCCACGAACGCAACGAACTGCAGGCGGTCGACCGGCAGCTTGCCTTCGGCGAGCTGCTCCTGGATGCCCTCGGGACCGACGTGCTCGCGGAACGGCTTCGAGAGCATCCCGAAAAGCAGCGGCGTACGCACTTCGAGGTTGACGTATACGGCGTGATCGCCGAGGTACTCGCGCTGGCGATAACCGCGCACGGTACTCGAACCGCCGAGCGACATCTGCTCCGCGGGAATCAGCGTGCCGCTGGTCACCTGCGCCGCACCCTTCATGAACATGATCCACTGCCCGCGCCGGTTGCCCTCCTCGTCGATGCGGCCGCCGAAGGGCTGGATGCGGGAGAACTGGAGACGCTCGACGACGTAGGTTTCGTCGGCGTTGCGCCGCTGGGTGCTGAGTTCGTCTTCGCCCGAGGTGCCGAGCGTGCCGCCGAGGTTGAAGGTCGTCTGGCTGGTCAGGAAGTTGCGACCGCCCCAGCGGTCGCGCGTCTTGGAGGTGTAGCTGAACGCGAGCGAGTACGGCCGCAGGGTCACGTCACGCGGAACGGTTTCGACGTCGGACACGACCAGCGTGTCCTCGACGTAGCGATGCACCATGCCGACCGAAGTCTTCAACAAATGGTGCTCGTCGTCGATCAGGTTGTAGGAAACCTGCAGGCCGCCGAACCATCCTTGACCGCGCACGTCGATGCCTTCGACGACGTCTTCGGCATCGAGGTCCGAGTAGCCGGCATACATCGTAAGCGCGCCGCCGTTGCCTTTGTAGTAAGGGAAGTAGTACGACCCGGCGAAGGAACGCAGCGACTGGAAGTCGAGCGACACCGGCATACTGACGCTGATGACGTCGTCGTGCCGCGTCAGGTTGAGGTACTGCAGCGTCACGCCGGCGCCCCAGTTGTTGATCGAGTCGGTGCTGTAGTTGTCGAAGTCGATCACGGCGTGAAAGGGCAGGCTGTCTTCCACCGCGAGATCGACGTCGAGATAACGCAAGCGCCGATCCTCCACGTCTTCCTTGCGAACGCGAAGATCGGTGTTGACCAGGAGGTCGGGATGAGCGTTGAGATTGTAGAGCCCTTCGCGCAGGGTGGGATAGTGAAAGGGGTCGCCCTCGACCACGCCCTGCAGCCGCTTGCGGAGCTGCGGGACCGAGAACCAGCGCAGGCCCTCCTGGTTCTTGAACGTCACCTCGCCGATGCGGCCGGCATCGAACTCCAGCATGAGGTGACCCTGGAAGTCGTCGAACTGCGCCGGCGTTACCGAGAACCGGGCGAGATAGTAGCCGCCCTCGATCAACTCCTCGTTGCAGGCGCGCACGAGCTGGTAGATGTCCTGGCGCGTGACGGCCTTGCCCGCAATGCCTTCGCGCAGGATGTCGGTGACGCCCAGCTTGCCCAGGAAGGAAGTGTCGCCCACGATCGTCAGGTTGGTTATGCCGTAGACGTCGGTCTGTCCGTTGGTAGGCGTCAACGCTTCCGGATCGGGCGGCGCAAACTGAAGTACCAGTTCCCTGTTGATCTTGGAATGATCGGGAACGACATCCGTGACGATATCCTCCTCGACTTCGCGGAGCTCGGTTCCCACGTCGGCGCCGTGCAGCTCCGCGGCGGCGCCGGCGTCAACGCCGGCGTCAGCGCCGGCATCGTCCTGGCTCACGCCACTCTCGACTGTCAATATCGACGCAAGGACACACCACCCGCATAATAGAAAAGTTCGCATGCGCACTACCTCCTCCGGACTTCTCGAGAACGCCGAACCGCGGACTATAAATTACTTGTTGTCCGACTCCGCCTTGCCGGAACCTATCAAGTACAAACACCGCGTCGCGGCCTCGTACCGGTAGTTCAATTGCGGCTCGACTGCAAAGTGGTCTTTGAGCAACTTGTTTGCCTTGCCCAGCTCCATGGTCTTTTCCCTGTAGAGCAGGTTGAGCGCGCGGATCTGGCTCGTGGCGACACCCTTGGCCGCGGACAGGCGCACGATGTTCTGAACTTCCTGCTCCGAAATCTCGCGATGCAACACGCGCTTCACCGAGGACGCGGCGTTGGTCACGATCGAGTCGGAAGCGGCAGCGGCGTTCGTCGCGGCGGCAGCGTCCGCGGTGTTGGTGCCGGGCGTGTTCGCCAGGAGGTAGAGCGCCTTGCCTTCGGCGTCAAGCTGGTAGACCTTGTCGGGGGCAACGTCGAACTGCTGCTTGAGCGCGTTCTGGAAGGTTCCGACTTCCGCGCCCTTCTCGCGAATGATCCGCGCCAGCACACGCAGCTCCTCCCGCACCCGCTCGCGTTGAGTGTACAACGAAAGGAACGTCCTCGCCTCGTCCTCGGACAGCGCCCGCAGAAAGGACTCGTCCTTGCTCTTGCTGCCATCGGACTTGTTGCCCAACCCAAACCACTTCGCCTCGGCAGTGGTGACGACGGATAGAATCAGACAGGAGACGACGACGGACACGACACTACGCATAGCATAACCCTTTCGTTTGCCACATTGATCAAGAAGAAGCACCTTGGCGCTATGACTGAGCGGAGCATAAGGGAATCCCTGATGCCCCATCCTCCCAACGCTCCAACCAGTCGTAACAAGTTGACATCATTGGATTAAGCCGCCGTTCATGTCAAGGTTCAAACAGCGCTTATTGTCACGCGCCCACCCCCGGGCAAACGTGCGTCAGTCTCGAACCATGCGGGGCATCTGGCGGGAGATTCGAATCGGGAGGGTGGCGGCGGAAGAGACCGGACCTTGATGCTCAAGAGCGAGCGGCATTTTGGGGAGACACTCAAGCAGGGAACGCCCTTCCCTTCCGCTGTGCTACGTGGCTTGCGGACGCACTCTACGAACGGCCGGCATGCGCGAACGAGGCGCGATGCTTGTAGTGCGCCCGCAAGCCCCGCGGCGTAGCGGAAGGGCAAGGGCGAGCGCAGAGCAAGCAACACGCGTGGAAGCGCTCCCGCTAACCATGGCTCCGGCGGGACTCGCCTTCGCGCTTCGCGCGCCTCGGCGTAGCGGGCAAGCACGACGGCGGCCGCGCGCGGGTGCACCTGATCACGGGCAGACCCGCTCGCATAAAATGCAAACCCCCGCCACAAGAATGCACAGCTCGCGAACCACTCGCAATTAACACCTCTCGAAACGGCAAACCTACGGCTGAGTTGCATTCGGACCTGCACCGAAAACCAAGCGTTCCTGGGGTTCCGCTACGCTTCACCCCAGGCTTTACTATGTCGGCCCTCCGGGCCTATGGACGGCGCTGCACTTCCACCACCGGAATTGCCGGCGGATGTATGCCAGGCTGTGACGATAGCGAATGAGTGTCACTCGTAATTCCGAGAGGTAAGGTTCTCTGAGCATGCGCCAAGCCCGGCGGCGGCCCCGGGCAAGTGCACCAGATAGACCTCCCTCGCCACTTTCTCCTTGTCTGCGCGCACCGACTTCGCTACTCTTCTAAAGTGGATATGGTGGAAGTACAAAGGTGCACATCCGTGTTGTGCCCGGGCTCACCTCTCACGCGACTGTTCGCGGAGTCGAAGGTCCGGACACGGCGCAAGCACGGGAGACTCACAAGATGAATGCGAATGGCGTGAAGAGGATCATGGCCGTGGGAGCGGTGCTACTGACGGTCGCCGCGCGCAGCGCTCACGCAGCCCCGCCCACGGCGGACGCCGGCCCGGACATCACAATCGAGGTCGGCTACCCCGTACCCTTCGACGGCGGCGATTCGGTCGACGGTAATAACGACGACAAGCTCGAAGTCTTCGAGTGGGACTTCGACGACAACGGGAAGAAGGGAATCTGTCCGCGCCCGCATCACATCTACACCAGGGAAGACAACCATACGGTGACCCTGACGGTCTACGACTATGACGGCGTGGCCTCCGCTCCCGACACGAAGCGTGTCTTCGTTCGAACAAGCACCCCCCCCACCGCCGACGCGGGCGGACCGTACTCGGCCGGCGTCGGCGGTCCGCCGGCCTACTTCGACGGGACCCAGTCCAGCGACTGCGCCGAACCGAACATAGTGCAGGGCATCGTCGACTACTCCTGGGACGCCGACATCACGGTGGACAGCGATCGCGACGGCAATCCGGGCAACGACCGTGACGCCGAGGGAGACCGCGGCTTCTACACCTATTCCAGGGAAGGCATTATCACCGGCAGGCTGACGGTCAAGGACGGCGCCGGCCAGACCGACTCCGACGAGTTCATCGTCCACGTCAAGGCCAACGAAGCGCCGCACGTGATCTGCCCGCGCCCACGCAACCGTCCGGGCGCATACCACTACTCCTATGACAACCGCCAGGTGCGCCTGAAGGGCATCGTGCGCGACACCGGCAGCCTGACCTACCAGTGGGACTTCGGCGACGGCTCACCCCCCACCGCGAAGAGGACGGTAACGGACAAGTACGAGTACGAGATCGAAGCCACGCACTCCTACACCGGCAAGGTCGGCACCGTCTACCGGGCCTACCTGACCGTCTGGGACAGCGGAGGGATGTTCGGCCACGACGACTACGTGATTCTGATCAAGAACAACGACATCCCCACGCGCTCGGATATGGCTATCGAAGACGGGCTGTGGTGGCTGCACAAGGACCAGAATCGAAGTACCGGCAGGTTCGGTCATCCGTACGGTTACTCCTATGACGCCTGCTCGCAGGGTTCGTCGCTCCAGGCCTTCCTCGTCAACGGACACAACCTCTCCGCGGATCCGTGTGAAGACCCGTACATTGAAACCGTGCAGAAGGGCTTTGACTACATGTTCAAGCGGCTGAGGACGAAGAACTTCGCCGGTCATGATGGCGACTCCAATGGAAACGGCTTCGGCATCGAGACACGCAGCGGCCGTCCCATTTACGAAGGCGGCATGGTGATGGATGCCATAGCGGCCTCGCAAGCCCCTACGGCCAGGGCTCGAACGGGAAGCAGCGGCATAAAGGGCGAGACGTTCTACGACATCCTGACCGACATGTGCGACATGTACTCGTGGGGCCAGGCAGACGCCAACACAGGCAACTACCGCGGCGGTTGGCGGTATGGCTGGAACAACTCCCACGCCAACCACGGGGGCAGACACTCCGACAATTCCGCCTGCCAGTGGGCGGCGATCGGCTACCGCGCGGCGGAAGACAACTTTGGGATCGTGGTTCCGCAATTCGTCAAGGACGAAAACAAGAAGTGGTTGGTGTACAGCTATTGGTCCCGCCACCCCAATGGCTATTTCGGCTACACGGGAAAGCGGAGCAGCTGGAGCGCCCAGACGCCGTCGGGCATGGTCCAACTGTCGTTCGCCGGTTACCGCAGGGATGACGCCATGTGGACGGCTACGGAAAACGCCACGGCAAACCACTGGCCGGCCGCCGGCCAGGACTGGAATGAGTTCTACTCGGCCTACGCCGTCAAGAAAGCCCTGCTCGCCGCGCGCCCGTCCAAAGTCATAACCTTCTCCAGCGGCATGGACTGGTACAATGACGAAGACAGAGGGTTGCGGAAGATAATCACGGATATGCAGAGAGCGGACGGATCGTGGTATCCGTCGGGAAGACGCTTGAAGGAGACGCTCTTCACGTCCTGGGGCGTCATGATGTTGATGCCCGCCCTGTTCGTGCAGCCACCCAAGGCCGGCATACAGGTCTCCCCGATGTGGGCATACGACAAGACCCTGACCTTCAGCGGGGAAAACTCGTATCACATCGACGATTACCGGCGCATCGTCCTCTACGAATGGGACCTCAACGACGACGGCGCGTACGACGATGTTGTCACAACCAACGCCGTAGATCCCCGCCTGACGATTTCCCGGCCGGACCCCGATCCGGACCCCGGCGACCCGCCGGTCTTTGTGACCGTCCGCCTGCGCGTGACGGACGACAACGTGCCGCCGCAGTCGGACACGATACAGGAGACGATCCAGATCGGCGAGCCCCCGATCGCCCCCTTCGTGCGAATGCCCGAAACCTACTATGCGATCAAGGACCGCCCCATCACCTTCGACGCCGGCGCCTCCTTCGACGTCGACCTGGGCGACGCCATCAGTTGCTACGAATGGGACCTGGACCTGAACGGAGACCCGGATGTCATCCTCAACGCTCCCACCTCGACTCTTACCCGCACGTATACCGAAACCGGCGTCGACGAGATTCGCGTCAGGGTCAGGGACTACGGCGTGATCAACTGGCAGACCAACGCCACCACCAGGCAGGCGTCCCAGTGGGCCTACGCCAAAGTCGTCATCGACATCAACCGGCCGCCCGTATCCGACCCCGGCGGACCGTACGTCGTTATGGAAGGCGAGCACTTCCGCCTCTCGGGCGCCAGGTCGTCCGATCCCAACCATCAGCCCCTGACCTACATGTGGGACTTCGACCTTGACGGCACCCCGGAGTCGTACCGGATGGAACTGACGCTGCCCTGGGGCATGCCCGGCATCCACACTATCGCCCTCATCGTCAGCGACGGCGAGTTCTCCCACACCAATACGACCATCCTCGAAGTGATCGCCGTCGACGACAACCCCACCTTCACCCTGGGGCCCGACATCGAGGTCAATGCCGGCAACGTCGCCCGCACGTTTACGAACTGGGTCACCGGCATCACACCCGGCGACGTCTACGAAACCAACCAGACCGTACAGTTCTTCTGCGAATGCCCGGCGCCGGAGATGTTCGAGGAGCTGCCGAGCATCACCCCTGACGGCACACTCACCTTCACCCCTACCGTGCGGGCCATGGATACGACGCAGGTCGAGGTCAGGGCGCGCGACAGCAACAACAACTGGACCGGACCCTATACGTTCAACATCACGTTGATCGGCGATCGCGACAACGACGGCATTCTCGACCAATGGGAGCAGGACTTCTTCCACGGCACGAACGTAGCGGACGCTGTCTCCGACTTCGACGACGACGGGGCCTCCGACCTGGAGGAATTCCGGGCAGGTACGGACCCGACGGATCCCACCTCCCGCCTGGGTGTGGGCGGATTTGGGCGTGACCCCTTCGGCGACATGGTCACCATCACGTGGAGCAGCGTACCGGGCATCAACTATGTTGTTTTCCGCGCGGAGTCCATCATGGGGCCTTACCTGGACGTCAGCGGGGTGGTCGTGGGCGAGCCCGGAGCCACCACAAGCTTCACTGACTTCTTCCCGCCAAAAGGAGCGGCCTTCTACAAAGTCCGGGTACACGGTCAATAGAAGTGCACGAATCTGACGACACGGAAGGCCTGCGGCAAGAGCTTAAGAAGAGCTACGAGAACCTCGAGCTCTTCTCGAAGCTGGCGACCCGCATGCAAACGCTCCAACTCTCCGACGAGGCGTTGCGGAACCTGCTGACCGAGGTCTGCGACGCGGTCGGAGTCGGTTTCGCGGCGACGCTCGTGACCGACAGGCAGGAATTCTCCGCGCACGTGAGTTCGGACGGATTCGAGGAACATGTCGGCGACGCCGACTGGTTCGCGCGAGAGCTGCTCAAGTGCATAACGCACCGCATTCAACCCTCGGAGAACAACTGCTATCTCGTCAAGAACTCGCACGAAGTGGCGGAACTCTGCCACGTGCTTTCGCAGCCCTTTCGAGCGCTTGCCGTGCGGATCGACCTGCAGGATCTTTCACACGGGTGGGTGCTGTTGTGCTCTTTCGACCTTGAGCAGGAGTTCCGCCCCAGCGACTGTCGCCTGGTGTACACCGTCAGCCAGCAAATCGCGCTGCTCTTCAACAACGCGGATTTTCACCGCGAGCTGGAGACGTTCGTGGTCGACATCGTGAAGACGCTCGTGGTTGCGATCGAAGCCAGGGGCGCATACACCGAAGGGCATTCCGAACGGGTGTGCGAATACGCCCTGGCTCTCGGCAACGCGCTCAACCTCAGCCACTCTACCCTGGGAGATCTGCGCTGGGCATCCCTGCTGCACGACGTCGGGTTTATCAAGACCCCCGACAGCATCCTGAACAAGACAGACCCCTTGAGCGACGAGGAGCTGGCCTTGATCCGTGAACATCCCGACCGGGGCGTTCAGATTCTGGCGCCCATCGTGCAGCTCGCCGGATCGCTCGACGCCATCCGCCATCATCACGAGAAGTATGACGGCAGCGGCTACCCCGAACGGCTGTCGGGGCACGACATACCGCTGCTGGCGCGCATCATCGGCATTGCCGAAGCCTACGTCGCCATAACCTCCGAACGGGCCTATCGCCCCGCCCTCTCCCGGGAAGACGCGCTGGCTGCCCTGCAGACCGAAGCCGGCCGCCACTTCGATCCGCAACTCGTGGACACTTTCGTCAAGGCCGTCCCAACGGTGCGGGCGCGAGGGGGAGTCGATTGACGATTGTCCATTTGGGTCAATCGTCCCTTCGTAGAGCGTCCGTAGCGTGCGGCTCTCGCGAGCCGCACCGGAGGGCGCAGGCCGGTCGGCCAACGCTTGACGATTCCGGTGGTCGAAGTGTAGCGCCGTCCATAGGCCCGAAGGGCCGTCATAGCCGCGTGAAGGCGAAATGGCGAGGCGCTCCACATAACGTGCCGCTTCACATAAGTCCTAGCGTCGCGGAAGTTGTCACGTCCTGATTTCCGTTTGACACCTCTTGGTTGTTGTTTGAGACGGTCTTCATGGTACAGAGGTCATGGGTAGAGACCCCGCGTGCCAGCCCCTCACCCGCCTCCGCTGCGCCGCGGCGACCTCCCCCGAGGGGAGAGGTGGGAGCGCGCCACTCACGGAACTGTATCAAAAGCCCATGGGCCGCTTGCGAGTGTCGGCGCGTAGCGCGCTCCAACCGGACCACGCCACT
>CAZKRK010000029.1:21161-33690 GCA_964555035.1 uncultured Victivallales bacterium | reverse complement strand
AGCCCGCCGCTGCCTTCGCCGCCTACCCGCGACCCAATGGGGGCTAAACAGTTACGAGCCTGATGCATTCCTCGGTCTTTGAGGCCGAACAACTGCATAGTCTGATGGCCTCTATCGCCAAGGCTTGCACGAAACTCAGAACCTTGTCGCGAGACTTGGCCAAACCTCAGCGCAAACCCAGAAAGGAACCCTCTGTACGCCGCAGCATCGACAACATCCTCGCCGGCCAGTGGCTGAAGCATTTGATCGAGGTGTCCCTCGGTCAACCGCAGCCACCATCGTGGCATCTGCAATTCAGCGTCAACAATGCCGCCCTTTCCGATCTGATCAATTTCCGTCTCGGCCGCACCGTCTTGACCACATCACGCACGCATTGGGATCCTGATCGGGTCGTTCGCGCCTATCACGGACAAGAGGTTATCGAGCGATGCTTCCGTTCTCTGAAGGACGGGGCCGGCGCGACCTGGGGCCCCGCCTATCATTGGACCGACTCGAAGTTACGCGTCCATTCCTTCTGTTGCATGTTGGGCTGCTCGTTGATCAACTGGCTTCATGCAAAAACACGAAAGGCCGACCTCCCAATGACCAAGGAGACCATGCTCAGCGCGCTTGACGGCCTTCAACAGATCGTCCTTGTCTATCCCTCAGAAGGCCGAACCGGACCCCAACCAACCGCCACGATCGAGACCCGTGAAACCTTCGACCAAGCCCAACTCGTCGAGCTCTTCGGGCTCCAACGCCTTAATAAACACACAGCCTCCTCACGCAATACCCGCACACGTAGCAAGCGATCCAACAAAAAGGGGTAATACCGAACGCATTCACGTTGCCCTCTGCAGCCCAGTAGCTTACCACATATTCAGTCACCCGGCCCAGTAAACTAGGGCTAGCGAGGGCCGGGGTCGATCAATTGGTCAATTGGTTGATTGGCTGTTGGTGGATGTCGAGGTGACGGTGACTCTCTGGAGACGGCGGTCGCCGCCGTTACCGGACCGGCCGGGACGGCCGGCTCCATCCTTCCCCAATGCCCAATCTACCACTTCAGCTCCGCCTCGGAGAGGCGGCGTCGGAGTTCCTGCATCACGCGGTCGTCGTCTTCGTCGCCGTTGGATTCGAACGTGGCCGAGAACCGCAGAAAGGCGCCGGCGTCGTCCCACGGTACGGTTGAGATGAGCTGGTTGCGGATCAGGTACTGCGAGGCGTCTTCGGCGTTCTTGAACTCCACGTCGCCCCCGCCCCCGGGCGCGCTGACATAGAGGTAAAATGTGCCGCCCGGCATGGACGCGTCGAACCCGGCTTCGCACAACACGGCCACGAGCTTGCGCAGGCGCTGCTCGTAGTGGTCGCGGATGCTGTCGGAGAGAGCCTTGTCGGCAATGCCGGCGCAGGCCGCGAGCTGGATTGCCTTGAACTGACCGGAGTCAATGTTGTCCTTCACCTCGGAGTAGGCCTGGACCGCCTTGGCGGAGCCGACGACGAACCCGAGGCGCCAGCCGGTCATGTTGTAGCTCTTGCTCATCGAGTGCAGCTCAATCGCGGCTTCCTTGCCGCCTGGGCGGGACAGGATCGACAGCGGCTCCCGGTCGTACGCCAGCGTGGCGTAGGCCGCGTCCTGCACGATCAGGATGTTGTGTTTGTTCGCGAACGCGATCAGGCGGTCGAAGATCTCGCCGGTCGGGGCCGCGCCGGTCGGGTTGTTCGGGTAGTTCACGTAGAAGAGCTTGGCGCGTGCAGCCACGTCTTCCGGGATGCCGTCGATGTCGGGATGGAAGCCGTTCTCCTTGAGCAGCGGCAGTTTCACGACCTCGCCGCCGAGGTAACCGGTGTGAGTTCCCAGGACGGGATAGCCCGGCACGGTGGCCAGCGTGACGTCGCCGGGGTTGATGAAACAGAGCGGCAGCATGGCCAGGGCCGGCTTGGAGCCGATGCTGTGGGTGATCTCCGCGGCGGGGTCGATGCCCTCTACGCCGAAGAACTTCGCCATGTACTCCGCGGCGGCCTCCTTGAACTCGTCAATGCCGTTGTCGGCGTAGCCGCGGTTGGCAGGCTGGTCGACGGCCTCCTTGAGGGCCTGGCGAATCGGTTCGGGCGCCATGCAGTCCGGCTCGCCCACGCCGAAGTCCAGCAGCTCCACGCCGGGGTGTTCCCGCTTGGCGGCGTCTTTCGCCATTTTGATCTTCTGGAACTTGTAGATCTCGTTGCTCGTTCCAAAAGCCGCCCCGCCGATCCGCTCGGCAAACAGTTGCTGAATATCCATCACTTCTGCTCCCGCTTACAGGTCTTCTGTTCTCAAAGGGGCGACATAGTAGGAAGAAAGGGGGGACTGTTCAATGTCCAATCTTTCGATTGTGCTTGTGCCTGCTACGCTGGTTTCCTAGAGTCCTTCGCCGGTTTGCAGGAAGTAGGTCTCGAATGCAAGAGATGGCGATAGGTTTGCTGGGGTTTGGAACGGTTGGCGCCGGTGTCGTGTACGGTCTGCAGGCGAATAGCGACTTGCTCGCGGCGCGGCTTGGCGTGCGCCCCGTCCTGAAATGGATCGCCGACGTCGATATCGAGACGGATCGCGGCGTGAGGGTGGATCCGGCGATTCTGACGACCGACGCGGCGCAGGCGATCGACGACCCCGAGATTGGCGTGATCGTCGAGCTCATCGGCGGCACGGGCGTAGCGCGTGACTTTGTGAAGCAGGCGCTGTCGCAGGGCAAACCCGTGGTTACCGCCAACAAGGCACTCCTGGCCAAGCACGGGCAGGAGATCTTCGAGCTGGCGGCCGCGAACAAGGCCGACATCCGGTTCGGCGCCAGCGTGGGCGGCGCGATACCGATTATCCGGGTGTTGCGTGAAGGGCTGTCGGCCAACAAGGTGTCCGCCATCGAGGGAATCGTCAACGGCACATGCAACTACATTCTCACTCGGATGGGCGCGAACGGCACGCCGTTCGACGAGGCGCTTGCCGCCGCCCAACGGGCGGGATTTGCCGAGGCCGATCCCGGCCTGGACATAGACGGATGGGACTCGGCGCACAAGGCCGTCATCCTGGCCTCGCTGGCATGCGGCGGCTACGTCTCGCTGGATGACGTTCACGTTGAGGGCATCCGCGCGGTGTCCGGGACCGACATGGCCGTGGCGGCCGAGCTGGGCTACAAGATCAAACTGCTGGCCGTGATACGCAATGGTGAAAACGGCGTCGCGGTGCGCGTGCATCCTTCCGCCGTGCCCGTCGGCAGCCCCCTCGCCGGCGTAGACGACGTGTTCAACGCGGTTCTGGTAAGGACGGACCTGGCGGACGAGACGCTCTGCTACGGTCGCGGCGCCGGTAGCGTGCCCACCGCGAGCACGGTGCTCGGCGATGTGTGCGACGTGCTCCGCAACCTGGTTTGCGAGTGTCCGTTCCGGACGCCGCCGGTTCCCCTCGCGGGCGGGACCGTGCGCGCCGTGCCCATTGCCGAAGACGTGACACCCAACCTGCTCTGGTTCGCATTGCCGACCGGTCAGGATGCGGGGGCAACCATTTCCGGTTCTCTGGCGGAGAGCGGCGTGGCGGTCGAAACGACGCGGTCGTTGGCGCTTGGCGATGCGCAGCTCACCGCCGTCGTCACACAGCCCGTTGGCGAGGACGTCACGGAGGCGGCGCTGGCCGACATCGCCTCGTCGGGCTTGGACATCAGCAACACCGGCCGCATTCGAGTGGTCGTATAAACCGCGCGGTCGCCGGTCCGCTGCATCCGCACCGGCAGGTTCACCATGAGCAAAACACGCATATCGCTTTATGACACGACGCTGCGGGACGGCGCCCAGGGGGAAAACGTCTCGTTCTCCGGGGCCGGGAAGGTCCATCTGGCCAGACGCCTGGACGCATTCGGTTTCGACTACATCGAAGGCGGATTTCCGGCGTCCAATCCCAAGGACATGAAGTTCTTCGAGGCTATGCGCAACGAGGAGTTGTCGCACGCGAAGGTCGTGGCGTTCGGCAGCACGCGTCACCCGCAACGCAAGGTGTCGGAGGACCCGCAGGTGCAGGCGTTGCTGGACGCCGGCACGCCGGTTGTGACCATCTACGGGAAGACCTGGCGGCTGCACGTCTCCGACGTATTGCGCACATCGCCTGACGAAAACGAACGCATGATCGAAGAAACCGTGACGTACCTGAGGGAACGGGGGAAAACGGTCTTCTTCGATGCCGAGCACTTCTTTGACGGCTACAAGGACGATGCCGGTTTTGCGCTCAAGATGCTCGCGGCCGCCGTTCGCGGCGGGGCCGAGACGGTGATCCTCTGCGATACCAACGGCGGGTGCCTGCCGCACGAGATTCACGACATGACCGCAAAGGTGGCGAACGAGTTCGACGTGCCGATCGGCATCCACACGCACAACGACGCCGAGCTGGCCGTCGCCAATGCCCTGCAGGCCGTGCGGGCCGGCGCGACGCACGTCCAGGGCACGATCAACGGCTACGGTGAGCGCTGCGGAAACGCGAACCTGATTTCCGTGATCCCCGCGCTGCAACTCAAGCTTGGCCTGAGCTGCGCCGCGGGCGACGCTCTCTCGAAACTGCGCGAGCTCTCGGTGTACGTCAACGACCTCGTCAACCTGCGCGACAACCCGCGCGCGCCGTACGTGGGCGACAGCGCGTTTGGCCATAAGGGCGGCGCACACGTCAACGCCGTTCAGAAGAATCCGCGTACGTTCGAGCACGTCGCGCCGGAGTCGGTCGGCAACCAGCGCCGCATCCTCGTTTCGGAAGTATCCGGCGCCAGCAACATCCTGCTCAAGGCGATCGAATTGGAAATGGGGCGCCGCACATCCGTGGAAGGCGCGCGCGAGATTCTCGATACGTTGAAGGAGCTGGAAGACCGCGGCTACGCTTTCGAAGCCGCCGACGCCTCGTTCCGCATGCTGATTCAGAAAGTGCTGCGCGAGCACAAGTCGTTCTTCGGTCTTGAAGGGTTCCGCGTGGTCGTCGAGAAGCGCGGCGAAGACGAACCGTGCATCTCCGAAGCCGTAGTCAAGGTCCGCGTGCAGGACGAGATCGAGCACACCGTCGCGGAGGGAGACGGTCCCGTGAATGCCCTCGACCGCGCGCTGCGCAAGGCGCTGATTCGCTTCTACCCGCAGATCGGCAAGGTGCTCCTGACGGACTACCGCGTGCGCATCCTCGACCCCGAGGAGGCCACGGCCGCGACCACGCGCGTTCTGATCGAGTCGACCGACGGCGAGGAGTCGTGGGGCACGGTGGGCGTTTCGGAGAACCTGATCGAAGCCTCGTGGGAGGCTCTCGTGGACAGCGTCGAATACAAGCTCTTCATCGAAGAAGAACGTCAACAGGCTGAAACCGGCAGGGACGAAAACAAGAACGGATAGTGAACGATGGAAAAGCACTACGATCCGAAGAATATCGAAGATAAGTGGTACTCGACCTGGCTCGAGCGAGGGCTCTTTCACGGTGATGCCGAGCAGGACGGCGAGTCCTACTGCATCGTGATCCCGCCACCGAACGTGACCGGCATCCTCCACATGGGGCATGCCCTCAACAACACGATCCAGGACATCCTCACCCGGTGGCGGCGCATGCAGGGGCGTAACGTGGTCTGGATGCCCGGCACCGACCACGCCGGAATCGCAACCCAGAACGTGGTCGAGCGCGCATTGGCGAAAGACGGCCAGACGCGCGAAGACCTCGGGCGCGAGGCGTTTCTGGAGCGCGTCTGGCAGTGGCGCGAGGAGTACGGCAGCACGATCATCAACCAGTTGAAGAAGCTGGGATGCGCGTGCGACTGGGAGCGCGAGCGGTTCACCATGGACGCCGGTCTGAGCGACGCCGTGGCCGAGGTCTTCGTTCGGCTCTACGAAAAGAAGCTGGTCTATCGCGGCAACTACATCATCAACTGGTGCCCCCGGTGCCACACCGCACTCTCGGATGAAGAGAGTGAACACGCCGATACGGCCGGAAAACTCTACTACATCAAGTACCCCGTCAAGGGCGGCCAAGACGGCGAGCACATTACCGTGGCGACCACCCGCCCGGAGACCCTGCTGGGCGACGTGGCGGTTGCGGTCAATCCCAACGACGAGCGCTACGCCGGCCTCGACCGGAAGACCGTCCTGCTGCCCGTCCTCAACCGCGAACTGGTCGTCATCAAGGACGACTACGTCGACTCCGAGTTCGGAACCGGCATCGTCAAGGTGACGCCCGCGCACGACCCCAACGATTTCGAGATGGGCCAGCGCCACGGTCTGCAGCCGATCAACGTCATGAACGGCGACGGCAGCATGAACGACGAGGCCGGCCCATACGCCGGAACGGACCGTTTCGAGTGCCGCAAACGAATCCTCGAAGACCTGGAAGCAGCCGGGCTGATCGAGAGAATCGATGAGCACCAGCACGCCGTCGGCCACTGCTATCGCTGCGACACGGTTGTCGAGCCGCGCCTTTCGCCGCAGTGGTTCGTCAAGATGGCACCGCTGGCCAGGCCCGCGCTCGAGGCCGTCAACGACGGACGCGTCGAGTTCGTGCCGGCGCGCTGGACCAAGGTCTACCAGGAGTGGATGGAGAACATCCGTGACTGGTGCATCTCGCGCCAGATCTGGTGGGGACACCGCATCCCGGTTTTCTACTGCGACTCGTGCGGTCACGAGTGGGCCGAAAAGGGCAAGCCCGAGATGTGCCCCATGTGCTCCAAAGTCACCATCCGCCAGGACGAAGACGTACTCGACACGTGGTTCTCCTCATGGCTGTGGCCCTTCAGCACGTTCGGTTGGCCCGAAGACAACCAGGACCTCAAGTTCTACTACCCGACGCATGACCTCGTCACGGCCTCGGAGATCATCTTCTTCTGGGTTGCCCGCATGATTATGGCCGGCATGGAGTTCATGGGAGACATTCCCTTCGAAAAGGTCTACATCCACGGCACCGTGCGCGACGACAAGGGCCGCAAGATGAGCAAGAGCCTGGGCAACTCCATCGATCCGCTCACGATCGTCGAGCAGTTCAGCGCCGACGCCCTGCGGTTCAGCCTGACCATGCTGACCGCCACCGGCCAGGACGTCTACATCTCCACCGAGAAGTTCGAAATCGGACGGAACTTCGGGACCAAGCTGTGGAATGCCGCACGGTTCATGAAGATGCATTCCGACAAGGCCGACGCCTCGGCCTGGCAGGGCAGAATCGCGTTCAATCCCGAGCTGTTGACGAGCGACGACAAGCACATCCTCTTCCGCCTCCAGGAAGCCATTGAGGACTGCACCGAGAATCTCGACAAGTTCCGGTTCAACGATGCCGCCCTCGTCCTGTACGAGTTCGTCTGGCACCAGTACTGCGACTGGTACGTCGAATCGTGCAAGGAGACGCTGTATGGCGACGACGAGGCCCGTCGCACGGAAGTGCTCAAGGTCATGCACCACGTGTTCGACACCGCACTGCGGCTGCTGCACCCGATCATGCCCTTCGTGACCGAAGAACTGTGGCACGCTATGGGCTATGGCGGCGCGGAGGAGTCCATCATGCTCGCCTCCTGGCCGACCGCGCGGTCCAAGGCGGAACTGCGGGAGATGGGCATTTCCGGAGAAGAAGTCGCGTACGTCGACGACAAGCACGATATGATTCGCGTGGCACGCACGCTGCGGGCGGACTACGGCATTTCGCCGACCCAGGCGATCGCCTACATGGTCAAGCCGAACGACGCCGAGACCGCCCAACGCCTGGCAAGCGACGAGCTGGCGGTTCGCGCCCTCATGCGGGCCGAGTCCCTTGCGATCGATCCCGGGCTGGAACCCGAAAAGGCGATGCCCAGTGGGCTCAGCCGGCTGGGCACGGTCTACATGCCGCTCGAAGGGCTGGTCGACATCGACGCGGAGGTGAAACGCCTCGAGGGACAGCTCGCAAAAGTCACCGGCGACCTTCAGGGAACAACCCGCAAGCTGGAAAACGAGTCGTTCGTCAGCAAAGCTCCCGCCGCCGTGGTCGAGAAGCAGCGGGAACGCAAGAAAGAGCTGATAGAACGGTGTGAGAAACTGCAGAAGTTGATCGACACCTTGTCGGAGATGCGGTAGGCGGGTGGGAAGCTCGAGGTTCTTGTGTTACTCTCACTCCAAACCGTCCAACACCTTGACCGCGTTGTTGAAGTCCCCCTTGTCAAAGTAGAGAACGACCAGTAGACGTTTCAATTCGGGGTCGGCGGGATTGCGTCTGACGAGCTCGCCGTAGACGGGAATGGCCTGGTCGAATGCCCCGTTCTCCCTGTAGAACGCTCCGGCCACCCGGAGAAGCTCGTCGCTCGCCTCGAACTCCGGTCCCAGGCGCTCGTACGCGGCCGCGGCGTCTTCCGCACGCTCCGGATCGGCCAGAAAGCCGACGTATTCGCGCCTGATGTCGGCCGAGTCCTCTACCGCCAGCGCCTTTTCGTAGAACTCCGCGGCCCGTTTGCCGTGCTCCCGAGCCGACGACAGCAGCACCCCGAGACATAGCTCCTTTGCCGGACCGTGGGTGTTGTCCAGCGCGAGGATGCGTTGGCACAAGGCCGCGACCTCGTCGCGGTCCTTCTTCACCGATTCGATCCGCGCCTTGGCGAACAACACCGGCACGTTCCGCGGATGGTGCTTCAGGACCTTGTCGGCCGCGTCCACCGCTGCGTCCTGGTCGCATTCCGTGTAAAGATCGACCATCGCCAGGCCCGTCTCGAAATCATCCGGGTTTTCGTCGAATACGGATTCGTACAGGCGGGCGGCCTGAACGTAGTAGCCCTTCTTCTCGTAACAACCGGCAATCGATCGCCTCAGTCGCGACGAAAGACGCTTCTCCGCCGGAAGCAGCTCAAAGAGACTGACCGCGGCCTCTGTCTTGTTCGAGGCAAGCAGCAGCGCAATGTGGTCCGCAATCTCCTCCGGCTCCAGCGTGGCGATCCGCGGCGGCGCTCCCGGGGTGGAAACCGACTCCTCGAGGGGCGCGTCGACTGTTACCGCCGCGACAACGCGGCCGGTTGCAGGTGCCACGTGTTGTATCGGCGGTGTCGCCTGTTCGGGTACAATGCTCGTGAGGGGCACACCGGCAGTTTCCACCGCGCACGTCGGCGTGGGTTCGATTACGACAACCGCGGTCGTGTGCGCCGTCATGTCCGGCGTCACGGGACACGGCTCGACAAGCTCCACGACGTTCGTGGTCTCGGGAAATTCCGGCACGGTATCGGGCTCTACCTCGACAACGCGCGTTTCCGGAACGATTATGGTGACGGGTGCCGAACCGACCTCATCCTCTACAACATTGGTTTCCGCCGGGACGATGCTCACGCGCTTGACGGCGCCTGCGACCGTCTCATCCGCGAGGTTCGTTTCGGCCGGAACAATCACCACGGGTTCAACCACGACTTCCGCCACCTGTTGCGATACGTCTGTTTCCTCCGGCACAATGGCAATGGGCTCAACGACTACTTCCGCTACTTCCTGGGTTGGCCCTGCCACGGCAACCGTAATGCGTTCGAGGGGGATCGTCTCCACCACTTCTATCACGTTTGTCTCCGCCGGAGCAGGCGCAGGCGGCGGTGGTTCGACGGCGACCTCTTGCGCCACTTCCGTCACGTTGGTTTCCACGGGAACGGGGGATGGCGGTTCGGCGGTGGTTTCAGCAACCTCAGCCGAAAGACCGGCATCCGTAGTGTCGACCGGGCCCGGCAGCACGATCTGCGTCACAATGTCCGGCAGCTTGACTTCCGGATGCAGGCCGCCGTCCGCGACCTCAAAGAGTATCCGTTGCGCGGCTTCGTAATCCTCCATGTCGAACAGTGTCATTGTCAGGCCACGCGTCGCGGCCTCGTCGCGGGGGTCGGCGATGAGAATGTCCTCGAACATCCTTCTGGCGCGCGCGTAATCGCCGGTCCTGCGTAACCGGGGAGCGATCGCTTTCTTTATCGCCAGCGTGATTTCCGTACCAGCGGGCAGGGAGTCGAAGTACTCGACCGCCCGGATGGCACTCTTTGTCCTGAGTTCACGCAGAATGCCATTCGCCGCCGGCCCGCCGGGCCGGGTGTCCTGCCCGCCGCTGGGCAGCGCTACCACGCAGAAAGCGACGGCAGCAGCCGTCCATGAAACCAAAGTTGAACGCATGAGTGAGCACCTCGTCCTAGACGTTCTGTACCATAGGCGCACGCAATCGGCCAAATCAAGCGCTAACTCTCCTCATGCTCCCGCCTCTCCCAGGCCGGACTGCAAGTCCGGCCCACTGTGGAACAGCGCGCAAATGTGCGGCATAGTCTTGACCAATGGCCCTCGTCCTATGATCGTAGGGCAAGGATTCGCGATGGTCGGAAGACGCCAACACTTCAGTTTAGCTGCAGGTCACCTTGTAGTCGCATGCATTTCTGTGTTTCCCGGGTGCACCAACAACCCTCACCGGAAAGGCGAGGCTGCCGCACGGACCTATTTCACGTCGTATTCCGTTGCTCCCAACAAACTCGATCCGGCTAACGCGTACTACGCCCGTGAAAATCGCCTCGTGGACCAGATCTGCGAACCGCCCTTTACCTATCACTACCTGAACCGCCCCTATGAACTGGTCCCGCTGACAGCCGAAGAGATCCCCCAACCGGCCTATTTCGACAAGAAGGGACGCCGGCTCGACTCCACGGACCCGCCCGCCGAAGCGGTCGGCCGAGTCGAGTATACGATACGCATCAAGCCGGGCATTCTGTACCAGGACCACCCCTGCTTCGCGCGCGACGCGCAGGGACGGGCGGTCTACGCCGACGTTTCTCCGACCGACATACGGGGCTTCGATACGCCCGCCCGCTTCGCGCACCAGGGCTCGCGCGAGGTACTGGCCAAAGACTACCTCCTCCAGATCCGCCGGTTGGCCGATCCTCGCAACGAGTGTCCGGTCTACAGCACGATCCAGAGCTACGTGCTCGGCCTGGATGGGCTGCACGAAGAGTTGAAGACGCAGCTGGCGGCGGAACGCTCGCGACGGAAAAGCGCGGCCGGAAGTCACTATAGCCAGGAACTGGGCGAGCGCACGGCCCCCATCAAGCTGGAGTACGAGGCCTATCCGTGCAAGGGGCTTGAACCGATCGACGATCGTACGTTCAAACTCGTGCTCAAGCGCAAGTATCCGCAGATCCTCTACTGGATGGCCATGCACTTCTTTGCGCCAATGCCGCGCGAGGCGATCGACTTCTACGAGCAGCCCGCGATCCGGGAAAAACAGTTCACCCTCAGACGCTACCCGGTCGGCAGCGGACCCTACTACATGGACACCTGCCTGCCGGAGAAGAACATCATCCTCAAACGCAACCCCAACTATCACGCCGACCGCTATCCCGACACCGGCGACACCGACGACGGGGAGGCGGGACGCCTGCGCGACGCCGGCAAGCCGCTTCCTTTCATCGATACGCAGATGTGGATCCTGGAAAAGGAAGCCATCCCGGCCTGGAGCAAGTTCCTCCAGGGCTACTACGACGACTCGGACATCTCCTCCGACGTCTTCGACCAGGCCGTCCAGTTCCAGACGGGCGTGGATGCCACCCTTTCGGACGCCATGAAAGCCAGGGGGATCACCATGACGTCCGCCACGCGCATGGCGTTCTATTACACCAAGTTCAACATGCTCGATAAAGTCGTCGGAGGTCTGTCCCCGGAACAGTGCGCTCTGCGCCAGGCGGTCTCGATCGTGCTGGACCCAAACGAGTATCTCGACATTTTCAGAAACGGCCGGGGCGTGCCGGCGTCGGGACCGCTGCCTCCCGGCATCTTCGGCTATCGCGCCGGACCCGAAGGCGCCAACCCGTTCGTGGACGAATGGAACGCGAAGCGCGATCGTCCGCAACGTCGTTCCCTCGAGACCGCGCGCGAGCTCATGAAACGGGCGGGATACCCGAACGGCTACGGTCCGGACGGAGCGCCGCTCACGCTGCACTTCGACCATTCCAGCAGCGGCGATCCCACCTTCCGCTCGCACCTCGAATGGATGCAGCGCCGGCTGGGCTTGATCGGAATCCGTCTCAAGGAACGCAGCACCGAACTCAGCCGCTACCGCGATAAGCTCCGCCAGGGTACGTGGCAGCTCATCCGCAACGTCTGGTTCGCCGACTACCCCGATGCCGAGAACCTCCTTTTCCTGTTCTACGGCCCCAACGGCAAAGTGCAGCACAGGGGCCACAACGTCTCCAACTACGCAAACCCTGCGTTCGACCGGTTGTTCGAGGAACTGGAAACCATGGCCAACGGACCGACGCGCCGGACCCTGATCGATGAAGCCGTCCGGATCCTTCAGCACGATGCTCCCGCTGTCTGGGAGTACTATCCCCTGGCCTACTCGCTGGGACACGCCTGGTACAGCAACGTCAAACCCAGCGAGTTCAACTACAACGTCCGCAAGTACCACCGGATCGACCCGCAACTGCGCGTCGCGCGTCAGCAAGAATGGAACCGCCCCATCGTCTGGCCGGTTGCGGTTGGCGGCCTGCTCCTCGCCGCTGCTAGCGCGGCAGCCGCACTCGGTGCGAGACGCAAAACCTCAACCTGTCCACGAACCGACGGCCCG
>CAZKRK010000029.1:0-21061 GCA_964555035.1 uncultured Victivallales bacterium | reverse complement strand
GCCCGGGACACAAGCCTCCGGCCGGAAGAACACCATGCTAGCGTACATCATACGAAGAATCGCCTACGCCGTCCCGATCCTGTTCGGGGTGAACCTGCTGATCTTCGCCCTCTTTTTCTTCGTGAACACGCCGGACGACATGGCGGAGACCGCCCTGGGCGGCGAGAAGTATGCCACGCCCGAGCAGATCGCCGATTGGAAACGTGAACACAACTACCACCTGCCGCGCTTCCTCAACCCGGCCGAGCCGATGCCGCACACCATCACGCAAACCATGTTCTGGCAGAAGAGTATGCACTTGTTCCTGTTCCGCTTCGGACGCTCGGACATGGACAACGCCGACATACGCGTCGAGCTGATGGAACGTATCCCCTATTCCCTGGCAATCACCCTGCCGGTCTTCCTGGGCAGCCTGGCGTTGAGCATCTTCTTTGCCATGATCGTGGCCTTCCATCGCGGATCGGCCATCGATACCGCGGCCCTCGTCTCTTGCGTCGTCATGATGTCCATATCGACGCTCTTCTACATAATCGGCGGCCAGTACATCCTGGCAACGCGCCTCAAGCTTACGCCGGTCTCCGGTTTCGACCCGCACCCGCTGCACGCAATCAAGTTCCTGGTCCTGCCGGTAGCAATCGGAATCGTCAGCCGGCTGGGCCCGAGCACCCGCTATTACCGCACCGTGTTCCTGGAGGAGATCAACCGCGACTACGTCAGGACCGCCCGTGCCAAGGGACTGGGCGAAGGCGCCGTTCTCTTTCAGCACGTTCTCAAGAACGCGCTCGTTCCCGTCCTGACCAACGTCGTAGTGCAGATCCCCTTTCTTATAATGGGCAGTCTTCTGTTGGAGAAATTCTTCGGGATCCCGGGACTCGGCAGCTACACGATCGAGGCCATCGCCAAGCAGGACTTCGCCGTGATCCGATCGATGGTCTTTCTCGGCTCCGTTTTGTACGTGATCGGTTTTGTCGCCGTAGATGTGAGCTACACCCTTGTGGATCCCAGAGTGAGGTTGCGGTGAAGCGTTTGAGAAAACACGTTGGCGACGCGCCGGGGCGGGCGGCGTCTTGGGCAATTCGGGCCGGAAACTCCAATTCCCGAGATCCCTCGACTCCGCTCCGCTGCGCTCCTAATGACACACCTTTCATCCCTAGGTTGTCCGGCAAGGAGTTGCCCGCAGATCACGCAGATCAACGCAGATCATTCTACCAATTCATCTGCGCTCATCTGCGTGATCCGCGGGCAACCCCTTGCCGGCGAGGAAGATGTCATGCCCACGAGCCAACGGGATTCGCCCGTGGCGGTCCTCGGGATGACAAGCGGGAGTTGAAGGAAGAATGACAACCTTCGCCCAAACCTGGACCTGCCAGAACGCCATCGTCGCGGCGTCGATCGCCTTTGCTGCCTGGGTCGGCTGGCGGCTCTCGCATCGCGAGTACTGGCGCGCGGCTTTCCGCGAGGTCTTCCAGCGCAGGCTGGTGAGAGTCAGCTTCGCGGTTCTCTGCCTCTATGCCCTTGTGGCGCTCCTGGACAGCGTTGGCATGCACCCCGTGCTGCGCAACGCCGACGGCACACCCCGCCGCAATCCGCAAACGGGAAGAACGCTTCGCGATCCCGATGGCCTTAGCGTCCTGGACATGGCACTCACCCCGTTGCGCGCATCGCGCGAAAAGACCTACAGCGCACCGCTGGCGGATCGCCAGTTCACGAAGGAAGCACTGCTCGGCGAAACCGGCGAGGTAACGCGCGACTACCCCCGGCTCAACCATCCGGGCCGACACCTGCTCGGAACAAACCGCATCGGCAACGACGTGCTCTACGTCGCCCTGAAAAGCATCCGCACCGGCATGATCGTCGGCGCCTTCACAACCCTGCTCGTCATTCCGTTCGCGATTCTCTTCGGAGTCGTCGCGGGATACCTCGGCGGATGGGTCGACGACATTATCCAGTACGTGTACACGGTGCTGTCCTCCATCCCATCCGTCCTCCTCATCGTGGCGTTCATGATCATCGTCGACACCAAGTTCCCCGACGTCTCGCGGCTCACCGCGTTGTGCATTATCATGGGGGTCACCTCCTGGACGAGCCTGTGCCGCGTTTTGCGCGGCGAGACCCTCAAGCTGCGCGAAACGGAGTTCATTCAGGCCTGCGAAGCCATGGGCATCTCGCGCTTTCGCATCATGCTGCGCCACATCGTGCCAAACGTGATGCACATCGTGCTGATCACGGCCGTGTTGAGCTTCTCCGGGCGGGTGCTGTCGGAAGCCGTACTGACCTACATCGGCATCGGCGTGGGCGCCGACACCTATTCGTGGGGTGTGATGATCAACAACGCCCGTCTCGAGCTCGCCCGCGACCCGATCGTCTGGTGGAACCTGGCCGCCGCGTTCGTTTTCATGGTCGGCCTGGTCCTGCCGGCCAACCTGTTCGGCGACGCCCTGCGCGATGCCCTGGACCCGAGGCTGAGAACGCAATGAAACCGCCGCCACTGCTGCAAGTTCGCGAGCTGCGCGCCTACTTCAAGACGCGCACGGGACCGGCACGCGCGGTGGACGGAGTGTCGTTCGAGATCTTCCAGGAGGAGACGTACGCCATCGTGGGAGAATCCGGTTCCGGCAAGTCCGTGACCGCCCTGTCAGTTCTCCAGCTCCTTCCGCAACCGGCCGGCTACATCGCCGGCGGCGAGGTGCTCTTTGACGGACGCAATATCGCGAAGCTCCCGGCGGCGGGAATTCGCAAGGTGCGCGGCAACGATATCTCCATGGTTTTCCAGGAACCGATGACCGCCCTGAACCCGGTCTTCAGCGTGGGTCGACAGGTCGTCGAGGTCCTGCGGCTGCACCGCGGAATGAGCGGCCGGGACGCGCGGCGATACGGCATCGCCATGCTGGACGAGGTGGGCATTCCGGAGCCGGACGCGCGCTTCGATGAGTATCCCCACCAACTCTCCGGCGGCATGCGTCAACGCGTCATGATCGCCATGGCCCTCGCCTGCCGCCCGAAGCTGCTTATCGCCGACGAACCGACGACCGCGCTCGACGTGACGATCCAGTCGCAGATCCTCGCGCTGATCCGCAAGCTCCAACAGTCGCGCGGCACGGCCGTCCTGCTGATTACCCACGACATGGGAGTCGTACGCGAAAACGCCGACCGCGTCGGCGTCATGTACGCCGGAAAATTGGTCGAAGAAGCACCGGCCGGCGAGCTCTTCGCGAATCCTGCCCACCCCTACTCCGAGCTGCTGATGCGCGCGCTCCCCTCCCGCACCCTGCGCGGCCGCAAGCTCGACACCATCGAGGGCGTCGTGCCAAAAGCAACGACCGCCATTCCCGGCTGCCGCTTCTGCACGCGCTGCCCCGTCGCGCTCCCCGCCTGCCCGGACGAGCCGCCGCCGCGTGCCACCGTGCGCGACGGCCATTCCGCGAGGTGCCACCTGCACAACGACGGAAGGGCTCAACCCCGCCCTGTCATCGAGCGGACGTCACCGGCCGGCCCCTCACCCGATCCTCCTGCGTCGGACCGACCTCTCCCCCGAGGGGAGAGGTGGGGGAAAGGCAGCAACCACCTCTCCCCTCGGGGGAGAGGTCGGTCCGACGCAGGAGGACCGGGTGAGGGGCCGGCCGGTGACGCGCCAGGGGGCTCTGCTCCCCCGCAAACAACCTGCCTGGAAGTCCGCGACCTCCGGACGCACTTCCCGATCCGCAAGGGGCTCTTCAAACGGACGGTCGGACACGTGAAGGCTGTCGACGGTCTCACCCTGACGTTGTGCAAGGGCGAGACCCTTGCGCTCGTGGGCGAGTCGGGCTGCGGAAAGACTACGGTCGGCAAGAGCATCATCCGCCTGGTGGATCCCACCGGTGGCTCCATCTCATTCGGCGGCAAGGACCTGTCCAATGTGAGTCGGTCCGCTTTACGCCCCTTGCGCAAGCGCATCCAGTTCGTCTTTCAGGACCCGTTCTCCAGCCTGGACCCACGCATGATGGTTGGCGAGACGCTGGTCGAGGCGATGGAGACGCACGGGATCGAAAGCGATCGCGCTGCCCGTGCCGCGCGAGCGAGAGACCTGCTGGAACGAGTAGGCCTGGATACCGACATGGCCGGCCGCTATCCACACGAGTTCTCGGGCGGGCAACGGCAGCGCATCGCGCTGGCGCGCGCCCTGGCTACGGAGCCGGACCTCATCATCTGCGACGAAGCCACCAGCGCCCTCGACGTCTCGGTTCAGGCCCAGATCCTGAACCTGCTCAAGGACCTTCAGGCGGAACTCGGACTTTCGTACGTATTCATCACGCACGACCTGAGCGTTGTCGAGTATCTCGCCGATCGCGTGGCGGTCATGTACCTCGGACGAATCGTGGAAGAGGGCACGACGAACGACATCTTCGACAATGCCCGGCACCCCTACACGCAAGCCCTGCTTTCGGCCGTGCCGCAGGTACAGCCGGGCGAAACGCACCCGAAGATCATCCTCGAGGGCGACGTCCCTTCCCCGATCAACCCGCCCCCCGGCTGCCACTTCCACCCGCGTTGCCCCGGGGCCGTGCCTGACTGCGCCCGAGCCTATCCCGAACCGGTTGCGTGGGGAGATACACACCGCGTGCGATGCGTCCGGACCGAAGCTCCGGACGGGCGCCATTCGGCTCAAGGGGCCGGCGAGAGAACGTGACCGTTGTTGAGCGTCAGCACGACGCGTCCCCGGGCCACGGCGACGCCGTTGAAGACCGTGGGGGACTCGAGCTCGTGTTTCGCTAGTGCGACGCCGTCTTTCTTGGACAAGATCCGGATCCCCATCTTTCCTGTCGAATCGATGTCCTGACCGCTATCCGCCCCCTCTTGTTCCGAAAACTCCACACAACCTCCACTACATGACCACGGAAACCGCATTCTCTCATGTGCTATGGCAACATGAGTCGCATTGCTGGTCTGTCCCTTCTGTCCCCTCTACCATGTTGCGACGCATGCGCGGCAAACGTAGGTCCGATTTGTAATCGGACCCAATCCACGCGCGCGATTTGAAGTGACGGGGGTCGCCACATCTGAGCGGCGTTGGGTCCGATTACGAATCGGACCTACGTTTGCGCCGAATCCACAACCGCGAAGTTGAGCAGAGCAAGAACGGTGTCACGTCCGTTTCTCCGCTTCACCGTCGCCGGGGACAAGAACGGACGGTCGGCGTCTACTCGAGCGTCTCGGTATCGACGATAAGGTAGGCGGGCTTGTGGTAGTCGCTGCCGATAACCACGACGGGGAGTGAGCGGCCGTCGGCGCAGGTGTGGCGGGTGATGCAGCCCATGTGCGTGTGGCCGGAGACGACGGCGCGGACCTTTGAGAAGGCCTCCATCTGCTGCCCCAGGGTCCAGTTGCCGTAGTAGGCGTCGCCGGCCGTACTCCACTTCTTGATTGGCACTTTCTGCTCGGGAAAGACGGGAACGTGGGTGATGGCAACGATGCGCTTGATGCTGTCGTCCTGTTGGGCTTTCTCCAGACGTTGAATGAACGCCCGGCCTACGGTGCGCGCAAACTCGACGTCGTTCCAGGGCCAGTCAATGAAATTTCCGTCGTTGTTGTAGGCCCCTTTTGTTTCGAAGAAGGCCTTGTCGCTCTTGGTTTCGAACGCGGGCGAGCGTGAGGAGTAGTCGTACCAGGCAATCGTGCCCACGATGGCGGTGTCGTCGACGACGAGGGATTCGGATTCCAGCCAGATGAAGCCCCGCGAACGCGCGGCCCGCGGCAGGTATGTTTCCCACAGTTCACGCGAGGATGGTATGCCCGGGCGCCACCAGACGTCGTGGTTGCCGGCGACGACGGCAACGTCGCCGTCATATCCGTTGAAGACATCCAGGGCCAACTCGAAGTTGGGCAAGGGTTCGCCCAGGTCGCCGGCCAGGACAACGACGGACGCGCTTTCGGCTTCCACCTTGGCCCGTATGCGTCGAACGTCGGCTGCGTCCGTAATGCCGACATGAAGGTCTGTGAGAACCGCGATCTTCATCCCTTGCGGTACGGAGGGAGCCAGAGCGTCGCGACAACACCGCCTTCGGGGCGGTTGGCCAGGTTGATCCGACCTCCGTGCCTCTCCAGCACCTTCCTTGTGATAAACAGGCCGATGCCCATGCTGTCCGAAGGTTCCTTGGTGGAGATGTACGGTTTGAAGACGTCGTCAAGCTTATCCGGGGGGATGCCGCAGCCGTTGTCTTCCACGGTGATCTCTATTCCCTTGTCCGCCGGCTGCCAGGCCACGTGAATGCGCCCCCCTCCCTCCGCGGGCAGGGCCTGGATCGCATTGACGACCACGTTCTGCAGGGCCCGAAAGAGGTGAAGCTTGTGGGCACCCACTACGCAGTCGGCCGGTCCCAGGGTGACATCGATCCGGGCGTTGCGGCGCGATGCGATGGGTTCGGCGCTCTCAGCCACTTCGTTGACGATCTCCGCAACCGGACAGGCCTCGAGAAACATGACGTCATCCGGCTGGCCGAGGTCTTTCCACATCCGCGACATCTCCTGGCAACGGCGGGCGTTCTTGTCGACGACTTCCAGGTAGTCGAGCATCGCGCCCGCCTTGTCGGCTTCGAGGGCCTCGTGTTTCTTCTTCCTGAGCTCGTCCAGCAGGATTTGGACGTAGCCGCAGATGACGCTGAGGGGATTGCGCAGATCGTGGACAAGCTCGGACGAGGCTTGCCCCAGCGCGGCCAGATGCTCCTTCTCGCTCAGTTCGCCTCTGAGTTGCTCGAGTTCCTCGAACATGACCGCGCGCTTGCGGAGCGCCTGCGTCCGTTCGGCGTATTTGCCCACCATATCCCGCAGCTCGTTCATGTCAAACGGCTTCTTGATATAGTCGCTTGCCCCGTGCCTGATGGCCTCCTGGGCCGTATCGAGGCTGCCGAAGCCCGTCAGTATGATTACGGCCACGTTGGGATCGAGCTCACGGATCTCCCGCAGGCCTTCGATACCGGTTTTGCCGGGCATCTTTATGTCAGTAATGACGACGTCCGGAGAGTTGTGCCGCAGCCACTCTATGCCTGCGTCCGCCGAATCGGCACAATGTACGTCATAGTCGGTGTTAAAGAGGAAGCGCAGGCTCTCGCGAGGGCCGAGCTCGTCATCAATCACCAGTAGACCGGGCCGCATCTGTTCCATGTTCATGTTCCGTCAACTCGGGTTTCTCTTCGACAAGTGGAAAGACAAGATGGAAAGTTGTTCCTTCGCCAACCGTGCTCTCGACGTCTATCATGGCGTTGTGCTCCTGCACGATTCCGTGGACGACCGAAAGCCCGAGTCCGGTTCCCTTGCTCTTTGTCGTAAAAAACGGGTCGAAAATCTTGCCGAGATCGTCCGGCTTTATGCCGGTACCAGTGTCTTGAACACTAACACTGACATGCCGGTTTGGCAACAGGTCTTTCCAGACGTCTTCCACGGCGGCCGGGGCTGTCGACTCACTGACACGGACGGAGAGAACGCCACCGTCTTCCATCGCGTCAGCGGCATTGAGAAAGAAGTTCACGAACACCTGTTCGAGCTGTTTGCGGTCTCCCATGATCAGGTCGTTCTTGGTAACCGGATTCGTACGCACCTGGATGCCCTTCTGGCTGAACTGCACTCTGGCAAGCTCGACGCACTGCTCGATCAACGAGGTCAGGTGCAGAGGCGCCAGGGAGGCCTTGGCCGGCCTGCCGAACTTGAGAAGCTGGTCGACGATGTCGTCAATGCGTCCGACTTCCTTCTCCACCAGCATCGAGAACGTCTCGCGGAAGTCGGGGTCGGCATAGCGGACGGGCAGAAGGTGTGAGAACGTCCTCAGGGTCACGAGAGGGTTCTTGATTTCGTGCGCCATGCCCGCCGACAGGGTCCCGAGGCTGCGGAGGCGCGAAGTGCGCCTCACCTGGCTCTCCAGACGCTTCACCAGCGTCAGGTCGCTGAATACGATCAGTGCGCCCAGTACCCGGCCGTCACCCCCGCGAAACACGCCGCTGCCCAATTGAAGGGGCACGTCATCGTTGAGACCGTGCCGGATGATCAGGTCCCGGTTGCGGACGCCCTGCTCCCGCTCGAGGGTTTCCGCAAGGACCCTCATCAGCGGTTGGGGCAGTACGTCGATCGGTTTGTCGAGAAGCTCGGCGGACGACAGCCGCGTGATACGCTGCGCCTCCCGGTTGCAGACGGTTATTGCGCGGTCGTTGTTGACGGCGATAACGCCACTGACCAGGCTGTCCAGCAGGATTTCGTTGTATATCTTGCTGTTCTGGATTTCGGTATACAGGCTGGAGTTCTCGACCGCGACGGCCAACTGGTCGCAGGCGCCCTGGAGAGCGTCCTGCTCGGGCCGGCCGTAGACGCGCCCCGACAAGCGCGGGCCGATGAGCATCATGCCGCGCAGCTCGCCTTTGAAACGAATCGCGACGGCCGCGGCGAAGTGCAGACCTGCAATACGCTCCAGGAAGGCACGCAGGCCCTCGGACGGCGCCCTGCGTTGGACAAGATCGACGACGATCGGCTCCCCGGCGTCACGCAGTTGCTCCACGATCGGGTCGGACTCTCCCAGGAGAAGCGGCAGTCCGTCTTCACTGGTGGAGTCGGCACCGCTCGCGTTTCCCGCCGAACCCGCCGGTGGAGGATACATCTGGGCGTAGGTCTCGTCATTCTTCATCAGGATTACCACGCGATCGGCCCCGACGGCGCCGGCGATCACGCGTGAGAACTGTGCCAGGATCGTATCGAGCGTTCCGAGCGATTGAAGAGCCGCCGTAGCGCGCGTAACCGTCTGGGCAACATCCGTGGCCGGCATGTTCACGAAGAGGCGGTTGGCAAAACGCTGCACAAGACCGTGAGCGGGGGTCATCGAAAACGCAACGACCGTCGCGGACAGCAGGTGCGCAACCGTGGCCGTGGCCTTGTCGGAGAGGGCGATGCCGAGGAGTGCCTCCGAGGCATACCAGACGATGGCGTAAACGGCCACGAGGTATCCGGCCAGGAGTGCGTTCGCCGTCAGGCGGCGCAAAACGTAGGCGACTTCGAGAATACGCCGCGTCGCGATGCCGTACGCTACCGTGCCCAGAAAGACCAGGGCTGCCGACAGCGTGAGCTGGGCTGATTGGGAGTGGCCGAGAGCCAGCGGGAGCAAGAAGGAGACCACGCCGCCGACGAAGATCCCGGCGCCGCTTCCGAGCATGACGAACTGGAGCTCCACATGCCGGATGCCCGTGTAGGTTCCAAGATCCCGACGGAATCCCCGTGCAAGAACGAGCAAAGCGACGAAGTAGTACACCGAGTAGATGTGAATCCCCGGGCCGTAGATGGGGTCGGGGATCGTGCCGTCCGGTGCGTCTGCTCCGGGCAGGACGGTTCCCTTGAGGAAAAAGCGGGTCCAGCAAAGCGCCAACATCCCCAGAACGGACAGCGCCATCCAGCGCGTCTGACGAAACATGGTCTTCCAGGTTTCCTCAGGAGAGACGATGGCCCGCCTGAACCAGTGCGACATCAGGGGGAAAAGCGTCGACAACGCATATGACAGACGGATGCATACCATCGCCGTTGCCTCATCCCTGGCCTGGAACGCCAATGCCAGGCAGAGCAACCACACGCCCATGACTACCGAAAAGAGAAGGTAGCATTGGTTCGCTCTTCGCCTGGGGTTGGTGACGAATACCAGCATCCCCAGGGCGAGGCTCCCCAGGAAGATCGCACCGTGTGCCGCTGAGATCAGGTCCATACGTCGGGAACCCTTTCCACCACCATGCAACTGTTGTTTCCGCCTATGGCGTGGACATTGATCAAGGCAGAATCGATCCGCGCCGGACGGGGGTGTTCGACTACGAAATCCAGCTCGCAGTCGTCATGCGCAACCCTGAAATTGGCCGTGGGGGGAATGAGATTGTCACGGATGGCGCACGCGCACGCGACAATCTGCATCGGTCCCGTGGCCGCGAGCGGATTACCCGTGACGCCCTTGATCGATGACACCGCAATCTGGTGGATGTGTTCGCCGAAAAACTCCTTGAGAATCTGCACTTCCAGACGGTCGATTGTCGGATGTCCCGGACCGTGGGCGCAGATGTAGTCCAGGGCCTCACCGCGCTTGCTCGCGTTCGCCAGGGCCAGCTCCATCGCCCTCGGCAGCCCCGAGAGCAGCCTGCTGGGTTCAAGATTGGCATGGGAGCCGGCGCCGCTAAGCTCCAGGTAGATTGGCGCGCCCCGCGCCAGCGCATGCTGCAGGTTCTCCAGGACGAAAACGGCGGCGCCTTCGGAAATGACGCCCGTATCGCAATCCTTGTCAAAGGGGGCACTGGCCTGCTCAGGGTTGTCATTCCGGCGCGAGGAGAGCCCCGCACGGTCGAGGAACGCGAAGAAGGTCGGCGATATGGGCGCGTCCGCCCCGCCCGCCAGCGCGATGTCGGTGCTGCCTCCACGAATCCGGTTCATGGCCAGGGACACCGCGTCCAGTCCCGAGGCGCACGCGGACGAAATCGTGTGGCCGTTGGTCGTCAGTTCGATCTCTTCGGAGACGACCGTGGCAGCTTGCTGGGGCATTCCCGCGCTGACAATGTGGGTCGGCACGCGCGTCGGCCCCGAGTCGTAGAAACGCTTCATCCCGTGGGCAACCACGTCCAGGGAACTCGAGCTCACACCCATGAATACCGGAAAGTCGGAATCCGTGACCGGATGAGCGCTGTCGAGTTTCGCATCGTCGACGGCCAGTTTCGCGGCCGCCAGGGCCAGTTGCGTGTGGCGGGCCAACCGCTTGACGTGCGTACGGGGTTGGAGAAAGTCCGTCAGATTGAAGTTCTTGACTTCACCCGCGATCTGCGACTGGAAACCGGATGCGTCAAAGAGGGTGATGGGGCCGATGCCGCTCTCGCAGGCCAGAATCGTCTCCCAGAACCGTTCGACGCCAATGCCGTTGGGCGCCACGACTCCCATTCCCGTTATAACAACCCGGTTTGTGCTCACTACTGACATGACATCCGGCTTTCCCTGAACAATGATCTCAACGCTACGAGAATAACCTATTGACAATCCGATGGTATCGTCTTTTAAATTGGTTTGAAGTGAGGGTCAAGTATGTAGTCGGGGAAGAGGCGCAAACGGTCACAACCGAGAAGGAGAGTCGTATGTTCGATCACACGCGCAGAATGAGTCACGTATCGCTGGTGTCCGGTCTCCTGGCCGCAGTCGTCACGCTTGCCCTGTGCGATGCGGCATGGGCCAACGCGTTCCGGAACCCTCCACCGACGGCGGCGTCTCTCGCCACCGACGGCGGCAAGGTGGCCGTGCTCCACGACGCCTCGGCCGTATCGATCAACCCGGCCAACCTGATCGGCGCGCGCCGGGAACTCCTGCTCTCGGTCAATTTCATCGATGGCAACACGGACATTACCTCCCCGATGGGCAGAGCCTCTACGGAAACACCGGTGGTTGTGATCCCGAACATCTTCTATGCCCAGCCCGTATCGGAGAGTATTTCGGCCGGTATCGGCATTACCACTCCCTACGGCCAGGGCGTCGAATGGAACCGGAACGAGGTGCCGCCCTATGAGTCCGAGATGCGCATGGTCGACGTGACTCCCGCCGTGGCATTGAAGTTGGGCGACACGCTTTCCGTGGGTGTCGGCGTTGACATCTACTGGTCGGACCTGACGCTGAAGAATGCGGATCCCATAGGGGGGGGAACGGTCAAGCTTGAAGGAGACGGGTTCGGTGTGGGCGCGCACGCCGGTGTGACACTGCAGGTGACGGAGAGCCAGAGCCTGGCGGCCACCTACTCCCTGCCGTTCTCCATCGAGTACGAAGGTGACACAACGCTGGGACCGTTGCCGGGCATCCCGTCGAGCGACTTCGACACGGAGATCGACTTCCCGTGGATGGTGACCGTCGGCTACGGCATCCAGGTCACCGACGACATCACGCTCGGAGCCGACGTGGAGTGGGTCGGGTTCTCGGAGAACAGCGCGCTGCCCATGGACTACGGCATGTACAATACTGTTCCCGATTTTGCCGCACAGAGAACCGTACCCCAGAACTGGGATGACATCTGGACGTTCGGCGCCGCCGGCACTTGGGGATTCATGGATAACTGCGCCCTGCGCGGAAGCTACAAATTCCTGGAAAGCCCGATTCCGGACGAGACGCTCGCACCGACCCTCCCCGATGCCGACAAACACATCCTCGCTGTCGGTCTGGGCTGGCGCAACGAGACGCACCGCGTAGACGTGACGTATGCCTACAGCATCTTCGACGACCGCGACGTCGCCATGATGGATGTACCCGGCGTGATGCTGGAGTACGAGCTGGACTCCCAGATCTTCGGCGTCAACTACGGCTGCTCGTTCTAGGATTCGCGTGTCACCGCGGGGCCGGGAACGGCCCCGCGCCACGAGCGTACCGTTGACGGCCCGTGCCAGCTCGCCGGCCCCTTGCCGGCGGGGCGCCGCCTGGCGGGGTGGCTGACCGCGCGGCGGAACAAGCGGAGGTGACCTCAACCGGTGAGCGGGAATCGGACCGAACTCAGCGCCGTGCTGGTCAGTTACTCCGGCCTGCCTTCGAGCTTCGACTCGCTGATGCCGGACAACGGCTTGGCGAGTCTGGCTGGAAGCCTGAAGCGTGAGGGGTGGCGTGTCCGCATCCTGGACTTTGCCACGACGGACATGGCAGGGCGTCTGGTGCCCGTGCGGCATCGGCGAAGGCTGAAGTGGCTTCTGTCCCAATTCGTTCTGTGCCGCAAGTTCGGGTTGTCGCTCGGCAAACGTCTCTCCGACGCCTTTCAGGATTTCAATCGAATCTTGCTCGATCACGCTCGGGCCGTTGAGGCGGAGATAGCGGACGAGATCGTTTACGAAGTGCAACAGCGGAATGCACGGTTTGTGGGTTTCAAGTTATGGACAGGCGCGGGACAAGAGGGAACTCATAGAATTGCAGCTCGCCTGAAGAAGGCCTGTCCCGAGATCAAGGTGTTCGGTGGCGGTCCGCATGTGGAGTGTTTTCAGGAGCACGTTCTCGCCGATCTGTCGCCGACCTTCGACGCCGTGGCTTTGGGGGAAGGTGAGCAGACCATCGTCGAACTGGCAAGGCATGCGGTGGGCAGGAAGGCCCTGGAGGACATTCCCGGAATTGCATTCCGCGGCGTGACCGGCGGCGGGGAGCCGTCGTCACGCGTGGTGAAGAACGAGGGCGGCGCCATCCGGGATCTCGATACGCTTGCCTCTCCCTGCTATGACACTGAAACGTATCCGGCGATGGCGGGAGACAGGAAGCTCCGTTTCCTGATGATAGATGAGAGCAGGGGATGTCCCTTCTCGTGCAACTTCTGCTTCCATCCCGTGAAGAGCGGCAACGTCTGGCGCACGCGCTCTCCCGGCCGCGTGGTGGATCTGATGCGGGAGATCTCTTCGGAGACAGGAAGCCGCGTCTTCCGCCTGGCCGGTTCGAACCCGCCTCAGGACCACAGAGTTGAGCTGGCCCATGAGCTGATCCGCGGAAAGACCGCGTTCGAGTACGTGTCCTTCGGGCATACCCGCTCGGAGAATGAGCAATTCGATCTGTTGCGTGAATCGGGTTGTGTGTCGCTGTTCTTCGGCGTCGAGTCCGGCTCCGAGCGAATACTCGACGAAGCCCTGAACAAGCGCACAAGCGTCAAGCGAATCGCGTCGAATCTGCTCGGCGCAAAACGCGCGGGGATCATGACGAGCGCAAGCTTGATTGTGCCCTGTCCCTTCGATGACAGCGACTCGCTGCAGTCGACGGTTGACCTCATGGCCAAGGTTCGCCCGCACGGGATAAGCATCTACCTGCCCATCGTGGTGCCGAGAACGCGTTGGTTCGAGAACCCCGAGGCCTTCGGGATAGAGTTCTCGGGCGACAAGCTGCGTTCACTCATGCGTTACCAGGTTCGCTTTCTCATGCCACCACCTCTGTGGGACCCCTTACCCTACCGGATCTGCGGCAGGGACTTTGCGGAGATGGTGAAGTGCGCCATGTGGATGGACGGCGAACTGGGAAGGAGGCGCCTGTTGCCGGGCATGAACGATTCCCTGTTGGTCCTCGGAAAGTACCTGCGCATGCCGGCCAAGAAGGTGCGCAACCTGAACAGAAAGATGTTCATGACCGCGGATGTGAACGGTATTGAGAGTTTGGTCAGGGACTTCAACCGGTCCGTCGGGACGGGAACGGCGGACGAATGAAAAGGAAAGCCGGATGAAAATTGCACTTGTCGATGCCGGGCTTCCGGGAGATGGGCTGCCGTGGAGTTCGTGGTTTTCGGACGACGGTCGCTTCACCGCGACCGGGCTTGGCCTGGTCTCGCTCGCGTCGCTTGCGCGCGAGGGTGACGAGGTAGAGATCGTGGATGAGAAGGTCTCGGGGCCGGCAGACGACCTTGAGGCGGACTTGGTTGGCGTCTCGTTCAAGACCATGAATGCCGCCCGCGCCTACGAGCTGGCCGACAGCGTGAGGGCAAGAGGCGCCCCCGTGGTGCTGGGCGGCTTGCACGCCAGCCTCTGTCCGGACGAAGCGTCTCTGCATGCGGACAGCGTGGTTATCGGCGAAGGCGAAGGCGTTTGGCGCGACCTCCTTTACGACTATGCGGCTGGAGCAGGCAAGGCGAGGTATCAGGCCCCGATGCCGCCGGCGCCGATCGACAATCTACCTCCGCGGCGCATGGACCTCATAGCGCACGAGATGTACCTGTTCCACTCGGTACAGACGGCCAGAGGATGTTCTCTCGACTGTGAATTCTGCCCAACGCGGGCCATATTCGGCGGCATTTTCCGGCTTCGCAGCCTGGACGCCGTCGTCGGTGAGGTAAACCGGCTTCTTGAGATCCGGAAGAAGCCCGTCCTTTTCACGGACGATGTCTTTGGCGCCGGCCACCCCGAGTTCATCGCCGAGCTCACGGGTGAGTTGAAGAAGCTCCACGTTCGGTATGCCGTAATTTGCGACCTGAAGATGCTGAATCCGCGTATCGTCATGGCTCTGGCCGAGAGCGGTTGCCGCATAATGTGCCTCAACATGCCCGGCACCTGCACCCCCGAGGAAACGCGAGCCGTTCAGATGATTCAGGCGGCCGGCATCGGTGTATGGGCGTATCACATGTTCGGCTTTGAATTCCAGGATCGAGACGTCTTCAAGCGCGTGGTTGACTTCGTGGGGCATTGCGGAATACCTCATGTGTCTCTTACCGTTCTCTCGCCCTATCCCGGGACCCCTATGGGGAAACGACTCCGGCAGGAGGGCCGCATCTTGACGCGCGATTGGGCTCTCTACGATCAGTCGCACGTTGTGTTCAAGCCGGCCAACATGACGGTTGACGAGCTCGAAGAGGGGTTTCAATACGTTGTGGAACAACTTGGGGACCGGACTTCCGTTGACAAGATCTCGGAGAGTTTCTCGTCGGGAGAGAAGACAGGCAATGGCAGGCGGATGCCGGAATCGCTGGAGCGCACTGCCGCTCTGTTGGGGCCGACACCGATGGAGCGTCTCGCCAACTCGTCCGTCGCGGTCGCCGGGCTCGGCGGCGTCGGCGGGGCGATCCTCTCTTCCCTGGCCCGGATGGGAATCGGCCGGTTCCGCATCGCCGATCCGGGGTCGTTCGATGAACCGGATCTGAATCGCCAAATGGCAGCCACGGCCCTGACACTGGGAAAGAACAAGGCCGAGGTGTATGCAGAGTTCATCAATTCGGTGAATCCCGGCGCTGACGTCGATGTCTTCACCGAAGGCGTTACCGACGGAAACATCGACGAATTTCTGAGCGGCGCGGACCTCGTCATTGACGCACTTGACCTGAAGGTCGCTCCCCCTCTCAGGCTTCAGCTTGCCGCGCGTGCGAGAGAGCAAGGCATCTACAACATCAGCTCCCCCATCATCGCTTTCGGCACGGTGGTGGCCATTGCCGCACCGGATGGTGAACCGATGGATGCATTTCTGGACCTGGTTGCCCGTGCCCGCGGGGAGGGCGCGCTTCCACGGCGACTCGTGGAGTTTCTGGACCCCGCTTATCTTGGCATCATGCACATGCGAATGAGCACGGGAGCGGTGCCCTCCGTTTCGGCCGCGGCCATGCTCGTTGCGGCAGTTGTTTCGACGGAGTCCACGATGATCCTTGCCGGTGACCGTCTGCCGGGGCGGCGCAAGCCGATTACCCTTCCGCGGATCACACTCGTGGACCTTGTGGGCATGAGCTACCGAACGACGAGCATTGCCGAGCTTACGGCCGACTGAACGGCACGGTTGACAGTCGCCGCCGCAGGTCTTAGTCTGAGTCCGATGGCCAAAGTTGAAGCGCCGCTGCCGCAGGGCGACGGCAACACAAGGAGGAGGTTACGTCATGGCACTGAAAGTAGAACGGGTAGACACGTGGGCCGCCGGCATGAAGGACAAACCCGGCGAGGTGACGGCGAAGCTGGCCGCCCTGGCCGATGCCGGTGTGAGCCTCGAATTCGTGATTGCCCGCAGGACACCGGAGAAGAAGGGCACGGGCGTAGTCTTCGTGACGCCCATCAAGGGCGCGGCCCAGTGTCGTGCCGCCAGAAAGGCCGGTTTTGCCAAGACTGCCAGCCTGCACGCGCTCCGCGTCGAAGGCCCCGACAAGAAAGGAATCGGGGCGGCAATGAGCGCGGCGATTGCCGACAAGGGCATCAACCTGCGCGGCGTCTCGGCCGCCGCGATCGGCAGGAAGTTCGTTGCGCATTTCGCTTTCGACACCTCCGCCGACGCCACAAAGGCCGGGCGTGTGCTGCGCGCCATGTAGCATTACCCCATCCGAAGAGGGTCTCAGTTCCCGAACGGCCCGTCAGTTCAACCTGGAGACGGCGGAGGACCGCCGTCTCCAGGTCTTTTGTGGACAACCTCTGGATAAGTGAACACGATAAAGACCGTCTGCTCTTCCAATATGCCGTATGCCCGCGACGCGTTTGAGCGTCTGGGGGACGTTGTCGTGCGTCCGGGCCGCGAAATCGATGCCGCCGACGTGCGCGAGGCGACGCTCCTTGCAACGCGTTCGACCACGCAGGTCAACCGTCAGCTTCTCGATGGAAGCAGCGTGCGTTTCGTGGGCACGGCCACGATCGGTACGGACCATCTTGATACCGACTACCTCGAATCGCGCGGAATTGCCTGGTGCTACTCCCCCGGCTGCAATGCCAACAGCGTGGGGGAATACGTCACAACCGCATTGCTCTGCCTTTCACAACGCCACGGCTTTCAGCTCGAAGGCAAGACGATCGGCGTCGTGGGCGTCGGCAACGTCGGCACGCGCGTGGTGGAAAAGGCGGCGGCGCTGGGGATGCGCATTCTGCGCAACGATCCGCCGCGCGAGCGCGCCGAATCCGGTGCGAGCCTGTTCGTTTCGCTCCCGACACTTCTCAGCGAAGCGGACGTTGTAACCCTCCACGTGCCGCTCACGCACGAAGGTGAGGACCGAACGTTTCAGATGGCGGACGCCTCCTTTTTCGACGCGATGAAACCGGGCGCCGTCTTCGTCAACGCCGCGCGCGGCGCCGTTGTCAATACCGATGCGCTGCTGGCGGCCATGGACAAGGGACAGGTGAGCAACGCGGCGATCGACACGTGGGAGGGCGAACCTGACTACCGCCTTGATCTTCTACCGCGTGTCGATCTGGCCACCCCGCACACCGCCGGCCACTCTTACGAGGGCAAAGTCATGGGGACCGTCATGGTCTATCGCGAAGCCTGCCGCTTCCTCGGGCGCGAGGACGACTGGGACCCTTTCCCGGAGCTGCCCCCGCCGCCGGTCCCGGAGATAGCTCTCGACGCGGCCGGTCTGACGGACGAAGCCGCCCTATGGCACATTACGCGCCGTGTCTACGATATCGAGACCGACGACCAACGCCTGCGCGCCGGCGCATCACCCGCCGAACATGCCGCCGCATTCGACCGGCTCCGTTCCAACTACCCCATGCGCCGCGAATTCCGGTTCACCCGCGTCACGGTCAACAACCCCCGCCCATCGCTGATGCGGAAGATTGGGGCGTTGGGGTTTGCTATGGGGGACTGAGCGGGAACTAGCGCTCCTACCTGTCATCCTCAGCGCAGCTCAGGTGAGTTGCGGGATGGTCGGGCGGGACAGGCCCTGCCTCTCGTCTCCGGTCGGCGCATCGCGCCGACCTCCGGCGAGTCTACGAAGGAGGGGCGCTGTGCTCTTTGTAGAGCGTCCGCAGTGTGCGGCTCGGATGAGCCGCACCGGAGGGCGCAGGTGCGCGCACACGCCTCTCGTCTCCGGTCGGCGCATAGCGCCGACCTCCGGCGAGTCTACGAAGGAGGGCATCCATCTCCGTTCACGACACACGACATCCGGCGGCGTAACATCCAGACGCACGATCGTCGTCCCGGATGTTACGCCTGGGGCTGTCTGTCCCTCCCTTCCCTCTCCCTCTCCCGGATTATGAGATTTCCATTTTTCCCGCAATCGCGCATCCTGCGTGCATGGATCTACCGGAAAAGGTCAGACAGAAACTGCGCGACGTTCCCGACAAACCGGGGTGCTACCTGATGCGCGATAAGCGCGGTCGCATCGTCTATGTCGGCAAGGCCCTGTCGCTCCGCAAGCGCGTCAAGAGCTACTTCCGTGAGGCCGCTCTTCGGCGGGGCGATCCCAAGTTGCGGGGCCTCGTAAAGAGCGTGTGCGACCTGGAGTTCATCGTTGTGCGCAACGAGGCCGAAGCGGTGCTCACCGAGGGTCGCCTGATCAAGGAATACAAGCCGCGCTACAACGTCGACTTCCGCGACGACAAGCGTTTCCTGCTCCTGCGCGCGGCGCCGAGCGACCCGTGGCCGCGCTTCCGGCTCGTGCGCATCAGGCGCGATGACGACGCGCTCTACTTCGGCCCTTACGCATCGTCAGGCGCCGCGCGCGCCACACTGGACTTTGTCGAGAAACGCTTCGGTATTCGCAAGTGCTCCCCGCGCGTGCCGGACGCCGACACGTACAAGCACTGCCTCAACGACGTGATCCGTTTCTGTTCGGCGCCCTGCGTCGAGCGCGTGTCGCCCGACGACTACCGCCGCCGCTTCGAGGAAGCCTGCGCCTTTCTGCGCGGCGAGACTCCTGAGATCATGCGGGAGGTACGCGACGCCATGGAAAGCGCCGCGGCGGCACAGGAGTTCGAAAAGGCGGCCGCCCTGCGGGATACCCTCTTTCACCTGCAGCGGACGATCCAGCAGCGGGCGCGCATGGCGTCCACCCCGGAGATGCGCCGGGAAGAAGCGCGGCAAGGCATCCAGGAACTGAGGGAGGTGCTTGGACTGGACGCCGTGCCGCGCGTCATCGAGGGCTTCGATATCTCCAACATCTCGGGCGTGTTCGCCGTTGCGAGCATGGTCTGCAGCGTCGACGGTCTGCCCCATCGCAACCGCTACCGGCGTTTCAGAATTCGTTCCGTGACCGGGGCGGACGATCCCGCCATGATGGCGGAGGTCATTCGTCGGCGCTACGGCCGGCTCAAGGACGAAGGCGGCCGGCTGCCGGGGTTGGTCCTGGTCGACGGCGGCGCCACCCAGTTGGAGGCCGCGCGCGCGGAGCTGCGCCGGCTCGACCTGGCCGACGTTCCCGTGGCCGGCCTTGCCAAACGTTTCGAAGAAATCTACTGGAAAGGCCCGCCCATCCGGCTGCCGCGGAGCTCGGCTGCGCTCAAGGTCCTCCAGCGTCTGCGCGACGAAGCCCACCGTTTCGCAATTACCTATCACCGGCACCTGCGCAGTACGCGCATCCGCGAATCGGTCCTCGACGACATTCCCGGAATCGGCGCCAAACGCAAACAGCAGATCCTCTCCCATTTCGGTTCCGTGCGCCGGCTGATGCGGGCAACGCCGGAGGCGATCGCCGAGGTTCCCGGAATCGGACCTGACATGGCCCGGTTGATCTGGCACACTCTCCAGGGAGAGGGTTCGAACACGTGAAGATTCTGGTTGTCAAGTTGAGTTCTTTGGGCGACCTGTTTCACGCTCTGCCCGCGGTCCACAATCTCAAGGTCGAGCTGCAAGCCGGCGTGGACTGGGTCGTGCAGAGCGAGTACGCCGAGCTGGTGCGCTGCTTCCGCGACGTGGGCCGTGTGATTCCGTTCCAGCGTCGCGCGGTCTTGAGGAGCCTGCGGCCGTTTCTGGGCGAGCTGCGGCGGGAACGCTACGACCTCGTGGTCGATTTCCAGGGGCTGCTCAAGAGTGCGCTGGTCGCGCGGCTCGCGCGCGCCGGGAGACGCATCGGCCCTTCGTTCCATCGCGAGGGATCGCGCCTGTTCTATACGGAGGTCACCGGGGCGCGCAACAAGGCGCGTCACGCCGTCGAAGAGAACCTGGACATAGTCGACCACCTCGAACTGACGCGAATACCGGTCGCGTTCCCGGTCGCATTTCCGGCCGCCGGGTTGCAGGGGGCGCGGCCGTTTGTCGGAATCGCGCCTCGCTCGCGCTGGCCGAGCAAGAACTGGCCGGCCGAGCGCTTCGGCGAACTGGTCCGGCGACTGCTCGAACGAGGGCCGGGCACTGTCTTTCTGTTGGGCGGTCCCGGTGATGTGGAAACCTGCCTGGCCGTCGCCGCCGTGGCCGGAGATACTGAACGCGTCGTGAACCTGGCCGCCAACACGAGCCTGATCGAAATGGGCGGTGTGCTGGGCGAGCTGGACCTGCTGGTGGCCAACGATACCGGTCCCGTACACATGTCCGTTGCCCTCGGCACGCCCACGCTGGTCGTATTCGGTCCGACCTTCGCGGATCGCACCGGCCCCTACGGCGAAGCGCACACCGTAGTGCAGGCCGACCGCCCCGCCCCCGGCCAACGCCCCTCCCGCACGGACACATCATGGATCCGCGGTGTTACGGTCGATATGGTGTGGGATGGGGTCGTCCGGTCGGGAGTACTGTGAAGGAGCGCGACGGTTCGTAGTCTCGGACCTCCTTGCTTCTCTATCGTGACGCGTGACGGCATCCGCGTTGTAACGGCTTGACTCTCGGAACGTTACACAGGACGTGCACGTTGACGCGTTGTTCCAGCGACCGGAAAATGGGAATGACACCGTGCCGGCAGCGGTAGCCCCGGAGGGGCGACATAGTAAAGCCT
>CAZKRK010000028.1:0-33778 GCA_964555035.1 uncultured Victivallales bacterium | reverse complement strand
ACGTAGACCCTTTTCGGACGGGGTCTATCTACCTAATCTGTCTACTTAATCGCTCCTCTACGCGGCGCGACTGCAACGTCCGGTTGCCAGTCAGGGATGCAGCCGGAGCCCCAAGCTCAACGCATACCAGAGCAACGACCCTACGGCTTGTTCGTTGCCGGCTGGTCTACCGGGGCCTTCTCGGGAACCGGGGCTGGAGCCGGAACCGGGACCGGCGCGACGACCGGGGCCTTCTCCGGAACCGGCGCGGGCGTCGGGGCGGGATCAGGGACCGGCGCCACCGCGGGCGGGTCAACGGGAGTGGCCGCCGGGTTGCTCACGGTTGCCGCAGGCATCGGCACAGGCATGACGGGCGGCACGTCGATCGGCGTGGGCGCTACCGGCGGAAGGGCCAGGGCCGGTGGCACGGCCAGGGTGGTGATGCCGGCCTGCTTCTGATTGATCTTACGGTTGACGTTGTCGAGCAGGTCCTCAACCATGCTTTGCAGTTCTTCGTCTTCCTCGGCGGCCATGAAGTCTTCAAGGACGATCCTGGCCTCGTCAAGGCGGCCAAGCTGTTCCAGGCAGCGCGCCCTGGCAAAGACCACCTGGGGCGTAAGGAAGTGATTGGTATTGGCCGACGCGAAATTCGCGAATCCCTCCAGAGCCTGCTCCAGTTGGCCGGATGCCTCGAGGCAATGCAGCCTGCCGACGACCGCCACTGACACGAACTCGTGATCTGGATTCCCTTTGGCAAACTCATCGTACTTGCCCAGGGCCAGGTCATAGCTGCCGGCATTGTAGTGCTCCTTGGCCAGACGCAGGGTGGCGAGCCGGCCGGCCGGTGTGCCTCCGTATGAACCTTCGACGCTTTCCAGCGCGGGAATCGTACGCGCACCGACCAGCTCAGACACTGCCCTGAGCGCCTTGCCGCGCTTACGTCCCGTGTAGACGTGCATACTGGTTACTGCAGCGATCGCCACGCACAAGACGACCAGAATCGTCATGCCGTGTTTCTCGATGAAATCCCTCAGCGCCGCCAGCTCGTCGCCATGATGCTCGGGGTGAGCGGCTTCTTCCCGGGAGTTTTGCTCTTTTTCCATAGTAGAGACACTTTCTTCTCAAACAATAAGACTGCTCCGACAAAAAACAGAAACCGGAGTTATGCGGTTGTTCGGCTTGAATTTCAAGGCTTTTGTGATGTTTTGCTTTTCCTGCGGCGCGCGATTGAGATACTTTTACCGGCTGGGAGACAAGTATGAGAGCAGAATCGTTGAAGCTGGGCGTGAACATCGATCACGTCGCCACCCTGAGGCAGGCCCGGGGCGTGGATTATCCCGACGTCCTCCGCGCGGCCGAGCTGTGCGAGAAGGCCGGCGCGGCGGGCATAACCGTTCACCTGCGCGAAGACAGGCGCCACATTCAGGACGGCGATGTCTACGCATTGCGAAAGAGACTGACGACCCGCCTGAACCTGGAAATGGCCAACAGCGCCGAGATCGTCGAAATCGCCGTCGATGTCCGCCCGGACGAAGCGTGCATTGTGCCGGAAAAACGCATGGAACTGACCACCGAGGGCGGACTCGACGTAGTCGGCCACCGGGACGCGTTGCGCGAAACCGTGGCCCGGTTGAGCGCAGCGGGAATCGTGGTCAGTCTCTTCATCGACCCGGACGCCGAGCAGCTCGACGCCGCGGCCGAGGTGGGAGCGCCCTGCGTTGAGTTGCACACAGGCACGTACTGCGACGCGCGCGGTGAGGAGGCCGAACGCGAGTTACGGAGGTTGATCGACGGTGCGCGGCACGGTCACGCATTGGGATTACAGGTCAACGCCGGTCACGGAATCACCCTCGACAACATATCCGACATCATGCGCATGCCCCATCTGGATACGCTCAACATCGGTCACAGCATCGTGGCCCACGCCGTGTTCGTGGGACTCGAAACTGCCGTACGCGACATGCTGCAGGCCCTGGCGCGGTACGGGGGCGGCGAGGGGAGCGCGGCATGAAGGTCCTGTCCACGGCGCGCATGCGCGAGCTTGACTTGCAGACGATCGAGTCTTGCGGCATACCCGGAGAGATCCTCATGGAGCGCGCCGGGCAGGGAGTCGCCTCGGTTGCGCTGGACACGATCGACCTCGCCGGACTGCGCGGTTGTCCCGTGCATGTCGTTGCCGGCCGCGGCAACAACGGGGGCGACGCTTTTGTGGCGGCGCGCGTTCTGCATGAGGAAGGCATACCGGTTGAGGTCTGGCTGACGGCCGCAAAGAGCGCCGTCAGCGGCGACGCCCTGACGCATCTCGGGCGGATGAGCGCCGGCGGCGTTACGCTGCACGAGTTGCCGACCCTTGAGGACTGGGAAGCCCTGCCGTCCTACGTCCGACCGTCCGAAGGCGTGGTAATCGACGGCGTCCTGGGAACGGGAATCAAGGGCGAAGCGCGCGGGCCGGCTGCCGGCGCGATCCGTTTCATCAATACGGTCGGACAACGCGCGTACGTAGTGGCCATCGATATTCCTTCAGGACTGGATTCGGACACGGGGCAAGCTGCCGGTGAAACCGTCCTGGCGGACGTGAGCGTGACGATGGGCTACCCCAAAGGCGGTCTCGTGGCCGAAGCGGCCCGCGAATATGTCGGCAGCGTTGAAGTCATCGACATCGGCATTCCCGACAGCCTGGCCCGCGACGACGAATCCCCGCTGGAACTCATCACGTTCCGCGACCTGGAGCACGGCATACTGGGTCGGCGCAAACGGTGTTCTCACAAGGGCACGTACGGACACCTGCTGATTGTCGGCGGAGCCCGCGGATTTCCCGGCGCTCCGGCCCTGGCGGCCATGGGCGCGCTGCGTTCGGGCGCGGGACTCGTTACCGTCATCACGCCGACCAGCGTCGCGACCTCGGTGGCAAGCTGCGTTCCCGAAGCCATGGTGCAGGCTGCTCCCGAAACGGAAACCGGCTCCTTGAGCGAAGAGTGCCTGGACCGTTGGGCCTGGAAGGTAAACAGTTTCGACGCCGTCGTGATCGGACCCGGCATGACAACCCACGAGCAGTCGCGCCGCGTCGTCGAGAAGGTTCTCGGTTCCGCCCGCGTACCGGTGGTCGTGGACGCGGACGCCCTGAATGTGAGCGCCGGTCGTGTCAATGTCATCAGGGGCTCGGCGTGCGAGGTGGTCATGACGCCACACCCGGGCGAGCTGGCGCGTGTTCTCGCCTGCCGTACGGATGAAATCCAGGCCAGTCGTGAAGAGATGGCGCTGAAGGCTGCCCGCGGGACGACCGCTACAGTCGTGCTGAAAGGGGCCGGTACGCTGGTGGCCCACAAGGACCACCCGCTTCAACTCAACCTCACCGGCAACCCCGGCATGGCCACGGCCGGCTCCGGCGACGTGTTGAGCGGCGTGATCGGGGCCTTGCTCTGCCAGGGGGTCTCACCGTTCGACGCGGCGCGCATGGGCACGTACGTGCATGGACGAGCCGGAGACGTGGCGGCCCTGCGCGGTGGTCAGCTCGGCACCATTGCCGGTGACATCGTCGCCGAGCTGCCGGGGAGCTTGCGCTCGCTGTGCTCACGGTAAGGGTTACGGTTTTGTTGACGGATGCGTTCGAACGTGCTTTTATCTGCAGGTTCTTGAGCAACGAGATGTGGAGGTTGACTGAATTCCTATGGCAACAGCAGCGAAGAGTGAGGAGCAGGCAGCGGCGCCCGTCAACGGGGCCGTCCTTTTTGAACTGGAAAATACCGCGGTCAGCGGTCGCAAGATCGTCTACGGCATGATGGAGAAAATCCTTGGAGACCGCGGCGTCGACTTTGACCAGGTGGCGTTCTCGCGGTACTGCCTGAACGCACCGCTGAAGCAGGCCGTGCTTAGTATCGCCGCACAGGGTGGCGGCTCCGCCTCTTCCGCGGACAGACTCGTGGATGCGTTGGCGAGTGAGATGAGCCGGGCGTTTGCCGAAGACGCCCCGGAGATCCTCCCCGGCATGAAAGCGCTGCTTGACGCTGCCGCCAGCCAAGGGCTGGCGCTGGGCGCATTGAGCTGTCTCCCTGAAGACCAGGCGCAAGCCCTTGCCGGACAGGTCGGTCTGATCGACGCCGGCGGCGAGATCCTGGCGATGAGCGACGACAGCAGACTGGCGCCCACCGCCGATGCATGGCTCAAGCTCGCAAAACAAGTCGACGTCTCTGCCTCACAGGCCGTTGTTCTGACCACGAGCTCAGCATCCTGCAAGGCCGCCCTTTCGGCCGGTATGCGCTGCGTCGTGGTGCCCGATCGGTTTACGGCATTTCAGGACTTCGGCGGCGCCCGCACCGTTGTCGACGAGCTGAACTCCGCGGCTATCGAAGAGATCGTCGCCATCCTGAAAGCGTGACGGAACGGGCTGACGGCGAGAGCAGTCAGGCACGACGACGTAGGGAGCGGGCTCGCCCGGAGGCGAGCCTGTTTCGTTTCTCTGTTCGAATCGACAGGACATGGAGCCTATGAGCACCCAGCTACAGGATGCCCTTTGTGCTCGCGTGACGCGCGAAATGACAGCGTGTGCCGAGACCGAGCGCGTGGCCGCCGAAACCGTCCGCGAAGAGATCGCCCGCGGCCGGGCCGTGATCCCCGCCAATCCCGCGCATGCGTCGCTGGTCCCGATGGTGGTCGGACGGCAGTTCAGGACCAAAGTGAATGCCAACATCGGCCGCTCGCCCACGCGTTCGTCAACTGAGGAAGAAATCGCCAAACTGCACGTGGCGCTGGATGCAGGCGCGGACTTCATCATGGACTTGAGCGTCGGGGAGGACCTGGCCGAGTTGCGCAAAGCAATGCTGGCCGAATGTCCGGCCCCGTTCGGCACGGTGCCGATCTACGAGGCCTTCTCGCGCGCCGGCGGACGCATCGACGGGCTCTCGGGCGACCTGCTGTTGGAAGTGATCCGCGAACAGGCCGAGCAGGGTGTGGACTTCATGACCCTGCACGCCGGTCTGCTTCACGCTCACGTGGGCATGGCGGTCGAACGCCTGATGGGCATTGCCAGCCGCGGCGGTGCAATCCTGGCCGAGTGGATGGAGAACAACGGCGCCGAGAATCCGCTCTACGAACGCTGGGACGAAACCATGGAGATCTGCGCCGCCCACGACGTGACCGTGTCGTTGGGCGACGGATTGCGTCCCGGCTGCCTGGCCGACGCCTCCGATGCGGCCCAGTTCGCGGAACTGGACGTACTGGGCGAGCTCGTTCGGCGTTGCCGCGAACGCGGCGCACAGGTCATGGTCGAAGGCCCGGGCCACGTGCCGTTTAGCCAGATCCGGATGAACATGGAGCGCGAGGCCAAGGTGTGCGACGAGGCCCCCTTCTATGTGTTGGGACCGGTCGTTACCGACATTGCTCCCGGCTACGACCACATCACCTCCAGCATTGGCGCGACCGCGGCGGCCTTTCACGGCGCATCCCTGCTGTGCTACGTGACGCCGGCCGAGCACCTGGGACTGCCCGACTGCGACGACGTGCGCCACGGCATCGTCGCCTACCGGATTGCCGCCCATGCCGCCGACGTTGCCCGCGGTCTGCCCGGCGCGCGCGACGTGGACGACGAGATGTCCCGCGCCCGACGCGCTTTCGACTGGGAACGGCAGTTCGAGCTCGCCCTGGACGGCGACGAGGCCCGCCGCCGCTACCTGCGTGCCAAAGACTCCGGCAGCGATGACGACGACTTCTGCTCCATGTGCGGACGCGACTTCTGCGCCGTCAGGGCCTCCAAGCGTCTGGCTGAAGAACGCGCAACCGGCGGGGAAGGCGGCAGCGGTGCCTGAGGAAGCAGCCACTTCCGGCATCGCCAGGCTGCTGGCTGTCGTGCAGCGGCTGCGCGGTCCCGGAGGATGCCCCTGGGACCGCGAACAGACCCTCGCAACTCTCAAGCCCTTCCTGATCGAGGAGTGCTACGAGCTCATTGACGCCATCGACAACGGCGATGCCGAGCATCACGCCGAGGAGCTGGGCGACGTGCTCCTGCAGGTACTGCTCCAGGCCCAGATCCGCTCCGAGCAGGGCGATTTCACGTTCGACGACGTGGCAGTGCGCCTGGCGGACAAACTCGTGCGCCGCCATCCCCACGTGTTCGCATCGCGGGAAGTGTCGGGTTCGGCCGAAGTCCTTCGCAACTGGGAACGGATCAAGGTCGACGAGAAGCAGGAGCGTAGCTCCGTGCTTGACGGCGTGCCCCGTCACATGCCTTCCCTACAGCGCTCCCAGCGCATCCAGTCCCGTGCCGCCCGGGTCGGTTTCGACTGGGACGAGGTCGACGACGTCATGGCCAAAATCGAAGAGGAGCTCGGCGAAATCCGCGAAGCGATTGCCGAAGGGGACGACGCCCATGTCGAAGAAGAGGTCGGCGATCTCCTCTTCGCCGTCGTCAACCTCAGCCGCTTTCTCAAGATCAACGCCGAGCTCGCCCTCGACCGTACGGTCGCCAAATTCATCTCCCGCTTCCGCACCGTCGAAGACCGCCTGGCCGCCCAGGACCGCAAAATCGAAGACGCCACCCTGGCCGAAATGGACGCGCTATGGGACGAGGCGAAGGGGGAGGAATAAGGACAAGGTGCGTTGAAGCTGAAGAAGTTCGGAGACACCCCGGCATGAGAGGTTTGGTCCAACATGTAGTGGAGCCGTCTTCGCTGCGTCTGGTCGACTTGCTACGACGGCCGAGCGCAGGAATGCAGTGGAACGTGGCCACACGTGGAACAAGTTGTCTTGGCAGGAGAACAGCTTTGTGAACACCTCCAACGAACGCAAACTCGCAGCAAGAGCCAAAACGCTTGGCGAGAACGCTGACCCCGGCGCCTTTCAGGAACTTGCCGAACTGACCCGCTCCGAATCCCCCCTCGTTCGCAGGCTGGCAGCCTCGGCCCTCGGCAAGCTGGCCGGAATCGTGCCGAGTGGTAGCGCCGTCGGTACGCTCACACCCTTGCTGGGCGACGTCCATCCGCAGGTGCGGCAATATACCGCCAAAGCTCTCGGCGCATTTGGCGCTCACGCATCGTCCGCGCTTCCCGATTTGCGGGATCTGTACCGCAATCCGACGGAGAAGGACTATGTCAAGCGTAGTGTCCTGCGCGCCGGCAAGTCCATTCGCGAGGCCATGCGTTTGGCCGAGCAGCAAACCGTTCACGTCTGCAAACGCTGCAACGTACAGGTGGACGCAGACGAGTACGCCCGCAGCCAGCACGCTTTTCAGCGGACGTTCTGCGATCGCTGTTTCGACGAAGTCTACCTGGAACGCCGCAATTTCGACACGAAAGTGGAGTTGCAGAAGCACATCCAGGTTCGCGACGGCACGCTCGTGCAGTCCGATGGCGAGCGGTTGATCGCCAACTGGCTGCACGAACAAGGCATCGCGTACCGCTACGACGAACGCTATCGAATTCTGAACGGCTACGCGATCAGACCCGACTTCTACCTCCCGGAGCTCGACGCGTATGTGGAGTACTGGGGCATGAACACGATCGACTACAAGATCGGCATGTTGAAAAAGAAGAAGCTCTATCAACAAGAGGGCAAACGGCTGATCTCGATCTATCCCGAGGACAAACCGCGTCTGGCAGAGGTATTGCGAGGCAAGCTGGCGCGATATGCGCGCGTGTAGCCACGCGATTGGAGCAGCGAAGGAACTGTCAAAAGTCTCATAAAGAACGATGAAAAAACTCTTAGTCCTACACTTACTCGCACACTTACTCGGTTACACTAGACCACCTGCTTAGTCGATGACCACGGCCGATCGAGTAAGCGAGTCGAGTAAGACCGTAACCGGTTAACCACAACCGCCGTCAAGTTCTAGGTTGAAGTCCACCCTGCTTTCGGGAGATACTCGTGACTCTTGTGCATGGACTACGTTGTGAGTGAAAAAGGAGATTTGTGATGGGAGACGAGCGAAGGTCACGTAGCGGGTGTCTTTGGTTCATTATCGGCTTGCAGACGGTTGCGCTCTTTGTGCTGTGCATCGTCGTGCTCGGGTTGGCTGCCGTGGGCGTCGGTGGCACCGGTTTTGTCGATGAAGATCGCGAGTACGGCGTAGACGAGTATCCCGAGCTGGAAGAGGTCTGGTCGGCCGGTTCCGGGGACACAAAGATCGTCCGCATCGCCGTCCGGGGCCCGATCTTTCTGGTGGAAGGGGGCGGTTTGTTCTCGAGCCAGGCCGGGTCGGCCATGAGCGCGTTGCGCAGCATTCGGCGCGCGACACTCGACGAGGACGTGCACGCTATCATTCTGGACATCGACAGCGGCGGGGGCGGCGTAACGGCGAGCGATATGATCTACCGGGCGCTGCTCGATTTCAAGGCGGCCGGAAAGAACCGCAAGGTCGTGGCCGTCTTTGGCGACGTTGCCGCCTCGGGCGCGTACTACCTGGCAATGGCTGCCGACCACATTGTTGCCCGTCCCACGAGCATTACGGGGTCAATCGGCGTCCTCATGCAATCGCTCAACGTGAAGGAGCTGGCCCAGAAGATCGGCATCAAGGACGTAACGATCAAGTCGGCCGAAAACAAAGATCTGCTGAATCCCTTCCGGGACATGACGGAAGAGCAGCGGCAGTTGCTGCAGTCGATCATAGACGACATGTACTCGCGCTTCGTGGGAATCGTGGCCGAGGGCCGTGGGTTGCCGGACGAGGAGGTGAGACTGCTGGCGGACGGCAAGGTCTTCACGGCGGGACAGGCGCTGGAGCACGAGCTTATCGACGAGGTGGGATACTGGGACGACGCGGTCACGCGTACGGCCGAGCTGCTGCGGGTGAGCGACGTCAAGGTGTACCGCTACGAGCAGGCCTTTTCGCTTTCGGCACTGCTGCGGGCGTGGACGCACTTCCCCGACATCCGGCAGGCGTTGCAGGCCGCGCCGCGGCTGCAGTATCGCTGGGTGCCGTGAGGCGGGCGGGCAGTGATTGGACCTTGCTCGAAAAGCCCCTGGAGACGGCGGTCCTCCGCCGTTACGAGCAAAGGTGAGTGCACTTGGCGAAACAGGGAAAGAACTCCGTTCATTTCTGTTTTCATTTGCACTCAGCTCTTGCCCGTAACGGCGGAGGACCGCCGTCTCCAGGTTGAATTGGCCGGCGTTTCGCGACCGTAGCCCGTTGTCGGATGGGGGCTGGTTGCGCGAACAGAGAACAGACTAGGAGAGAATCATGAGCAGGCGACCTGTTGTTTTGATAGTGCGTGACGGTTGGGGGATGAGTGACATCGCGGACGGCAACGCGGTGCTGGCGGCCGATACGCCCAATGTCGACGGCTACTGCGCCGCGTACCCCCGGACGATGTTGCAGTGCTCGGGCGAAGCCGTCGGACTGCCGGGTGGGTTCCAGGGATCGAGCGAAGTCGGCCACCTGAACATGGGCGCCGGGCGCATCGTGATCCAGGAACTGAAACGCATCGACGATTCGCTGAAGGGAGGCGTCTTCTTCGACCAGGAGAACTGGCGCCGCCTGATGCACAACTGGCGTGAGAACCGGTCGCGGCTGCACCTGATGGGGTTGATTCAGGACGAAGGCGTTCACGCCCACCAGGACCATCTCTTCCAGATGCTGAGGCGGGCGCGGTCGGAATATGCCGAGGGCGAGATCGTCGTACACGCGTTTCTCGACGGCAGGGACACGCCGCCCAAGAGCTCGCCGGGCTACATGGCCGACCTCGCCGACGTGATGGCCGAGGCCGGCAACTGCCGCGTCGGCACGCTCATGGGACGCTACTATGCCATGGATCGTTCCGAGAACTGGGCCCTGACCGACCGGGCGTTCGCGTGCATCGTCGACGCGGTGGGACGCCCCTGCACTGTAGCCGAAGAAGCGATTCGCGCCTCGTACGAGAACGACAAGACTCCGGACGACGTCGACATGTTCGACGAGTACGTTCCGCCCCATATCGTCGGCGATTACGACGGCGTGCGGGACGGCGATTCCGTGTTGCACACTAACTACCGCCAGGACCGGGCGATTCAGTTGTCCAAGGCCTTTGTGGCCGAGGACTATGCGGGCGAGCCGGCGCGCCGGCCGCGGGTGGTCTACATGGGATTGACGCGCTACTACAACGAGTTTCCCAACTACCTGATGGAGCCGATCGACTCGGGCGGCGGTCTCGGCAATCTGCTGGGCGAGGTAATCTCCGCGGCGGGACTCAAGCAGCTTCGCATCGCCGAGACCCAGAAGTTCCGCCACGTGACCAGCTTCTTCAACGGCAAATCGACCGACCCGTTCCCGGGCGAGAAACAGGTGGAGGTGACCAGCGAACTTGACCCGGCCACCTTTGCCAGCAATCCGGCGATGGAAGCGTACAACGTAACCGACCGGCTGCTCGCGATATGCGGGGAGGAGTCGTACGACTTCGTTGCAATCAACTTTGCCAACGGAGACATGGTCGGGCACACGGGCGATTTTGACGCCGCGCGCCACGCCATCGAAGTCGTGGACGAATGCGTCGGCCGCGTGGTTGCGTTCTTCCTGGAGCGCGACGCACACATCCTGATCACGGCCGACCACGGCAACGCCGAGGAGATGATCGACCATAAGCGCGACGCACCCAAGACCAGTCACACGGTCAATCCGGTAGACCTGATCTACGTTGCCAAAGACGCGCCGGGCAAACAGCTGATCGAGGAAGGCAAGCTGTCGGACATCGCACCGACCGTACTGGAGCTGCTGGGGCTGCCCGTCCCGCGGGAAATGACGGCCGACAGTCTGTTGGTAACGTAGAACCGTTCTCCCTTGGCCCGCCGTAGCCTGGCGAAGGAGGCAGGACGGTTAGGCGGAGCCCGAGCGGTCAGGTACTCACTCAGTTGTTTCAGGTTCGCGTTCGGCATAGCTGCGTACCTCGGCAATGAATCTGTCGAAGTCATCCAGATGTCCGGCCAGGATGCCCGCCAGGGTCTCGTTGTCCACGATCTCGATTTTCCTGACTACGACACCGTTGGCGTTCATGTTGGGCAATCTAATGGGAAGCGTCTCGTCAAGTCAACGCCCAAGCCAGGACAAGAGGGCTCCTGGGCGCGTGGCGTCTTGGACAATTCGGCAGTGAAACCGCAACCCGGCCCTGTCATCCCGAGCGCAGCGGAGCGGAGTCGAGGGATCTCGGGAGTCGGCAACCACGCCGGACCTGTTTGGCCGTTCTCGAGATCCCTCGACTCCGCTCCGCTGCCCTCGGGATGACAGGCAGGAGTTGAAGTCTCCCTCTAGTCAACCGCCCGGAACTTGAAAGCGATGTCGCGGCGGAAGGGGGGGAACGGGATCTTGAGTATGCCGTCGACGGCTTTGAGCCGGGCATGCCTTACGGCTGCGCCGATGCTCGTATCCCAGAACTCCACCGCGAAGGTTGCGTCGGGCGCCACGTCGGGGACGACGATGGAGAGGTTCTTGCCGGAAGCCCCGCGCCGGCTGCGTATGCCGCTGAACCCCTGGACGTCATAGAGCCAGCCGTATCCGCGTGTATCGTTTTTGAGGGACAGCGCCGCGAAGCGCGACGTAGCCGCGGTCTTGAGGCGCACTTGCAGGGGAGCGGTTTTAAGGGTTGGATCGCGGCGGTCTTCCCCTTTCATGTAGCGGCTCAGGGCGGCGAATTCGCCGTAGAGATCTTCTTCCTCCACAATCTGCCACCACCAGAACATGGGAGAACCGGCCAGCGTCAAGGCGACCGATGACCACAGGCCGGCGTGCAGGCAGTCGTGCAGCTGGCCCACGGGAGCCGCGTGGGGCGACCCGCCGAACTCGGTCGCCAGGATCGGCTTGCCGTACGAGTTCCCGTTGACGGCAGTCTTCCGGAGCAGGGCGATAATGTCGGTCGGATCGGACGTGTAATAGTAGGCGTCGACGCAGGAGAGGGACAACTCCGGCAGGGCCGTGACCTTGGGGTTCTGGCGCGCGTAGGTCAAGGCGACGTGAGTGGAGATCATGTGGTCGTAGGGATCCATGCGCTGGATAGCGCGTCCCATCTGCCGGTGCCAGTCGACGGTTTCCTGGCGCGCGAGGAACGTATTCTCCAGGTCGGTCCAGCCTTTCTGGAGGCCGACCAGGTCCAGCTCGCTCCACAGCTGCCACGCGAAGATGTGCGTGCTGTATCCCCAGCGGGCGATGATGTAGCGCATCAGGTTGCGGAAAGAACGCACGGCCCGCGGGTCGGTGAAGTACTCTTCCGGCTTTGTCAGATACCCGCCCATCTTGACGTTAAAGGGGTTTTCGTGCCACTCGGGGTCCCAGTAGTTGCTGAACTTGCCGTGGTTGTGTACGACGAAGTTGACGTAGATGCCGTGGTGTTCGGCCAGTTCGAGCACGCGGTCCATCTCCCAGGCGTTACGCATGTTGTACTGTCCGATGCCGTGGTGCCAGGGATAGGTGTCCGCCCACTCCAGACCCAGCGACCATGCGGCGGACCACACTTCGGTCCAGTTTTCGCCCGCCTCCGCCATGCGCGCGAGGTAGTGTTCGTAGACTGAGCTGCTGCGCACCCAGCGTTGTCGCCATGGAAACGCGGCGTCCATGCGGACGTCAAAGGGCGAGCGGACGTTGTGCCCCACGGGGTTGTACGCTTCGCCGTTGCTGAATTCGAGGAACCGGGGATCTCGCGCGGACACCTTCACGAAGCCCGGGAGCCTGGGCGGCGTGGCCGTCAGGACGCCCGGCCCCCAGTCGGCGTCGCCCCAGCCGTCGTCGGCCATGATGGTGTAGACATGCTTGCCCGGGACGGTGGGTGTGAATCGCGCGCACCAGAGCGGACCGCCCTGCGGCACGAAGTGCTCGCCCGACGGCGTACCTTCGCGGTAGAAGTCGCGCTTGTAGAAGGCCGCGACGGTTGCCGTGTCTCCCGAGGGAGTCTTGAACTTGACGCGCACGTCGATTTCGTCGGGATCGAATGGGTTCAGATGTCGTTCGGGGAGCTCGAACAGCACCTCGAACTTATCATAGCAGGCCAGCCTGCCGGTGTTGGCGCGTACATTGCGGATCGTGGGCGGCCCGGCTTCCCGGCGCGGCGAGAGGTCTCCGTTGCGTAGCGTGAAAGCTCCTTTGAAAGGATCGTCGGCGAAGACGCGCAGCCCGAATTCCCTGGGTTTCATCATGGCGCGCAGGTTCCACCGGCTGTAGTGTCCGCAGGCCCTCCAGTCCGTGCTCTCCGGACGCAGGTTGATGCGGATTCGGTTGGTGCTGCCGGGCTCGAGGCGTCCGGGTATATCATGCTGGAACCAGAGGTAGTCCCAGTCGCTGACGTAGACCATGGCCTGCGCGTTGCTGGGAGCGTCCGCGGGCCAGATCAAGTCGAAGGCCAGGCTGCCGACGTTGGCCCATAGCGATGTGGAGGAAACGAACGAGACGGTCTGGGTGCCGGGAAACACCGTATCGATCGCGAGGGTCGGCTTGCCTTCCTGCTCCTTTTCAGCGTCCACGGAGAAGAGCATCGCCGCGGGAGCGGACGCGCCGAACACAGGAGCCGCAAACACCAGGGCAAGGAGAGTCAAGCTGTGCGAGGTGTTCATAAGCAATTATGCGCGTGGGTTGAATGGGGATACTCGAACCGATACTGTACGCGAGCAGCGCGCGTGTTGGCAATGAGAAGATGGCCGGAAGTTGACAAGCCGGCGGCGAAACGGGAGTATAGGCGCCGCTCGCCATGAAATGGACTCACACAATCGTTTGCGCCGCGGCGGCGTTTGCGACCGCGACCGTCGCCGGTCGTCCGGACGAAAGCCTCGACGCCCGGCGACGGGATCTGCACGCGAGGATCACGGTAGAAAAAGCGAAACTCGAACGCTGGATGCGACCCGGCGCCGCTCCCGTGGCGACGCCGTCGCTGCGTGAGACCTACATAGCGCTGGCCGAGCTGCACGAGCTGCGGGCTGCCGACTACCTGACCGGCGGGTACAGTTCCCCCGGTGCGGCATCCAATGTCGTGGCCCTTGCGGAGAAGCTCGTGGAGGTGACGACCCCGGGCGGGCCGGCCAGGGTCACACTCCCGAACGGGTTGTTCGAGCATGCCTACTTCGCGCGCAACGACTTCTCGGCCCAACCGTACTGGGTTGCCTGTCCGGCGGCCCCTCCGGCCGGGCAGCGCCGCCCGCTGGTCGTCTTTCTGCACGGATGGGTACCTGACACGTCGCGCACGAACCCGTGGTATCCGATCGACAGTCTCGCGGAGCTATGCCGCTCGCGCGGCGTTTTCCTCGTGGCGCCGCACGGGCGCACCAACACGGATTTTCAGTTCGTCGGCGAGGTCGACGTGTTGCGCGTGATCGCGGAAATGCTCAAGTTCTATCCCGTCGACCCCGACCGCGTGTATCTGACCGGTGTTTCCATGGGCGGGGCCGGCGCGTGGCAGATTGCCCTGCACTACCCGGACCTCTTTGCGGGAGTGGCGCCGGTCAGCGCCCAGACCGACTGGTTCCGGTTCTGGCACGAGTTCTTTCGGTATCCCGCACGGTCCGAGCTGCCCCGGCACGTCGAATGGATCATGGCCATGCACAGCCCGCAGGAATTGGCTCAGAACGCGCAATGCCTCTACTCGTACAGTCAGCAGTCGCCAAACTGCTTTCTCGGCATTGCCCACGGTCAGGGAATGGCCGACAAGCTGAGCGCGCTTGGAATCGAGCACAAATTTCAGATGGACCCTGACCCGGACCAGTATGGTCATCACATGTATTTCAAAGCCAAGTGCTGGGAGCGGGTACTGGAGGAACTGCTCCCCAGGAAACGTCAACGCATGCCGGATCGCTTCCGCTACCGGAGCTACTCGCTCCGTTTTCCGGGCGCCTACTGGGCTCGGGCGTGGGAGGTGCTCGAGTGGGGACGCCCGATGTCGTTCGACGGCCGCCGCGAAGCTGACGGCACGCTCAGCCTGAAAACGGAGAACGTCAAAAGCGTCAGGCTGACGCCGCCCGCGGAATGGGCCGGCACGAACGGGACGTTCCGGATCGCCTGGAATGGCGCCGTTCGCACGAACTTCGCGCTCGGCCCGTTGGGCAGCGCCTTCATGCGGTTGCCGGGAACCAAGGCCGGCACCGGTTTCCCGAGCGCCAAGTCGACCGGCGTTTGCGGACCGGCATCGGACGTGTTCAACTATCCCTTCCTGGTGGTCGTCGGCACGGCCGGCACGGCCGAGGAGACAGAGGCAAACAGCCGCCTGGCCGCTCAGTTCACGTCCGACTGGAACGGCTACGCCGAAGGAAGAACCAGGAGCATTCGCGACTCTGACCTGACGCCCCGAGACGAGGCCAGGTACGGTCTCGTCCTGGTTGGATTGCCCGAGAACAACTCCGCGTTGGGTCGAATCGCCGACAAGCTGCCCCTTGAACTGTCGCGCAAGGGGGTGACGTTCCCCGACGGAAAGGTCATCGAGCAGGACGGGCTTGGCGTTCTTCTGACCTATCCCAATCCGCGCGCCCCGTACCGCTACGTCCTCGTGTACTCGGGCGTGCCCTGGGGACAGGGGCGCAGCAAGAACCACCGGTTCGATCTTATCCCCGATTTCGCGGTCTACACGGACGAGACGATCCCCGGTCTCGGGATCAACCGCTTCCTCGCAGCCGGGCTGTTCGACGAGAATTGGGCCTACGACGAGGACCTGACGGATTTTGGCACAAGCGACGCGGACCAGGATGCAGGTCCGGAGCCGGCGGACGAGTAGTTGTGTGACGGCAACACGTGGGCCGGATTTGCAATCCGGCCGAGAGAGTGGGGAGCGTGAACGGAGAGTGGGTTGACCAGGGGCTGCTCACTCGCGAGAACATGCTCTCCTGTCTCCCGGCCGGATTGCAAATCCGGCCCACTGAAGGCGCGCTGATCGACGTCGTGTGTTCCGCGGCGGTCGCGCGCGCTCAAGGCACTACGTGGAGAAACTACGGATGTCGACGCCCATCATTTACAGAACGGAACTGATGGACCGCTACAGGCTGGTCTACGACTGGGTGCCCGACGGGACCGGCAGCGTGCTCGATATCGGTTGCGGCAACGGCGTATTCACGCAGTGGTTATGCCACAAAGCCGGGAGCGTGACCGGCGCCGACCACAGCCGGCGGCAGATCGAGTTCGGCGCACGTGAGTTCCGCGCTGTCGAGTTCGTCTGCGCCCCCGGCGAGCAGCTCCCGTTTGCGGACGCAACGTTCGACGTTGTTGTCATGTCCGAGGTGCTGGAGCACATGGATGACGACCGCGCGGCGGTCGACGAAGCCCTGCGCGTGTTGCGAGCGGGTGGGATGTTTGTCATTACCGTCCCCAATCGTGGCCCCTTTGCTTTTCTTGACGGCGACAACGTCGTCAACCGTTTCGTCTGGTTGCTGAGCAAGTTGCGCATTCCCAAGGGACGCCACGACGATGGCACGCGCCGCACGTTCTACGAGGGGTTCCGTTTCGTCAAACACAGGCACTACAGCCTGCGGCAACTGCGTGAGCTCGTGGGGGAGCGGGCCGAGCTGGAGCAGGTCGCATACGGCGGGCTGCTGCTGTGGCCGCTGACGTACCTTGTAGAAAAGGTGCTGGAGGTCTTTTTTCGGCGCCCGCTGGTGACGGCCCGCTATGCGTTCCTGCGCCGCCTGCGAGCGCTCGATTTCCGTCTGAGCCTTGGTCCGCTCTCCTATAACCTCGCCGCGCGTTTTCGCAGAACCTGACGCCCATGATTCGGCACCCGCGGCCGGGGAGGGAAAATGGAGCGTCTTGTCCCATTGATATGTTGGTGCGTTCAGAGTATGATACCTGTATGCGACACCCCATCAAGGCATCGGCACAACACGCGAAGCGGTTTCTTGTCGCGGTAGCGGTCGTCCTGTGGGCGTTTCCGACGCCGGCGGCTGAGTACTACGTCAGCCCGTCGGGTGACGACGCCACCGGCAACGGGTCGGCAGGCCAACCGTGGCAGACCGTCTCTCACGCGATTGGACAACTGTCCGCGGGAGACACTCTACACCTCGAAGGGGGAGCGACGTTCTCCGAAAGCGTGTACTTCGCCCCGGGGTCGGGCGGCACGGCGGCGAACCCGATCGTGCTGACATCGCCCGCCGCCAACCGGGCCTGCATACAGGCGCCCGACAACGGCAGCGTGGCCTGCTACATCTACAACACCGCCGGGCTCCGCTTCGAGAGTATCCGTTTTGTCGGTTCCGGGATGGACGTCCATGCCAATGACGGCGTCAACGCCTATGCCGACGACACCGGGCATGCCTTGCTGCAGTTCGACGGGTGCGAGTTCAGTGGATTCGGCAAGAACGGTCTCGTTATTGGCGGATGGGGAGGCGTGAGCTCAGGGTTCAGGGACGTGTCGATCGAGGACTGCGTGAGTTGCTCCAACAGGACGGGGGGAATCAGTCTCTACGGCCAGTACGCCACGGCCAATTCGAACGTTGTCGTGCGCGGCTGCAGCGCGCACGGCAACCTGGGCGATCCCGCGGCGGGAAGTCACACGGGCAGCGGCATTGTGCTCGGGGCCGTAATCGACGGCCTCATTGAAGAGTGCGCGGCCTACGGCAACGGCCGGCGCTGCGTCACCGTGGGCGGGCCGGTCGGCATCTGGACGTACCAGAGTACGCGCGTGACAATCCAGTTGTGCGAAGCATACAGCAACAAGGCGGTCAACGCCGACGGCGGCGGCTTCGACCTGGACGGCGGTTGCCAGGACTGCATGATCCAGTACTGCTATTCCCACGACAACGACGGTGCGGGCTACCTGCTGGCGCAGTACTCCGGCGCGCGCTCGTTCGCCGACAACACCGTTCGCTACAACATCAGCCAGAACGACGGACGCCGGCAAGACGGCTACGGGGGAATCCACTTCTGGTCGTCAGGATCGAGCGGTGGCATTCAGGACACGCTCGTGTACGGCAACACGGTCTACAGCGATGTGGGTCCGGCCGTCAGGTTTCAGAATACCAGCGGGCAGACCGGCACGCGTCTGTGCAACAACCTGCTCGTCACATCCAACGACATGGCGCTGGTCAGCGGAAATCCGACCACGGGCGTGGCCCTGTTCCAGGGCAACGGTTACGGGGCGATGGGTGTGTTCAGCGTGGCCGGTCACGCATCGCTGGCTGCGTGGCGTGCGGCGTCGGGTCAGGAGATGGAGAACTCGACCCCGGTCGGGGTAGCGGCCGACCCGCTGCTCGAGCAGCCTGGTCACGGCGGCACGATCGGAGACCCGTACAGGCTGTCCACGCTGAGCGCGTATCGACTGCAGCTACGGTCCCCCATGATAGACGCCGGCCTCGACGTAGGGGTGCTGCTTGGAACCAATCCCGGCTCGCGAGACTACTACGGCCACGCCATCCCCGGCGGTTCTGCCTACGACATCGGCGCACACGAGCGCTACCGCACGGGGACGGTCTGCTCCTTCCGCTGAAACTGCTCCATAATCAGGACCGGCCGAGTGTTATGGGCCGCCTTTCGTCCAGCAGCGACATGTCTCCCGTGATGGTGTCGAAGTACCGGAACACGTCCGACTGGACCCGGCGCGGGCGCAGTCCGTCACGTCGATCGAGGAACCTGCCGGACCCGGGTCCGGCAGTCGGCAAACCCGGTGAGCCCCGCAGGGGCGACATATGCGCCTGGTTCGACCGCTGGGCTGTGCGTGGCGGCATACGTCTTCGTGCCGCCTATGCCGCCCCTCCGGGGCTTGTTTCCATGCTTGCGCCGGTGTCCTGGGGTTGCGCTACGCTCCACCCCAGACTTCACTATGTCGCCCCTCCGGGGCTACCGCTGCCGGCACGGTGTCATTCCCATGCACTCAGTTTCCGACCATCTCGTAAGATGGCGGCGACTTCCAGATCGCTTCGATCTGAGGGGGGTCGAGAGGCACGGCATAGATTCGTGCGTCATCAACCAGTCCCTTGAAGTACCTGCTGTATGCGTTGGGATAGAAGTGGCCGATCTGCACGTCGGTGTCGCTGTCGTCGGGCAGAATCGTGAAGTCTCCCTCGGTCGGCACGGACTTGCCGTCGATGTAGATCCTGGTTGCCTTCTGCTTGCGGCCGTTCATCTTCCGCGTGTCAAAAGTGAGCGCCAGATGGCCTCGGCAAACTGCCATTTCAGCGTACTCAGATTTCGGTTTGGGGGCGTTGCCGCCCCGGCCGTCAGGGCACAGGCGAGGACAGCCAGTGGGTCGTGGGCGAAGCCCTCAAGGGGTGGCGTGACAGGGTCGTGCTCTCGACCAAGAACCACTATTTCGGCGAGGATGAAAAGGAGTGGTGGCAGAACCTCGAGAACAGCCTGGAGCGTCTGCAGACCGATCGCATTGACATCTACAACACCCACGGGGTCAACAAGAACGATCTGGAGAACAACGTCAGGCCCCGCATCGCCGGATGGTTGCAGAAGGCCAGGGACCAGGGGATGATCCGACACATCTGCACGTCGTTTCACGACAACAACGACGCGCTGAGGGCCGTGGTGGACAGCGGCATCTACGAAGTCATCACGCTGCAGTACAACCTGCTCGACCGCCGGCTGGAGGACGGGATTGCCTACGCCCACGAGAAGAACGTGGGCGTCGTGGTCATGGGACCGGTAGGCGGCGGTCGCCTCGGGTCTTCCAGCGAGGTCCTGTCGGAGATGGTCGCGGACGTGAATCGAGTTCCCGAGCTTGCGCTTCGTTTCGTGCTGGCGAACCCGAACGTTACGATCGCGCTGTCCGGCATGAGCACGATGGAGCACGTCGTCGAAAACCTGGCAGTCGCGTCGGACACCACCCCGCTGAGCACCGACGACAAGGCTGCCATCGATCGGCAGCTCGAACGGCTGGCAGGCATGGCGAACCTGTACTGCACCGGCTGCGGCTACTGCAAGCCGTGTCCAAAGGGCGTCGACATCCCGCGGGTCTTCAAACTCTACAACGAAGCCCGTGTCTACGGGCTTTGGGACCACTCCCGGGCCAACTACGCCAGGTGGCGCGAGAACATGAAAGAGGGCGCCCTGCAGGCCGATTCATGCGGCGAGTGCGGCGAGTGCCTGGACAAGTGCCCGCAGAAGATCGACATTCCGACGCAGCTCGGCGAGGCGCATGCCGCACTGACGCAGCAGGAAGGAGTGCAAAATGGGATGGGGAAGGTATCTACTTCTTGGAGACCTGGGACAGCAGATGGATCTGGCCGACCAGCGGGAGGAGATGGCCCGGTTGAGGCGACAGTTGCGCAGCAGCCGCGGTTCCTCTCTGGACGCGAAGGCGAAACTGCGCGCGTTGGAACGCGAGAATGACAGGTCGCGGGGGGCGTGGTCATTGCTGTAATTGCAGTGGGCCACAATTGACACGTGGCGTAATAGCGCTATCTTGTTCTGCCATGACCGCTCATCGCGTCCACCCATTGGCGCCACTGGTTGCCGTAGCCCTGATCGCGTCAGGCTGCACGTCGCCCGACTCTCACCGGAAACGGGCCGATGGCGCCGCGGCGCGGATCGTCAACGAGTCCCAGCAGGAAGCGTTGGGACGCACGGAGCCGTTCACGATCGAGGAACCGGCGGACTCTCTGCGCCGCCGGCTGATGATTTCCCAGGAACTGCCGGGGCACGTCTCCGGTGTGACCACGAATGAGCTGTTCGGGTCGAGTGAGCCGCTGAAGGTGTCACTGCTGGATGCCTTGCAGTTCGCGGCGCGCAGCAGTCGCGAGTATCAAGAGGAGAAGGAGAAGGTCTTCTCGACGGCGCTCGATCTGGACCTGTCTCGCGCCGCTTTCAGGAATTCCTATTCAGGGTTGATTTCGGCCCTGCTGTCCGGATCGGGCGGCGGCGACGACGCCACCCGCGGCGCCACGGGGGACGCGGATGCCGGTATCACGCGCAAGCTTGAGACGGGTGCGACCCTGAGCTCCAAGCTCGGCCTTGATCTCGTCAGGCTTCTCACGATGGACAAGTCGTCGACGTTTGGCGTCCTGGCCGACGCCACGGTGTCCATTCCGCTGCTTCGAGGCGCGGGCAGACGCATCGCGCGGGAGCCGCTGACCCAGGCCGAACGGAACGTCATTTACGCCATATGGGACTTTGAGCGCTTCAAGAAGACCTTCGCCCTGGACGTGGCGGGGGACTATCTGCGCACGCTGGAACTGGAGAAGCAGATCCAGAACGCCGAGGCGAACTACCGCAGCATCGTGGCCACCCGGGAACGCGTCGAGGCCATGGCCCAGGCGGGGCGCACGTCCCAGACCGAGGTCGACCAGGCCGCCCAGAACGAACTCCAGGCCAGCAACGGCCTGGTGTCGTTGAAACAGCGGCTGGAGACACAGCTTGATGCGTTCAAAGTGAAGCTCGGCATTCCGGTAGATGCGAGGATCGAACTCGATTCGTCGGATCTGGCGGCTGTGTCGGATGAGACCATGGATACGTTGAGCGCAAAGCCGACCGTGTCCGCGGCCGACGCCGAGCGGGAAGCCGGCGAGTACGTTTTGACGGCACTCTCCGACCGGCTGGACCTGATTGCGGTTCGTTACCGTTACGAAGACGCGAAACGCGCCGTGAAGATCGCGGAGGATGCGCTCGACCCTGACATGAAACTTGAGCTTTCGGGATCCACGCGGCGGACCACGGTCAGCGGCGGCACGGATGAAGGGGAGGTCAGTTTCGGCGACGGCTTGAGCTACAACGCGGTTCTGAAGCTGGACCTGCCGTGGGACAAGACCGAGGAGCGGGCGGCTTTCCGCAAGAGCGTGATCGCGTTGCGAAAGGCAGAGCGTTCGATCGAGGCCAAGGAAGACAGCGTGAAGCAGGAACTGCGCGGTGCGGCGCGGAAGATCGAGGAATTGAGAGAGACGTATTTCATTCAGCAGAAGTCCGTGGCACTGGCCGAGAGGCGTGTCGAGAGCGCTGACCTCTTTTTGCAGGCCGGGAAGATCAAGATCCGCGATCTGCTCGAAGCGCAGGAAGACCTCGTAGAGGCACGGGACAAGCTGATTTCCGCGGTTGTCAGCTATCACCTCGCAACGCTGCAACTGCGCAAGGATCTTGAGTTGCTTCAGGTGGATGAGAAAGGACTATGGCGAGACGATGAGTAAGAAAGACAGACGGGGTGCGCCCGCGGGAGTCGTTCTCTTTGCCGTGTTGATTGCCGCCCTGGGTGGTTGCCGCAAAGGAGGCACCGGCAAGGGCGTGGAGCCGCTCTACACGGTGGCGAGAGGGCCTTTGACGATCAGCGTCTCCGAATCCGGCAGGCTCAAGAACAGGGACGAAATCGTGCTCAAGAACGAGACCGAGCGCTCGCTGAAGGTCCTATACCTGGTGGATGAAGGTGTAGTTGTCACGAACGGCCAGCTCCTGGTGGAGCTCGACGGTGCGGCGCTGGAGACGGATCGCGACAGCAACGAGCTCAACGTGAAGCGTCTCGAGTCGGATCTGACATCCGCGCAGGAGACGACCGAGATTCTCAAGAACCAGATGCAGGCGAATATCGAAAAGGAGGAACTCAACCTCAAATTTGCCAAGCTGGACCTGGAGCGCTTCACGGAAGGCGTACATCCTCAGAGTCTCGAAACGGCCGATGCGAACATCGCGATCGCGGAGGAGGATCTGGAGCGAGCAGAAGAGGACCTGGCCTGGTCGCAGAAACTGTACGACAAGGGTTTTGTCACGCTCAAGGAACTCAAGGCCGACGAGTTGTCGACCAAGCAGAAGCGCATCAACCTCAGCATCAAGAAGAGCGACCGCGAGCTGCTGGTGAAGTACACACACCCGCAGGAGGTCGAGACCCTCAAATCCAATGTCAAGCAGGCGGAGATGGCTCTTGACCGTGCGCAGCGGACGGCTCGAGCGGAACTGACCGGGCAGCAGGCCAAGCTGCTGAGTGTCCAGGCCGAGCTGGCCAGCGCCCGAAAGGAGCTCAAGAAGGCTGAAGAGCGTCTGGCCGCCTGCAAGGTCTATGCGCCGGCTGACGGCATGGTCGTTCACGGAACCAGCGGTGGCGGGCGCAGGCATTTCGACAGCCGGGAACGCATGGAAGTCGGCGCGAACGTCCACCCCATGCACAGGCTGATCCAGATGCCGACCAGTGACATCATGCTCGCCGTCATCTCGATCCAGGAGGCCACGAAACCCAAGCTGCACGAAGGCATGGCAGCCGTGGTTACGGTAGACGCGTTGCCGGGACGGGTGTTCAACGGCAAGATCGCCAAAATCGGGATCCTGCCCGATTCGACCCAATCATGGTTGAACCCGGATCTCAAGGTCTACAACTGCGAGATCGAGCTTGATAGCGCAAGCGACAGAATGCGGCCGGGGATGAACTGCCACGTGGAAATCGTCATCGAAGAGCATGGCAGCGCCGTCTTCGTTCCGATTCAATGCGTGCTCCAGGTAGGCGACGGGCCGACCGTCTTTGTCAAGGAGGGGGACCGCTTCGAGAGGCGAGCCGTGGAGACAGGCCTGGACAACGGTGTCATGATCCACGTGCTCGGCGGCTTGGCGGATGGCGATCGAGTGATGCTGGCGCCGCCGCTGAAGGAAGCGGCCAAGAAAGGCAACGGGCGACCGGGCAGACGCGGACCACGGAGTGACAAGACGGCCGAACGGGGCAAGTCCGACACGGGGAGGCGCAGGTGAGTGACGCTGTGTCTGACGGCGAGCTGATACGACTGCGGGACATCCGCAAGACCTACCGGATGGGCCAGGAGCAGGTGCACGCCCTGGCGGGCGTTTCGGCAACGTTCACGAAGGGCAGTTTCTGGGCCATAATGGGCGCGAGTGGATCGGGCAAGAGTACCATGATGAACCTGATCGGCTGCCTTGACCGCCCTACCTCCGGCACTTACTTCCTGAACGGACGCGATGTCAGCGGACTGAGCGACGACGAGCTTAGCGACATACGCCTCGAACACATGGGGTTCATCTTCCAGAGCTTCAACCTGATTCCCCAGTTGACCGTGCTCGAGAACATAGAGCTTCCCATGTTCTACCAGGGTCGCGCCTCCGATCGCGCCAAGGCGAGAGCCGCGGAGATAGCCGAAGTTGTCGGTCTCGGCGATAGGATTGACCACAGGCCCACGGAGCTCTCCGGCGGCCAGCAACAGCGCGTGGCCATTGCGCGGGCGCTGGTCAACGACCCGACTGTTATCCTGGCCGACGAGCCTACGGGCAATCTCGACACGGTGACGGGCGAGCAGATCCTCGATCTCTTGGTTAGGCTCAACGACAGGGGCAAGACGGTCATCATGATTACGCACGAAAGCGACATCGCCCAGCGCGCGCATCACTGCCTGTACATGGTAGACGGAGTAGTAGAGAGAACCGAGGACCACGTCTGATGCTGCACTCGAGGGTCATACGCAACATCAAGCTGGGGCTGAAGGACATCATGCTGCACAAGGGGCGCGCGATCCTGACCTCCCTCGGGGTTGTCTTCGGTGTCGGCAGCGTGATCGCGATGCTGTCCGTCGGCGAAGGCGCGAGCGAAGAGGCCATGTCACAGATTCGCAAGCTGGGCAGCAACAACATTCTGATATCGTCCCAGAAGCCCGCGGACGATGCGGGCTCGAAACGTGTGAGCAGGCACACGATGAGCATCTACGGACTGCTCTACGACGACGAGTTGCGCATCAGAGAGTCGTATGAGCACGTGACGCGAACCGCTCCGGCCAAGATCTTCAGGAAACCGGCGCGACTGGGCGAGAAGACCCTGCCTCTGCGGATCGTCGGGACGACCCCCGACTGGTTCGAACTCGTCCGCCGCCCGCTGCTGGCGGGGCGTTACTTCACCTGGGAAGATGTAGACCATCACAGCGCGGTCTGCGTACTGACCGAACACGGGGCCAGGAAACTGCTGGCCAACGAGAACACACTCGGGCAGGGCGTGATCGTGGGGGGCGACTATTTCAGGGTTGTCGGCATCATCAGCAGCGACGACTCCGACGGCGCCGTACAGACGCCCGATCTGAAAACGGACGTCTACATGCCCTTGACGGTTTGCAGGGGGGTGTTCGGGGAGGCGTTGTACATCCGTACTCCCGGCTCGCACCTGCTGGAAAAGGTCGAGCTGCACAAGATCATCGTCGAAGTTGACGCGATGCGTCACGTCGAAGAAACGGCAGCGGCCATCACCGCGATGCTGCAGAGGTTTCACGCCAAGGATGACTATCACGTCAGCATTCCCGTGGCGCTTCTGCGCCAGGCGGAGGCTTCGAAAAGGACGTTCAACGTAGTTCTCGGCTCCATTGCCGGCATCAGCCTGCTCGTGGGCGGCATCGGCATTATGAACATCATGCTGGCCTCGGTAACGGAGCGCACGCGCGAGATCGGAATCCGCCGCGCGATCGGCGCCAAGCGCAGGCAGATCGTCGCGCAGTTCCTGGTGGAAACCGTTGTGCTTTCCGGGCTGGGCGGTTTCATCGGGATACTGGTTGGTGTCAGCATCCCGTGGGTAATCACAAAACTGACCGGGATGCCTACAATTGTGCCGCTGTACAGCATTGCGCTGTCCCTGGGCATCAGCATGACGATCGGCATCGTCTTCGGCCTCTACCCCGCCATCCGCGCCGCCCAGCTCGATCCGATCGAAGCGCTGCGCCACGAGTGAACACAAGAAACCGGTCCTCCTGGGCGTAAATAGCGCAGCAGTCTCGCAATGGGTGAACGTGAGTGGTTGATCGACATGGTCGAGACGAAGCGATGTTACGTCGGAGCACGTGCTCGAGTTTCGCAGCAATTCTCATTATGGCCACGCCTCCTGCGACACAAGGTCGCAGGAGGCGTGGCCATAATGAGAATTGCTGCGAGTTTTGACAATGGGGTATCTTCCGGCATAGACTGCGCGCAGAAACTGAAGAGGAGTGCTTTGCCCTATGAAACGACGCGACGTTCTTAGAGCCGGTATTGGTGCAGTCTCGGTGGCTGCTTTGTCTCGTTCCGCAAACGCAGCGGAGGGAGAGAAACCGTTGCGAGTGGGGCTGATCGGCTCCGGGTGGTACGGCAAGAGCGACCTGTTGCATCTGATGCAGGTGGCGCCCGTGGAAGTCGTCGGGCTATGCGACGTAGACGAACGCATGGTCAAGGAGGCGGCCGAGCTGGTGGCGCAACGCCAGCCGTCCGGGAAGGTCCCGCCCACGTACGGCGACTACCGCAAACTGCTCGCAGACCGGAAGCCGGAAGTCGTGCTGATCGGCACGCCGGACCACTGGCACTGTCTGCCGATGGTGGAAGCGTGCAAGGCGGGCGCGGATGTCTATGTCCAGAAACCGATCAGTTGGGACGTTGTCGAAGGCCAGGCCATGGTGGCCGCCGCGCGGAAGTACAAGCGCACCGTGCAGGTCGGTCTGCAGCGTCGCAGCACGCCGCACCTGCTGGAAGCGCGTGACCGTTTCATCAAGAGCGGCAAGCTCGGCAAGATCGCCTACGTCGATATTTACAGCTACTTCGGCAGCCGTCGCAAGGCGCCGCCCAGCGAGAAGCCTCCCGCCCACCTCGACTGGGAGATGTACGTGGGACCGGCGCCGTGGCGCGAGTACAACTCCTCGACGCATCCCCGTCGCTGGCGGGCCTACCGCGAGTTCGGTAACGGCCAGACCGGCGACCTGTGCGTGCACTTCCTGGATGCCGTGCGCTTCTTCCTTGGACTCGGCTGGCCCAGGCGGATCTCGGCCGCCGGCGGCATCCGGATGCGCCCGCCTAACTCGGGGATCAACACCCACGACACGCAGACGGCGTTCTTCGACTACGGCGACATGCAGCTCGTATGGACGCAGCGCAACTGGGGGCTGAAGAGCGACCCCGAATATCCGTGGGGGGCCACTCTCTACGGCGACAAGGGGACGCTCAAGATGAGCGTGCACAAGTACGACTTCACTCCGAAGGGCGGAGGAGAGCCAGTGCACGCGGACTACCTGGACGAACGCGCGAAGTACCCGGAAGACGAAGAGCATAAGCCCACGGAGATCTTCGCCGCGCCTGCTACACGCCGGCAGATGCAGGACTTCCTGGAAGCGCGCCGACAAGGCAGACGACCGGTCGCGGACATCGAGGAGGGACACATCTCCACCGCCTGCTGCATCCTGGCAAACCTCTCCATGGAACTGGGTCGCAGCCTGGAATGGGATGCGAAGACGGGGTGCGTGGTCAACGACGCCGAAGCCAATGCCCGCCTCTCCCGCCCCTACCGCGGCGACTGGGAGCACCCGACGCCGGAGAACGTGTGATCTTGTCAGTATCGCCCCGACCGGTCCACGGCACTCCGTTCGCTCCGCTCACTGCGAGCCTGACTACAAACCCAACGCACGCGCTTCACGCTCGTAGTGAGCCACGCAGCCCGAGACGCAACGCGGATCGACGCGGAGTGGCGTGGGCCGGTTGGCGCGCACTACGCGCCGACACTCGCAAGCGGCCCGTGTCCTTTTGATACAGCCCCATCGGTCCGACGCAGGAGGACCGGGTGAGGGGCGGGCCGACGGCGTCCGCGGGATGACAGGCGGAGGTTGAAATCCCCGCCCGGGAATGGCATGCCCCACCCTACTCCCGGATGCGAGCAGAGGCGCCCCATTCGCCGGTCAGTTGGGTTACCTTGAGCATCAGGACGTTGTCGCCTTGTTTGAGCCGGACGGGAACGCTGGCGGCGGCGCGACGGTGGGCGCTGCTGAACATTCTCGTGAACACCTGTTCGCCGTTGAGCCATACCTTGACACCGTCATCCGCACCCAGCTCAAGAACTGCCTCGCGGTCTACCGGCGAGAAGACGTGCGTCCTCACGTAGGCCACACGATTGTCGCCGCCGACGATCGCGCCAAGATTGACGTCACCGGGCCGCAGGAACTTGGTGAAAGGACCGGCAAGCGCGTCCACCGGCTGCCACTGCGTCAACTCGGCGCCACCGTTCCGCTCGGGAGGAAACGCGGTATCGTGAAGGGAACGCCCCACACCCATGTAGGGACCGGCCAAATCCCACGCACCGATACAGCCGTCAATCTCCGCCACCATATCTCTCAGGCTTTCGAGCTCCTCCACCACAAAACGCTTGTCTTCGGGACGACGCGCAACGTCCGCGGCTTCCATCAACGCCGAGACGACGTCCTTGTCGCCCGAACGGAACTGACGCACCAGCATGCCTACGTAGCCCCGCAAGGCGAGCACCGCGGTGCTCTCATCGGTCTCGTTGCGGGCCACCTCCCGTAGCAACGACAGCGGTTTCGCGTTTGGCCAATCGGCCAATACGCGGACGGCCGCCTTCCCGACTTCCGCGTCTTCACTCGCCAGACACTTCTCGACACCGTCGAGTGCGCTATCCGCCCCAACGCGCCCAATGACCTCCAGGACTGCCGGCTTCGCGCCCGGGTCGGCGTCGTTCAGGACCTGAATCAGCGCCTCGGTCTCCGCACTCCTGACTCCCCGGCGCGAAACGATTCTCTTCAAGATGCCGGCGAGACGTGACCATTCGGCCTCGGTCATGGCGACACGAAAGAGCCCGGCCAACTCCAGGAAGTCGGCGGACGTGCTGAGACTTCGGATCGCGCCCAGGGCCGCTAATCGTTCGTCGGCGCGCCCCTCGCGAACGAGACGGACCAGTACCGGCACGGCGGCATCCATGTGCCGATCGGCTACGATCCCGATCAGGACAGAGCGGCCCTCGGCGGAACCGTCCGCGAGCTCCTTCAGGAGGACCGTGCCAACACCCGGAGCGTCCAGACGACACAGGCTGTCCCGTGCCGCCTCGCCGAGCTCGCCTTCCTGCAACGCCATCCGCAGGAGCAACGGAATCTGTGCGACACCGCCCACGCTTCCCAGCGCTCTGACAGCAGCCAGACGTATCACACCGGAATCGCTCGCCGCGGCCGTCGCAACAACCTTCGCCACGCTACGGTCACGGCGCTGAGCCAGGCCGGCGATCAGGACAATCTGCGCATCTTCCGGCAGCGACGGCAAGCGCTCGGCCGCCAGCCGACCAACGTCCGCCCCCCGCAGGTCCGCAAGCAATCCGGCCGCTGCGCGGCAGATTTCGCGATTGTCGGAGGCCAAGGCGCCAATGACCGTCTCGGCCGCCTTTGCATCTCCTGTGCGGGCCAGACCGCTCAGCGCCGCGACACGCACCGCCGTCGTGCGCCCATTTGCGAATACGTCGGCGAAGAGTTCCCGGGCGTCAGTACCGGCGCCGTCCATCGCCAGGCAGTTCGCGCACTTCAGCAAGGCACGCGTACGGGCAAGGCTCTCCGGCGTATTCAGAACGCTGAGAATGGCGGCGGTCTCCACGGAGCCAACGGCACCCAACGCGCCTATCGCCGCGCGGGCAACGGCAGACTCGGAGTTGCGGGCAAGTTTCGCAAGGACGTCCGCGGCGAACGTGTCACGTTGTTCTCCGACTACGTTTATCGCACCGATGAGCGCGTTCCCCTGAAGCCGCTCCAGCGCCTGCCGCAGGGCTTCGGCCGATTCGGGGCAGGAGAGCCCGCGCAGCGCTTCGAGTGCCGCGTGGCATGTGCCCGGGTCGTCCAGGAGGGGGACAAGCGCCGAGACCAGGCGGGCACGGCGTCCTCGCCCCTCACCCGCTCCCGCGCCGCGGGAGCGACCTCTCCCCCGAGGGGCGAGGTGGGGACCTCCCCACCGACCGAGAATGCGAATGACGGCCCGCTTTGCATCCGTGGTCGTATAGCGTGCCGCGAGTATGTCGAGCAACCGGTCCTCGACGATCTCGCGGCCCTCCGGCGGCGCATCGCGCAGACGCGTTTCGACAATCGTGAAGGCCCTTCGGCTGTCACCCGCCCGGTAGGTCGCTATCTCACTCGCGAGCGTCCGTCCGATCAGCTCACGCTGCCGGACCGATTCCGTTCTCCGCATCCGCTGCCACGCGTCCATCGTCCGCGACAGGTTGCCGTGCGCATCGCCGCCAATGCCGTACCCCTGGAAACCGATCGGCCCCGTGTAGACAACATCGCGCAGAGCTTCGAGCACACGTCCGACATCGTAAGTTCCCCGGTCGAGGGGCAGGATCAGCCGGCGCCAGTCTTTGCCGCGGTCGGCGCCGTTAATCGTGACCATGGTCAGGCGGGGCGCGGCCTTACGGATGAGCGAGACCAGATCCTGGTCAGGCGAGACCTTCAGCCAGTGGCAGAGATTGAAGGTGACGCCGACGTTCGGGCGGTCCACTTTCTCTGCTACGCGCACAGCGTCCTCGACACGTTCCAGCCACATGTTGGCGTGCGGATAGAGCGACACGCTCGCACCGTTGGTCGCAGCCACGCCGGCCAGTTCCCGCAACAGCGGGACGGCCAGCACGTCGCCGGCGGGAGAGGACGGGCCACACGACGAGCTCTGCATCGCCAGCCAGATGCACACCCCGCGTCCCTTCAGCACGGGCATAGCGCCGGCAAGTCTCCGCGGCAACTCATCGTCTATGGACGCGGTGACGTAGACTGCATGCAGCTTCAATCCCTGCCCATCCAGCAGACGGACGGTTTCAGACAGGTCGGCAACACTGCCCAACCCCAGGGAGATTCCGTCGTACCCCAGTTCGGAGACCATCTCCACCTGGCTTTCGCGCGTGGTGTGCGCGGCATCGCGGATGCCGGTGTCCATGGCAAAGAAGGGATTCGCCTGCGCGCCGTGGACGCAGAGCGCGAGCATGACGGTGACGGAAGCCGCGGTCCGCTGGGGCAGGCTCTTCATGAAACTCGTCAAATCGACAATCGTCAATCCGTTTGTCCTTCTCACACCGTCTCCAGCGACCAGGGCGGACGCATGGCGCGCGAGCGCATGGCGTTGGCCTGGTCGTCGTTCAGGAAACGCTCGCCGGCCGGGTCCCAGCGCAACTTGCGTCCGAGCAGCATCGCGATGTTGCCCATGTGGCAGATGGTGGCGGTGCGGTGCCCTACCTCGGCGGGCGCATAGGTTGGCTGGCGGCTCCTGATGCAGTTCAGGAAGTCGCGCTGCTCGCGCTCTTCGCACGTTCGCAGGCGCAGCTCGTCGGGTCCGATCGCCGACCTGAGGATTTCGTCTGAAGACGCCTCCACCGCGGCGGGCCAGTCCGGGACCTGTACCCATCCTGCGTCGCCTTCGAAGCGGATGCTGGGCTTCCCGTTCTTGCAGATCAGCCTTACACCGTTTGCATACTCGTAGAGGATCTCCCACGCGATCGCGGTGTTGTAGAGTCCGTCGGGCGGAAACACACCGTGGCCTTCGACGCTGACTGGTCCGGTCATCTCGCTGTCGTTGCCCCACTGGGCGATGTCGTTCAAATGCGCGCCCCAGTCCGTCAGGTAGCCGCCCGAATAGTCGAGAATCCATCTGAAATTGTAGTGACACCGCCCAGGCATGTAGGGGGCTTCAGGTGCCTGGCCCAGCCACATGTCGTAGTCGAAGTGTTTCGGCACCGGTTGGGGCCTGTGCGCAAGCGGACCGACGTTGAGTGCGCTATTTGACGGCAGCTCGGTGCGAATGGTGTGCAGCTTGCCGATGCGGCCGTTGCGGACAAGTTCGCAGGCGCGCAGGAAGTTGCCCTTGGAGCGGTTCTCGCTGGCGGTCTGGAAAATGCGCCCGTACTGGCGCATCGTGTCGCTGAGCACACGTCCTTCGTGGATGGTCAGCGTGAGTGGTTTCTCGCAGAACACATCCTTTCCGGCGCGCGCCGCCGCCACGGCAGGCAACACGTGCCAGTGGTCCGGGGTTGAGATTACCACGGCATCGAGGTCGTCGCGCGCGATGAGCTCGCGCCAGTCGCCGGTCGTGGCGAAACCGGCGGTCCGCCCCTCCCCGGCATAGTGCTGTTCCGCGGTCCGGCGCGCCGACTCGAGCCGCTCTGCGTCCACGTCGCACAACGCCACCACCTGCGCGTCCTCCTGGTGCAGAAAGCTGCTGAGGTTGACGCCAACACCGTGTCCGCCGAGGCCCACAAACCCGAGAGCGATCCGCTCACTCGGCGGAAGTACGCCGTCCTGACCGAAGGCGGCCCGGGGCACGATCGCGGGAAGACTTGCCGCCGTTCCGGCGGCAACGCCCATTCGGAGAAAGTCCCGTCGTTTCATAGACTGCGTTTCTTACACCAAGAACCCCACCAACCGCAAACAAATCGTCGTTCAACATTGCCCCGAATCCCGTGGTCCAGTATTCTGCGATTTTCATCTGCCCATGTACAACAGTATCCTCAACGACGTTCTCGGACCGATCATGCGCGGGCCGTCCAGTTCGCACACCGCCGGTTCGCACCACATCGGCCGCACGCTGCTCATGCTGCTCGGCGAGGCGCCCGTCGCCGCGCGCTTCACGTTCGACCCCGGCGGCTCGTACGTGCAGACCTACCGCCAGCAGGGCGTCGACCGCGCCTTTGCGATGGCGCTACTCGGGTGGGAATTGACCGATGCACGTTTTCCTAACGCCCTTGAGCACGCGGCGGAGGCCGGCATCTCGATTGACTTCGGTTCGGGGGCCATCCCGGAAGACAATCACCCCAACGCCGTCCGCGTTCAGCTAACGGGGAAAGAGGGACGCGAACTGGCGGCGGTTGCCAAGTCTACCGGCGGCGGCACCTTCGCGGTGTGCGTAGTGGACGGTTTCGACGTGTCGATCACCGGCAAATGCCACACGATTCTGGTCGTCGCGGACAGAGCGGCAGAGGGGGAGCTCACACTCCCGGCCACACTGCCCCCCACGACCGCCGCCCCGTGGTCCACGACAGTCGCGGACCGCACCATGCACCAACTCTCGTTCGGCACTGCCGTGTCCGAGGACGGTCTTGCCGCGTTGCGGTCGGTTCCGGGGGCGGGGCACGTCCGCGCATCCTCTCCCGTGTATGCCGTCCCAACCGGCGACCCGCTCTTTGAAAGCGCGTCGGAACTGATCGACGTGGCCGAACACCACGGTTGGTCCCTGGGAGAGGCATCGCTGCAATACGAGATGCGGCTGCTGGGAATTTCACGTGAAGAAGCGCTGGGAGAGATGCAGCAACGCTATGCCGTCATGCGCGCCTCGGTGGAGCTCGGGCAGGACGACTCGAACGTCCGCATGCAGCTTCTCGAGCCGAGCGCGGGTTCCGTCCTTGCCGCGGAACGGGACGGACGCATCATTGGCGGCGGTCCGACGACCCGGGCGGCGGCGCGGGCCATGGCCGCGATGCACACCAGCAACAGCTTCGGCGTCGTGTGCGCCGCCCCGACGGGCGGATCGGCCGGAGTCATTCCCGGCGTGCTCTACACCCTGGAGGAAGACATGGGCCTGTCCGGCCGGCGGATCGCCCTGCTGCTCTACGCCGCGGGGGCGATCGGCCTGATCGTCGCCAACCGGGCGACCTTTGCCGCGGAAGTGGCCGGCTGCCAGGTCGAAATCGGCGCCGCCGGCGCCATGGCCGCCGCCGCTGCCGCGGAAGCAGGGCAGGCCTCTGTGCGGCAGTGCCTCGACGCTGCCGCGATCGCATTGCAGAACACGATGGGCTCGCCCTGCGACCTGGTCCAGGGCATGTGCGAGATCCCCTGCCACACGCGCAACGCCGTAGCCGCCGCCTCGGCCTACACTTGCGCCGACCTTATCCTCGGCGGCTACCGCAATCCCATCCCTCTCGACGAAACCATCGACTCAGTTTTCGCCGTCGGCCGCATGCTCCCCTCCGAGCTGCGCTGCACATCGCGAGGCGGCATCGCCACGGCGCCTTCGGCACTGGCGATTCGGCCGAAGCCCGGAGGGTAGATTGTTGTCGATTGAAGGTTGCCCCGGTCCGATTTGGGGAAGACGGTTCGCCAAAGGCGAGTGACATCACAGCCCCAGCCAACCTTACCTCGAATGTGCCACACACGACGCTCGTACCATTGCGGCAGCTTGCTCACCATATTGTTGCATTGAACCGCTTTCCTGTCCCCGGCGACAGTGAACCCATATCCGGCAGTTCAACTGCTCCGCAGTTGACGCCATGACTCGCAACGCATT